>NZ_SSXE01000015.1 GCF_021699195.1 Nonomuraea sp. MG754425 | reverse complement strand
AGCAGGCCGAGCAGGGGCAGCAGGTGGGCGGCGTCGCGGCCGGCGGGTTCTTCCTGCAGATGGTGGTGACTGACCGCGATGCTGGCGCGGATGGCCAGGTCGGCGTACTCCAGCACGTCCAGGCGGCGGGTGGCGTCGGCCAGCCGTACTTCGAGGTCGGACAGGGTCCAGTCGGGACGGGCGGCCAGGCGGGCGCCGACGATCCGCAGGGCGAGGGGGAAACCGCCGCACAGGTGGACGATCTGTGCGACCGCCCGCGGTTCGGCGTGCACCCGCTCGGGTCCGGCCAGTCGCGACAGGAGCGCGGCGGCGTCGGCGACGTTCAGGGTGCCCAGGTGGAGGTGGCGGGTGTTGTCCAGGGTGGCCAGCGGGTCCCGGCTGGTGATCAGCACCCGGCAGCCGGAGCCGCCGGGGATGAGCGGACGGACCTGGCGGACGTCGCGGGCGTTGTCCAGGATGACCAGCAGGTTGCCGGTCGCGGTCAGGGAGCGGTAGCGGGCGGCGGCCTCGCCCGGGTCCGCGGGGACGGCGGCGCCGTCCAGGCCGAGGGAGCGCAGCAGGTGGCGCAGGGCCTGAGCCGGGGGCAGCGGGTCGAGTCCGGGGGTGCTTCCGTGCAGGTTGAGGTAGATGACGCCGTCGGTGAACCGGGCGGCCATGGCGTGGGCGACGTGGACGGCAAGGGCGGAATTGCCGATGCCGCCCGGCCCGTCGATCACGGTGATCGCGGCCTCGCCCAGGTCGGCGGGGCCGAGCGCGGTGCGCAGGTGGTCGATCTCGGCCGCGCGGGCGGTGAAGGCGTGGGTGTCGGCGGGCAGTTCAGCCGGGACGTACGGCTCGCCGAGCGTGACCCGCTGGGCCGGAACGGGCAGGTCGAGGGCGGGGTCCTTGACCAGGACGGCCTGGTGCAGACGACGGAGTTCGGCGCCGGGTTCGAGGCCGAGTTCGGAGACCATCATCCTGCGGGTGCCCTGGTAGACGCCGAGCGCCTCGGACGAGCGCCCGGCCCGGTGCAGGGCGAGCATGAGCTGCGCGGCAGGACGTTCGCGTAGCGGATGGGCACGCACGTGTACGGCCAGGTCGGCGGCCACCGCGTGATGGTCCCCGGCGGCGAGACGGAGATCGGCGTGGTCCTCCAGGACGGTGCGGTGCTCTTCCTCCAGCCGGGTGGCCTCGATGCGGGCCCACGGAGCGGTCAGCCCGGCCAGCGGCTCGCCCCGCCACAACTGCAGGGCTGTGCGAAACAGGGAGTCGGCGGCGGCACTGCCCCCTTGCTCCTGAGCGGTTCGGGCACGTTTGACCAGGCGGGCGAACAGGAGGGCGTCGATGCGATCGGGGTCGAGCGCGAGCCGGTAGCCGCCGGGCACGGTCTGGATGACCTCTTCGGTGCTGTGGGGCCCGAGAGCGTCGCGGAGTTTGGAGATCACGATGTGGAGCTGCTTGTCCGCGGTCACCGCGGTTCCGTCGCCCCAAATGTCGACGAGGACCCGCTCGGTCTGTACGACCTGCCCGGCGTTCAGGGCGAGCCTGGCCAGCACACCGATGCGTCGATGCCCGGCGAGCCGGACCGGTTCGTCAGCGGCCAGGACCTGCCACGGCCCGAGGAATCTGATCTCCAGCGTCACGAGTAGCGCTGCCCTCCTTCAAGGGAGTCGGCATGAAAGGGAACGGGATGACCGAGCCTGTTTGCGGCGATTACGGATGGAAGGCCGTCTTCGTGCAGGCTTCCGGCGTATTGGTGCACCTGTATAGACGTGCAGGCTTACAGGTGCCTTACAAGAGAACTCGTCAGGCCATAGGTCCCCAGGAGAGATCGGCAGGACGTCCCCCACGGCGTCCGTACCGGGCGGCCACGCGGTGAGGTCGGGCAGACACGGTGCAGTGCGGACGGGCTGCTCGGAGCGATGCTCGCCTGATGCGTCGCCGTCGGGTCGGAACAGCCGCCGCACGGGGCGCTCTCCACGGCCGGTTGAAGGCGGTCTGCAAGCCGTCCCACCCAGCGGTCGCCCGGCGATTCGGCGGCACCGGTCAGCTTCGTCCGGTGCGCGTACGGATCACCCGCCGATGTGGCACCGCCGCCTTGATCGTGCGGGCGCGTGGTGTCGCCTCGCTTGATCGCGGCCCGCACGCGCAGACCGATCTTCTCGGAGAGGATCGCGTCGTCGGCAAGGCCGCGGAGATCCGCGCTTTTGGCGCGTCCGCCCCTCGGACCGCACGCCTGCGGTCGCCGGCCCGTAGGAATGCCGTCTGTTCACCGGAAAGGCAGGGGCTTGTGGGGTGTTCGCCTGACACCATCACCTCCCTGCCGTACGTAGGGTTGTGGAGCATCCTAAATGGAGGATTGTGTCACGATCGGCGGGTCCAATACCATCTCCCCTGCATCTTCGTATCGCACGGGAGGTCTCATGACCCGCGTCAGACTGCTCAGGAAATTCGCCGTCATGGCCACGGCCGGCCTTCTCGCGCTCGGCTTCGGCGCCGCGACCGCCTCGTCCGCGTACGCCGCGGGAACTCCCGAGAAGATCTACGACGTCACCCCCTCCGGCGAAATCTCCACCAACCCCCTTCGGTAGCGATTCCACGGGGTCACCGGTCTCGGGCGCATTCGCAGCACGGTGACGGCGGTGCCTCGGGCCACGATCAGGCCACAGACCGCCGACGACGGGGCAGCGGGAGCGCCTTGAGGCGGTGACGCCGCACGGAGCGCTACTGGATCAGGCCGCGCGAGTTGAGCCGTACACAGCCTGCCTCCGCTACGTGGGTGGAGGTGTTCTTCGACCGGCCGACCCGGTCGTCCGCCACCGGGGCCGGGCTGGTCCGGGTCAGGTGGCGACCAGGGCCTTGGAGCGGTCGGTCGCCATGCTGACGGCGAAGCCGCCGAGGATCGTGCCGGTGACGTACCGCTGGACGCGCACCCAGACCGGCCGGCGGGCCAGGAACGCCGCCAGAGCGCCCGCGCTGATCACGATCAGCCCGTTGACCAGGGTGCCGACGAGGATCTGGACCGAGCCGAGCGCGAGGCTCTGCAGCAGCACGTGACCCATCGAGGGGTCGATGAACTGCGGGAGCAGCGACAGGTAGAGGATGGCGATCTTGGGGTTGAGCAGGCAGGTCAGCAACCCCATCGTGAACAGCTTGCCCGGCCGCTCCACCGGCAGGTCGCGCGGCTCGAAGGCCGACAGACCGCCCGGCTTGACCGCGTTCCAGGCCAGCCAGAGCAGGTACGCCGCGCCGGCCAGCTTCAGCGCCGTGTACGCGGCCGGCACGTACGCGAAGACGGCCGTGAGCCCGAGGCAGGTCGCGGTCAGGTACACGGTGAAGCCCAGGAAGACGCCCGTGAGCGAGATCAGCCCCGAGCGGCGTCCTTGGGTGATCGAGCGGGAGACCAGATAGATCATGTTCGGGCCGGGCGTCAGCACCATGCCCAGAGAAACCAGCGCGATCCCCACCATGCCACCCGTCATGCGGGCCAGATTATCGGGTTAAATCCGAAATATCACCCCTCTTATCGTTGCCCTGCGTAATCGAATCGCTACGGGGGAGGAATTGCGTCGGGGAGGGACGAGCGATGCAGTTCGAGGACGACAAGCCACTCGACCCGTCACAGGTCGAGGACGTACGGGCCTCCGGCCCACAGCCCGGCCGCGGCGGTGGCGGCGGCGGATTCGGCGGGATGCCGGGCGGCGGCTGCATGCTGCCCATCGGCGGCCGGGGCGGCGGTTGCCTGCTGCTGCTCCTGGCGCTGGGGGCGATGTTCCTGTTCGGGATCGTGCCCACCCCCTTCACCGGCGACCAGAACGGGCAGCAGGGCGGCGGGCAGCAGCCGAGCGCCCCGCCCGCGCTGTCGCCCAGCGGCAACCTCGCCGAACGCTGCAAGACGGGCGCCGACGCCGACCAGTCGGAGGACTGCCGCGTCGTCGGCACCGTGAACAGCATCCAGTCCTACTGGCGGCAGTACTTCAGGGACAACGAGCGCAAGGAGTACACCCCCGCCAAGACCGTGCTGTTCTCGCAGGCGGTCAACACCGGCTGCGGCCCGGCCGACTCCGCCGCGGGGCCGTTCTACTGCCCGGCCGACCGCAAGGTCTACCTGGACCTGACCTTCTTCGACACTCTCCAGCGCGACTTCGGGGCCGAGGGCGGCCCCTTCGCCCAGGCGTACGTGATCGCCCACGAGTACGGCCACCACGTCCAGAACCTCCTCGGCACCATGAGCAAGGTGGGCCGCGACAACCGTCCGGGCGCCAACAGCCCGTCCGTACGCCTCGAACTCCAGGCCGACTGCTACGCCGGGGTCTGGGCGCACAACGCGGTCAAGACCGGCTTCTACCGCGAGCCGTTCACCCAGGAGGACATCGACCAGGCGCTCAGCGCCGCCGCGGCCGTCGGCGACGACAGCATCCAGCGCCGCACGCAGGGCCGCGTGACCCCTGACGCCTTCACCCACGGCACCTCCCGGCAACGCGAGCAGTGGTTCGGCACCGGCTACCGAACCGGCGACCCCGTCCGGTGCGACACCTTCAGCGACGGCATCTGAACCCGTTCCGCCGAACGGGGCAAAGCAGGGTAAGAACGTCAGCATGGACTTCAGGGACCAGGCCGACCTCGACCCCTCACAGGTGGAGGACGCGGGATCAGGCGGTGGTGGCGGCGGCTTCTCCGGATTCCCCGGGGGCGTGGTCATCGGCGGCGGCGGGATCGTCGGCCTCATCGTGCTGGTGCTGGTGTTCGTCCTGAACAACGTGGGAGGCGGCGGCGAGCCGGCCCAGCGGCGGCCCCCGTCCAACCTGTCGGAGCAGTGCCGCACGGGAAAGGACGCCGACCAGTCGGAGAAGTGCCGGGTGGTCGGCGTGGTCAACAGCATCCAGGACTACTGGAAGCGGGAGATCTCCGAATACCGCCCGTCCAAGACCGTTCTGTACTCCGGCCGGTTACGTACCGCGTGCGGCTCGGCCAGTTCCGCCGTCGGCCCCTTCTACTGCCCGGGTGACCAGCGCGTCTACCTCGACCTGAGCTTCTTCGACCAGCTCCACACAGAATTCGGCGCCAAGGGCGGCCCCTTCGCCCAGGCGTACGTGATCGCCCACGAGTACGGCCACCACGTCCAGAACCTGCTCGGCGCGCTCGGCAAGGACGACTCGGTCCCGATCGAGCTCCAGGCCGACTGCTACGCCGGGGTCTGGGCCCGCAACGCCATCGAGACCGGATTCTACGAGCGTCCCTTCACCCGGGCGGAAATCTCGGAAGCGCTCGACGCCGCCGCCGCGGTGGGCGACGACAGAATCCAGCGGCGCACCACGGGCAGAATCGATCCTGAATCGTTCACGCACGGCAGCTCCGCGCAACGCGTCAACGCCTTCCGGCGCGGTTACGAAAAGGGCGCGCCCGCCGACTGCCGTCTCACTGCGCCGCGCTGACCGCGATCCCGTGCCACAACGCCGACTGCGATCTCGGTGTCTTGCACCGGCCCGGACGGATAGCGCGAGGAATCGGAATCTCTCCTAAAATCGGGGGGGTGATCTTCAAGCTAGTCGGCGACGGACGTCCATATCCCGACCACGGTCTGACGAACCGCGAGTGGGCGCAGATTCCTCCCCGGCAGGTCCGGCTCGACTCTCTGATCACCACGAAGGCCATGCTGGACCTGCATTCGCTGCTCGCCGCCGACTCCACCTTCTACGGGGACCTTTTCCCGCACGTGGTGCAGTGGCAGGGCGAGCTCTATCTGGAGGACGGGCTGCACCGAGCGCTGCGCGCGGCACTGCACCAGCGATCGATCCTGCACGCCAGGGTCCTTGAGCTGCCCACCTGAGAAAGGAATGCAAAAAGGGAGCCGCGATTCGCGGCTCCCTTTTCTGCGCCCGCCGGGCAGGGCGGGCCGCGCGGCTTTCCGACGCCGTTTCCGAGAATGCCCGGCGAAGACGGTTACGGTTATCGGCCTGACGGTCCGGATCGAGGGGCACGGACCCTCGGACGAGCGAAGGGGCCCCGACCCTTCGGTCGGAGCCCCTTCGCGGTGGCGGTGGTGGTGGGATTTGAACCCACGGATGAGTTGCCCCATCACACGCTTTCGAGGCGTGCGCCCTCGGCCACTAGGCGACACCACCGCGGACGAGCTTACCGGATTCTGCGAGTGGCGAAGAACCGCTTCAGTACGGAGCCGCACTCATCGGCCATCACACCCATGACGACCTCGGGCCGATGATTGAGCCGGCGATCGCGTACGACGTCCCAGAGCGAGCCCACGGCCCCGGCCTTCTCGTCGGTGGCGCCGTAGACGATTCGCGCCACTCTGGCCAGTACAGCCGCCCCCGCGCACATCGTGCAGGGCTCCAGCGTCACCACGAGCGTGCAGCCGCTCAGCCGCCACTCCCCCAGCCGCGCGGCGGCGGCGCGCAGCGCGAGCACCTCGGCGTGGGCGGTCGGATCGGCGGCGGACTCGCGGTCGTTGCCCGCGGCGGACAGGATCTCGCCGAGCGGGTCGAGGACGACCGCCCCCACGGGGATCTCGCCCCTGTCGCCGGCCGCGGCGGCCTGGGCCAGCGCCAGGCGCATGGCCTCCTCGTGGGTCACCGCGGGCCCCGCCGCCGTACGCCCGCCGCCCGGGTCACCGCAGCCGGTCGAGCTCGTCGGCGAACGACAGCCGCTCGGCGATCACCGACAGGATGTCGGCGGGCAGCATGCCCTCCTCCATGCTCAGCTCCAGCAGTTCCTCGGAGCTCACGCCGAGATCGCCGAGCAGCTCGAAGTCGCCTGCCGGGCGTACGCCGAGCCCGTTGCCGTCCTTGTCGGGGACCACGCCGGCGAACTCGGCGAACAGCTCGCCCAGCTTGTCGGACAGTACCGCGTGCACGTCGGAGAGGAACACCCGCGGCTCGTCCGCGCCGCGGTAGCGGGCGATGGCGAACCATTCGTCCTCGACCTCGACGCAGAGCAGGGCCAGTTCGTCGCCGGTGAGGTTCAGCGCCTCCAAGACCGCGTCACCGAGGTCGTCGACGAGCTCGGCGTCCCCGAGATCGACCTCGGCCCCGCTCCAGCCGTCGGAGGTCCTGACAAAAGCCGCAGAAAAGGTGTTGGACGCCATGTCCGCGCTCCAGGGGGGTCAGCCGAAGACCGATTCGATGGCACGCTCGAACGGCTCGGAGAAGCCGAGCCGCGCGGCGATGCTGGACAACACATCTTCGGGAAGCAGATCGATGTCCCCGGAGAGGATGCCCAGCTCCATCTCGTCCAACCCGAGATCGGCGAAGATCGACAGATCTCCGGCGGGAAGCACGGTCTCCTCGTCCTGGAGGATCTCGTCGAGCTCCTCCTCGTCCGGCACGGGGACGTCGAGGTACTCGAGGACCTGCCGAGCCAGCGGGAAGTCCCAGGAGGCGGCGATGTCGGACAGGAACACGTCCACCCGCTCGCCCAGGACCCGCAGCGCCACGAAGAACTCGTCGCCGACGGCGACCAGGCCGACGGTGCCGCTCTCGCTCGGCTGCTGCCTCAGGGCATGGATCAGCCCCTCCAGGTCGGACGTGAGTGTGACCGGCAGGAGCTCCGCCTGCCAGCGGTCGTCCTCGCGATAAATCACGATGGCGAAGTCGAGAGCGTCTTCGTCTGTCATCGCCATCCCCACCCGACCTCTGACACGACAGGTATCACCAGCACCCAATCGTTCCAGAACCGGCCACCCGCCGTGTGCCTCTCGGGCCAAATTGTGATCAAAACCAAAGATGCGAGTCGCGGACGACGGCGTGTCGCGTTCCACCGGGCGCGTTCCGCGGGCGGGGCGGCCCAGGTGAGGGGGGTGCTCAGCACAGAGAGCCAGGGGATAGCGTGTGGTCCCATGGAGACCCTCGTCGTCGATCATCCCCTCGTGGCCCACAAGCTCACCACGTTGCGCGACGTCCGCACCGACTCACCGACCTTCCGCAGGCTCGCCGACGAACTGGTGACCCTGCTCGCGTACGAGGCCACCCGAGACGTGCGGGTCACCGATGTCACCGTCGAGACTCCGGTCGCCTCCGCCCACGGCGTCCGCCTGGCCAAGCCGTACCCGCTGGTGGTGCCGATCCTGCGCGCGGGGCTGGGCATGCTCGACGGCATGACCAGGCTGCTGCCGACGGCCGAGGTCGGCTTCCTCGGCATGATCCGCGACGAGTCCACGCTCCAGGCCGAGACGTACGCCACCCGGCTGCCCGACGACCTGTCCGGGCGGCAGTGCTTCGTGGTGGACCCGATGCTGGCCACCGGCGGCACGCTGGCGGCGGCCGTGCAGTTCCTGTTCGACCGGGGCGCGGTGGACGTCACGGCGCTGTGCCTGCTGGCCGCGCCCGAAGGGCTGGCGCACATGGACAAGGTGTTCGCCAACTCGGGCAGGCCCGTCCGCGTGGTCACCGCGGCGCTCGACGAGCGGCTCAACGAGCAGGGCTACATCGTGCCGGGCCTCGGCGACGCCGGCGACCGGCTCTACGGCGTCGTCTGACCCCGGCCCCGAAGCACCCGCCGACCTGAAAAGCCTCTTTCCCGTCACGCCGAGTCACGACTTCGTTACATAATGTGGTTGGGTGGGTACGAAGAGACAGGAAGGCAACTTCCGCATGTGCGTGGGGGCACGATGAGCGATCACACCGAGGCGGACGCGACTCCGTACGCGGACGTGGAGACAGTGCTGTGCGACGAGTTCGCCGGCGTTCACTCCGCGACCACCGTAACGCGTTGCGTCGAGGCAGCGCACTACGGCGCGCTGGAGGTCACCGGCTACGCACATCCGAGCCTCGTCGAGCGCATCGCGCGCAAGCACCTTCACGTGCTGGCTCTGGTGGCCAGCGAGCGTGGTTGAGCAAGATCGGAACTAACCTGCCAAGTTCACCTTTACCCCGGCATGCAGGTGGGTAATGTATACGGCGGGTGGAGTGGGTAAGTGGCACGGAGGCGACGGTGCAGGTCAAAAAGGTCCTCACATACGGTGGTATCGCATTTGTTGCGTACTACCTGTTCGCGCGACCAGCTGACGCCGCAGACGCGGTGAGAGGAGCGTTCGACACGGTGTTCAACGCAGCCGACTCGCTGGCTCAATTTGTGAACAGCCTCTCATGAGACTTGTGACCCACGGGGACTCCGCTCCATCGTCGGTCAACCGCTACCTCCTCCCCCACGAACAACAGGTCATCATGGTGCGGCGGCACCCTGCCATCCTGCTGCGTCCGGTCGCCGAGGTGCTCGGCGGCCTGATCGTCGCCGGGCTGCTCAGCCGGTTCTTCGGCGGCGGCGAGGCAGGGGGCACGGCGCTGGTCGTCGTCTGGTGGCTCTGGCTCCTGCTGCTGATCCGTTTCGTATGGAAAGTCGCGGAGTGGTCGGTCGATTACTTTGTGGTGACTTCCACGCGTATGTTGCTGACCACGGGGCTGATCACGCGCAAGGTCGCGATGATGCCCCTGGGCAAGGTCACCGACATGAGCTTCCAAAGATCTCTGCTCGGGCGCATGCTCGGTTACGGTGAGTTCATCCTCGAGTCAGCCGGCCAGGATCAGGCTCTGTCAACGGTCGAGTACATTCCGTATCCGGAAACGCTCTACCTTGAGGTCTGTCAGATGCTTTTTCCCACCAAGGACGACAGCGACGATTAATCTCGACGTGGCAAATTCTTCACGCGGGGATACCAGATTCGGCCACTTCATGCAATCATTGCGTGTTGTTGACCCTTCCCCGCCCTGAGAGATGAGATGCCGAGTCAGGGAACCATCGGTGACCGCGTCCGAGGACTGCGGCTGAACAGGCGGATGTCTCAGGCCCAGCTGGCCGGACCCGACCTGTCTGACAGTTATGTCTCGCTCATTGAGTCGGGCAAGCGCACGCCGACTCCTGTGGTGGCCCGGCTCCTGGCCGAGCGCCTGGGGTGCACGACCGAGTTCCTCCTTCACGGGATCGAGCCTCGGCAGCGCATCGACACCGAGCTCGGGCTGCGTCACGCCGAGCTCGAACTACAGCACGGTGACCCGTCCCTCGCCGCCGACCGTTTCACGGAGATCGTGAAGGCGGCCGACGAGGAGAACGCCATGCTGACCGCGCAGGCGCGGTTCGGCAGGGCGCGTGCGCTCGAGGCCCAGGGCAGGCTGGGTCAGGCCGTGGAGGCATTCGAACGCCTGCGCAGGGAGGCCGCGGCTCATCCCGAGCGGCTGGCCGACCTTCCGCTCACGATCGCGTTGAGCCGCTGCTACCAGCGCGCGGGCGACCGCCTGCGGGCCCGTGACCTGGCGGCGTCCGCGCTGGCGCAGGCCGGACGGCTGTCCATCACCCAGGGTGAGCTCGCCACCGACCTCGCCGCCGCGCTGATCGAGGCGCGCGACGAGGGCGAGAGCGGCTCTCCCGAGCTCACCTACGTCGGCCGTGTCCTGGGCCTGACCGGCGTTCCTGAAGTTGTGGACCGTTCCGCGGAGGTCCAGGCGCTGTGGCAGGCGAGCGCCGCCGCCGCGGCCGGCGAGGACTCCGCGCTGGCCGTGCGCCTGGCCGACGACGCGATCGGGGCGGGCCGCCAGACCCGGCTCGCGCTCCAGCTCGCCCGGACCGCCATGCACTGGTCCAGGATGGCCACCGCGCCGATCGAGGAGTCGGAGCGGCTCATCGCGAGCGCGGTCAGGGCGTTCGCGGTGTTCCCCGGCACCGCGCGCGAGCACGGTGAGAGCCTCATCGTGCACGCGCGGGTCAGGCTGCGGGCCGGCGACCGGGCAGGCGCGGGCGAGCTGGCCGTCACGGCGCTGGGGTTGTCGCACGACCGCTCGGGCACGACGGCCGCCGAGGCCCACCTCGTGCTGGCCACCGTCGCGCTCGACGCGGGCGCCGACGCCACCGCGCACCTGCGTACCGCGCACGAGTTGCTCGGCTCGCTCGACCGTCCGGTGTTCGGCTCCGACCGGCAGGCCGCTCGTTGCTGGCGTGAGCTGGGCGATCAGTACGGCCGGGTCGGGTCCGGAGAGCAGCAGATGGCGGCCTACCGTCAGGCCCTCGAAGCTGCCGGAGTGCGCTCCGGCATGGCGGGGGTGACGGCCGACGCCACGGTTGCCAGCTGAACCTCCGGGGGCTCCAGATTTGGCGTTTTCAGTCTGGAATAATTAGGGTCTACCAGTCATTGACTCATAGGATGACTGGTTTCCCCGGAGGAGGCGGACTGTGAGTCTGCGTACGGCGCAGCGGGCTTCGCTCGTCGACCAGGTGATCGATCAGCTCAAGGAGCAGATCACATCAGGGTCGTGGCCGATGAACGGAAAGATCCCGACCGAGACCGTGCTCGCCGAGCAGCTCGGGGTGGGCCGCAACACCGTTCGGGAGGCCGTACGCGCGCTCACGCACGCCGGGCTGCTCGAGTGCCGTCAGGGGGACGGCACTTACGTCCGGGCGACCAGCGAGCTGTCCGGCGCCATGCTGCGCCGGCTGCGCCAGGCCGAGCAGCTCGAGATCCTCGAAGTACGCCGCGCGCTGGAGGTCGAGTCGGCCCGTCTGGCCGCCACCAGGCGTACCGACGAGGACATCCGGCGCATCGAGGCCGCGCTGGCCGAGCGCGAGCGGGCCTGGGAGCTGGACGACCCCGACTTCTTCGTCGAGGCCGACCTGGCCTTCCACATGGCCGTCGCGCACGCCACGCACAACCTGGTGCTCATCGACCTCTACGAGGACTTCTCCGCGGCGCTGCGGGCCAGCATCACGGCCGCGGGAACCTCGCTCAACAAGAGCTACATCCCGCACGACGCGATCGCGCGGGCCATCGCCGCCGGTGACGCGGCGGCGGCCGAGCGGGCCGGGCACGCCTGCATGGAGCACATTCTCATCGCGCTCACCGAGTCCTAGGATCGTCGCCCGCGGGCGGCCGGCGCATCGTCGCCGGCCGCCCGTTCGGCGTTTCGCGCCCGGCTCAGGCGAGGGTGCCCTCCTCGGCGGAGACGAGTTCGTCGATCAGGTCGAAGAAGGCCCGGATGCCGGGCAGGTTGGCGCCCTTCTCCCGCGATCGCGCGAAGTCGGCGCCGGATCGCCAGTCGACGATGTCCAGCCACTCGTCCGGGGACATGCGGACCAGCCTGGCGCCCAGGAACCCGGCCCGGTCGGCCCGGAAGTCGGCGATCATGCCCGGCCGGGCCGCGAGCAGCGCGTCCGCGTGGCCGGGAGAGACCCGGAATCTGGTCAGCTCCACCATCGTCATGGCCCGACGATAAGGTATGAATTAGTGACAGTCAAAGATAGTGACTAGTTGAGGAGCGTGCGGTGCGCAGGAGCGAGCACAAGCGGGCGGACCCCGACCTCGGCGTCCTGTCCGGCCGGACGCTGTTCAGCCTGCAGCGCGAGCTGTTCACCAAGATGGGCGAGCAGGGGCATCCCGGCCTGCGGCCCCGGCACGGCGCCGTGCTCGCCTACCTGGACGCGGAGGGCAGCCGGGCCACGGAACTGGCCGCGCAGTCCGGCCAGCACAAGCAGGTGATCGGCACGCTGGTGGACGAGCTGGTGACGCTCGGGTACGTGGAGCGGCAGCCCGACCCGGCGGACCGGCGGGCCAAGCTGATCGTGCCGACCGGGAAAGGGCTGGACGGCATGGCGAAGTCGGACGCCATCCTCGCCGAGCTGGAGGCGGAGCACGCGAAGGCGGTCGGTGAAGAGGCGTACGCCGAGTTCAAGAGGGTGTTCCGCCTGGTGGCCGAGCGCCAGACGGGCGAACGACGAGCCTGACGGGGGCACCTCGCCTCAGGACTGGCGCAGTGACATGACGAGGTAGCGGAAGGCGGGCCGGCCGTCGCCCGGCACGTCCTGGATGAGGGCGGGCCTGGTGGGCGACTCCATGTTGACGCGAGCCAGGTCGCTCTCGATGCCCGTCAGCCCGTCGAGCAGGAACTGCGACTGGAAGGCGATCTGGATGTCGTCGCCGTGCAGCTCGCACGGGACCACCTCGGCGCCGCGCCCGATGTCGCCGCCGCCCGCCTGGATCAGCACCTGCCCCTGACTGAACGACAGCCGGATCGCGGTGTTGCGCTCGGCCACCAGGGCCACCCGCTTGATGGCGTCCACGAACGCTGTCACGGCGACGTCGGCCCTGATCGACCAGTCGGCGGTCAGCCGGGCGCGGTAGTCGATGAACTGCTCGTCGAGCAGCCGCACGGTCGTGCTGCGCCCCACGCTCTCGAACCCGGCCACCCCGTCGCCCATCGCGACCGAGATCTCTCCCCCGCGCAGCGACTTGGCCACCTCGACCAGCACCCGCGCCGGGACCATGGCGGAGACGGCGACGTCGGGCGCGGCCGGCCGCCAGGCGAAATCGCGGGCCGCGATGCGATAGCGGTCGGTCGCCGCCATCGCCATCGACTCGCCCTCGACGTCGAGCCTGATGCCGGTGAGCATCGGCAGCGTGTCGTCGCGGCTGGCCGCCGGGGCCACCTGGCCGACGGCGGAGGCGAACACGCCGCCGCCGATCGCGCCGATGCTCGGCGGCATGGCCGGCAGGGCCGGGAAGTCTTCGACCGGCATCGTGATCAGCCCGAACTCGGCGCTGCCGCAGGTCAGCACCGCCTCCTGGCCGTCGGTGACGAGCTCGACGCCGTCGGCGGGCAGGCTGCGGCTGATCTCGGCCAGCAGGCGGCCGGGGATCAGCACGCGCCCCGTCTCGGCCACGTCGGCGTCGATCGCGGCCCGCGCGGAGACGTCGTAGTCGAAGGCGGACAGGGTGAGGTCGTCGCCCGCCTCCAGCAGCAGCCCGGACAGGACCGGCACCACGGGGCGGCTGGGCAGGACTCGGGCAGCCCACGCCACCGCATCTGCCAGAACATCGCGGTTTACCCGGATTTTCACCTGATACCACCTCTTCGTCGCGCCGTGCCTCTATGAAAATAGCCGCTGTGACCGACAACTCTGGGCGCTTCGCGACAGGCGGAGGGCCGCCGTGGACATCCGGCCGCCCCGGCTCAGGCAGGTGGATCGCCGGGGTCAGCGGCTGTTGAGGTAGGCGAGCACGGCCAGCACGCGCCGGTTGTCGTCGTCCGACGGCACGAGGCCGAGCTTGGCGAAGATGGAGGCCGTGTGCTTGGCCACCGCGCTCTCGCTGAGGTAGAGCCGCTGCGAGATCGCCGCGTTGGAGCGCCCCTCCGCCATGGCCTCCAGCACCTCGCGCTCGCGTGGCGTGAGCGCGGCCAGCGGCTCGTTCCTGGCGTTCCTGGCCAGCAGCTTGGCGATCACCTCCGGGTCCATAGCGGTGCCGCCCGCGGCCACCCTGCGTACGGCGTCCACGAACTGCTCGGCGTTGAAGACCCGGTCCTTGAGCAGGTAGCCGATCCCGCCCGAGCCGTCGGCCAGCAACTCGCGCGCGTAAAGCTGCTCGACGTGCTGGGACAGCACGAGGACGGGCAGGCCCGGGAGCTGCTTCCTGGCCGCCAGCGCGGCCTGCAGGCCCTCGTCCGTGAACGTGGGCGGCAGCCGGACGTCCACGATCGACACGTCGGGGCGCAGCTCCAGCAGCCCCTTCAGCAGCTCGGGCCCGCTCTCCACGGCCGCGACGACCGTGAAGCCGTGCGCCTGGAGCAGGTGGACCAGGCCGTCCCTGAGCAGGTAGAGGTCTTCGGCGATCAGCACGCGGTTCATCAGCACCACGGCTTCCCCGGAGCGGCCTCGGCCATGAACCGTTCGCGGTCGTGCGCGGCCGGGATGCGGATGGCCATGACGTACATGTAGACACCGAGCAGGATCATGGCGACGATCACCGGCCACTGCCACGGCCCCGGCAGGTGCAGGGCGAGGAACCAGGTCTTCTCCCGCGCCCCGAACAGCTTGAACACGCCGGCCACGAGACCCTGCGGGAACGTCGGGCACCAGGCCGTGCCCCACAGGGCGATGACCGTGACCGACTTCCAGCGCGGCAGTTTGCCCAGCTCGTTCGTCCAGGGCTGGGGCAGCACCTTCGGCAGCTCCATGCTCACGGTCGTCGGGCCGCCCGGCGGGCTGTGCACGGCGAGCACGCCGTCGAAGGCGGCCAGCCGCCGTTCGATACCGGTCAGCCCGCTGCCCCTGGCCGGGTCCGCGCCGCCCAGGCCGTCGTCCGTCACCGTGACGAGCAGGCCGGTGTCGTTGGCGCTGAGGTCCACGACGACGCTGCGCGCGTCGCCGTGCCGGGCCGCGTTGGACAGCAACTCGCTCACCGCGAAGTAGACCGCCGCCTCCACCGGAGCCTCCGGCCGGTGCGGCAACTGGACGTCCACCGTGACGTCGAGCGGGCTGTCCATGGCCAGCGCCCGCACGGCGTCGGCCAGGCCGCGTTCGGCGAGCACCGGAGGGTGGATGCCGCGGATGACCCGGCGCAGCTCCGTGAGCGTCTCCGAGGAGGCTTCCCTGGCCTTGGCCAGCAGCGCCTTGGCCGCGTTCGGATCGGTCTCGACGAGCTGCTCGACCGCGCCCAGCGTCATGCCGATGGCGACGAGCCTGGCCTGCGTGCCGTCGTGCAGGTCGCGCTCGATCCTGCGCATCTCGGCCGCCTGGGAGTCGGCGGCCAGGTTGCGGGTGCGCCGGAGATGGCTCACCTGACCGGCCAGGCGGCTGGCGGCGGTCGCGCCGAGCAGCAGCCCGCTCCACCGGGCGTAGACGCGCAGGCCCCGGCCGGGCAGCAGGAGCAGCAGCGGCAGCAGGCCCACCTTCACCACCGGGTCGAGCAGCAGCCAGACCTCGTCGCGCCAGGTCGCCGGATCGCTCATCAGCCACTTCCACCGGTTGTTCCAGGCCGGTACGCGGGGCGTCTTGTAGAGCGTGCGCTCCGAGCGGTACATGCCGTCGGCCTGCGGGACCGGGGGCGGGGGCGCGGGCAGGTACGGGGCCTCGATCTCGACGTCCGCCCAGTCGCGCATCCGGCGGCGGTTGAGCTCGGCCAGTTTCCTGACCATCATCACCTGGGGCGGGAACAGGAAGACCATGCCGAGCGCGAAGGACAGCAGCAGCATCATCGCCATCAGGACGATCATGGGGACCTGCACGAGGAGCAGCGCGAGCAGTGTCGAGACCTGACCGTACCGTCGAAGCATGACACCAGTCTGGGGCAACCGGACGTTCGGCCACACTGCACCTAGGTACACCCTCGCCGGGCAACCAGCCGGATTCCCCGGCGGATGAGGTGTTCCTAGCGTCGATGACATGAAAATCATCGAGGTCAGGAACCTGCGCAAGCGGTATCCGCAGCACCTGGCGGTCGAGGACGTCTCGTTCGAGGTCGCCGAGGGCGAGATCTTCGGCATCCTCGGGCCGAACGGGGCCGGCAAGACCACCGCTGTCGAGTGCGTGGCGGGGCTGCGCAAACGTGACGGGGGCACCGTCCAGGTGGCCGGGCTGGACCCGGAGCAGGACCGGCAGGAGCTGCGCGGCCTGCTGGGCATGCAGTTGCAGAGTGCCGCGCTGCCGGAAAAGATCAAGGTCTGGGAGGCCCTGGACCTGTACGCGTCCTTCTACCCCGATCCCGCGGACTGGGAGGAACTGCTGGAGCGGGTCGGCCTGGCCGGCAAGCGTGACAGCGCGTTCAAGACGTTGTCCGGCGGGCAGCGCCAGCGGCTGTCGGTGGCGCTCGCGCTGGTGGGCCAGCCGCGCGTCGCGGTGCTGGACGAGCTGACGACCGGCCTCGACCCGCAGGCGCGCCGCGACACGTGGGAGCTGATCGAGCAGGTACGCGACTCGGGCGTGACGATCGTGCTGGTCACCCACTTCATGGAGGAGGCCGAGCGCCTCTGCGACCGGATCGCGCTCATCGACGCGGGCAAGGTCGCCGCCACCGACACGCCCGCCGGGCTGATCGCGCAGGTGGGCGGGGAGCAGCGGGTGCGGTTCAGGCCGTCGGCGCCCCTGGACGACGCCGTGCTGCTGGCCCTGCCCGAGGTGCGGACGGTGACGAGGCACGGCGAGCAGGTCGTGGTGGCCGGGTCGGGCAACCTCGCCCCGGTCGTCACCCTCGCCCTGGCCCATCACCAGATCGTCCCCACGGAGCTGCGGATCGAGCAGGCCACGCTCGACGACGCGTTCCTCGCGCTGACCGGAAGGAAGCTGGCATGAAACTGCTCGCCGTGGAGACCAAGCTGTACCTGCGCGACTGGTACTCCCTGCTGATCACCGTCGGGCTGCCGGTGGGGCTGCTGCTCGTCCTGGGGCTCAGCATCCCGGCCTTCACCGAGCCGGGAGAGGGCGGGGAGCGGTTCGTGGACACCCAGCTCCCGACCATGATGACGATGCTCACGGTGTTGTCGCTGACGTGCACCGCGGTGCCCGCGGCGCTGAGCACGTACCGGGAGCAGGGGGTGCTCAGGCGGATGTCCACCACGCCGGTGCACCCCGCGCGGCTGCTGGGCACGCAGTTGCTGATCAACCTCGCGGTGGCGGTCGTGTCCACGCTGATCCTGATCGTGGCGGGGGCGCTGGCGTACGGGTCGGCCGCGCCGCGGCAGTGGGCCGGGTTCGTCCTGGTCTTCCTGCTTGGCAGCGCCGCGATGATGGCCATCGGGCTGGTCATCGCCGCCCTCGCGAGGAACGCCAAGACCGCGCCCGGGATCGGCTCGGCGGTGATGTTCCCGCTGCTGTTCCTGGCGGGGATGTGGGTGCCGCGCGACATCATGCCGGACGCGCTGCGGGTGGTCAGCGACTTCTCGGTGTCGGGGCCGTTCGCCCAGGCGCTCAGGGACACCTGGGCGGGACACCCGCCGCAGCTCCTGCACCTGGCGGTGATCGGCGCGGGGCTGGCGATCTTCGGCGGGCTGGCCGTCCGGCTGTTCCGGTGGGAGTGAGCCACCGGCGCGAACCCACCGCCGCGGGGGCGTGGAGGGTGGCGTCAGCGCGCGGCCCACACCGGGCGCGCACCTGTGACGTTCGTCATCAGGGAGTACAGCGAGGACGAGGCGGTGATGAACAGGCGGTTGCGCTTGGGCCCGCCGAACACCAGGTTGGCCGTGGACTCGGGCAGCTTGAGCCGGCCGATCAGCGTGCCGTCGGGGTCGTGGCAGAGCACCGCCTTGCCGGCCGCCGCCCAGACCCGGCCCTTGTCGTCGAGTCGCATTCCGTCGTAGTTGTCTCCGTCGCCGCCTGCGGCGAAGACCTTGCCGCCGCTCAGCGTGCCGTCGTCGGCCACGTCGAAGACGCGCAGGTGCCTGGCCCGGGTGTCGGCGACGTAGAGCTGCCGCTCGTCGAGGGAGAAGGCCAGGCCGTTGGGCCGGGCGAAGTCGTCGGCCACGATCCGCACCTCGCCCGTCACCGGGTCGGCCCGGTAGACGTGGCAGCCGTCGATCTCCTGCTCGGCGGCCGTGCCCTCG
The DNA here is from genome assembly GCF_021699195.1 of Nonomuraea sp. MG754425. Lineage (GTDB taxonomy): Bacteria > Actinomycetota > Actinomycetes > Streptosporangiales > Streptosporangiaceae > Nonomuraea. The sequence continues at coordinate 57,827 of NZ_SSXE01000015.1, read as the reverse complement.
TAGTCGCTGAGGATCCCGTACGGGGGGTCGGTGAACCAGATGGAGCCGTCGGAGCGGACGACCGCGTCGTTGGGGCTGTTGAGGCGCTTGCCCTGCCACCGGTCGGCGATCACCGTGATCGAGCCGTCGTGCTCGGTGCGGGTCACCCGGCGCCCGCCCTGCTCGCAGGAGATCAGCCGGCCCTCGCGGTCGAGCGTGCTGCCATTGGTGTAGCCGGACGGCTGCCGGAACGGGCCCACCGCGCCGGTCGGCTCGTCCCAGCGCAACATCCGCTCGTTGGGGATGTCGCTCCACACCAGGAAGCGGCCGGCCGGGAAGTAGACCGGGCCCTCCGCCCAGCGGGTGCCGGTGTACAGGATCTCGACCTTGCCGTCGCCGCCTACCCCGGCGAACCGCTCGTCGAGGACCTCGAACTCAGTGGGGATGGTGTCCGTCATGCCCATCACCATACGCGGTTCGGTGTTTTCAGGATATGACCAGATAGCATTCGGCTGTGGATGAGATCGACAGGATGCTGGTCGGGCTGTTGCAGGAGGACGCGACGCAGTCGTACGCGGCGCTCGGCGCGGCGGTGGGGCTGTCCGGCGGGGCGGCGCACGAGCGGGTGCGCAAGCTGCGCGAGCGCGGCGTCATCAGGCGCACCACGATCGAGGTGGACCACGCGGCGCTCGGGCGGGCGGTGACGGCGTACGTGCTGGTCCAGGGCGGCTCGTGGATGGGGGACGCCGGCGCGGCGCTGGCGGCGATCCCCGAGGTGGAGGAGGCGCACGTCATCGCGGGGCCCGCGTCGGTGCTGCTCAAGGTCCGTACGGCCGGCACCGGCGAACTCCAGGACGTGCTGCGCCGGATCTTCGAGGTGGCCGGCGTGACCGGCACCCAGACAGTCGTCGTACTCGAGACATTCTTCGAAAGAAGCCTCAAGTAATCTCCAGGTATGACGAAGGTCGCCTGGAACACCAAGGAGCTGACCGTCGGCCAGCTCGCGGAGCGCAGCGGCGTGGCCGTCTCCGCCCTGCACTTCTACGAGGCCAAGGGCCTGATCGGCAGCCGCCGCACGGCCGGGAACCAGCGCCGCTACGCCCGCGACAGCCTGCGCAGGGTCGCCTTCATCCGGCTCGCGCAGCGCATCGGCATCCCCCTGAAGGTCATCAAGGACGCGCTGGCCGAACTGCCGGACGAGCGCACCCCCACGCGCGACGACTGGGCCCGGCTGTCGGCCGCCTGGCGCGGCGAGCTGGACGACCGGATCGTGCAGCTCCAGCGGCTACGCGACGACCTCACCGACTGCATCGGCTGCGGCTGCCTGTCGCTGGACCGCTGCCCCGTCGCCAACCCGCACGACCGGCTGGGCGACGAGGGGCCGGGCGCGCACCGCATGGACACCCGGCTCTGCCCGCCGCCCGGGAGCTGCCAGGTCGCCGCACCGACGTAGCCGTGCGTCCTAGCCCTGCTTCTTGGCCGGCGGGACGATGAGGGTCGGGCGGTGGGCGTGGTGCAGCACGTGGTTGGAGACGCTGCCGAGCAGCACCGAGCGCACCCCGGCCAGGCCGCGCGAGCCCGTGACGATCAGCGAGGCGTCGATGTCGTCGGCCACGTCCACGATCGTCTTCCAGATCGACTCGTTGTCGGCCACGGCCCGGTAGGTGACGTCGCTCAGCCCGGAGGTGATCGCCAGCTCCGCGCCCTCCTTGGCGTGCTGCTCGGCCTGGGCGTGCGCCTCGTCCTCCGTGCTCGGGTCGATCGCGCCCGCGGCCAGCGGGTACTTCTTGAGCTGGACGAGCAGCGGCTCCCAGACCGTGACGATCACCGTGGGCCCGGCCGTGAGGTGCTTGGCGGCGAACTCGATCGCGCTGCGCGCGTCGGCCGAGCCGTCATAGGCAACGAGGATGGTCATGGTGTCTTCCCTTCGCTTCGGTCACTCGGTAGAGCACCGGGGCGATCACCCGCCATTCCTGGGGCCGTTGTCTGGTTCGTCACACGAGCCGCGCCCCTGCAGGGCCTCAGTTTCTGTGTCTTCCGCTCAGCTCTTGCGCTCACTCAGGACGCAGAACTCGTTGCCCTCCGGGTCGAGGAGGGTCACCCAGTGCTGCTCGTCCTGCACGGTGTCGGCGCGCCGGGCACCGAGGGAGAGCAGCCGGGCGACCTCGGCCTCCTGGTCGTCGGGGCGGAAGTCGGGGTGGAGCCGGTTCTTCGCCGTCTTGCCCTCGGGGACAGGCACGAAGAGCAGCCCCGGCATCTGGTCCGGCGCAGGCCGGATCTCGATGATCTCCTCGGATTCGTCGACCACCACCCAGCCGAGAGCCTCGGCCCACCAGCGCCCGAGAACGACGGGGTCGGCGGAGTCGACGATGATCTGCTCCCATTCCAGTGTCATGGGCCTGAGCATAGACCGGGCCGGCGGCCCACCCGTCCCTCCGTCGAGGGACGGGTCGCCCCGGCGGCCCTGGCTCATCATCTCCCGGCAGTGTCAGTGCTGGGCCATGTCCACGAACCGGCTGTAGTGACCCTGGAAGGCCACGGTGACAGTGGCGGTGGGGCCGTTACGGTGCTTGGCCACGATCAGGTCGGCCTCGCCCGCCCTGGGCGACTCGGGCTCGTAGGCGTCCTCCCGGTGCAGGAGGATGACCATGTCGGCGTCCTGCTCGATGCTGTTGTGCGCGATGATCCCGTCGGCGACGAAGTTGTGCGTGCCCTTGACGGTCGCATCGTAGACCGGGCGGGAACCGAGCGGCTCGATCGCGACGACCCGGTCCCAGAACACGTCGTCACGCGCCGGATCCTGGCACGCGTCGGTGTCGCGCAGGACGTCCAGCAGCCGCGCCACCGGCTCCCCGCGGCGGCCGTGCACCCCGATCTTCGCGCCGAACGTGCGCAGGCCGGGGGCGTCGGCGATGACGACGTGGTAGCCGCCCTGCCGCGCCTGCCGGATCGTGGCGACGATGGCGAACCGCGCGAGCAGCAGCGCGACTCCGTCGGCGAACGCCCTGCTGCCCGTCGCGTAGTACGCCTCGGGCGCGGTGCCGCCCTCCGTGGTGACGGTTCCGCCGGTGGCCCACAGATGGCGCAGGAACACCGCGATCTCGTCGTTGCCGGCCAGGTGCAGCGCCTCGGGGACGCGCCTCTCGCGGGACGTCAGTCCCAGTGCGCCGAACCACCCGTGCAGGGGGTGCCCGCCACGGTCGGGCGCCGGCAGGTGGACCTGCCACCGGTCGTCCGGCCGCTCCCGCCGCGGCGTGATGCCGAACTCCACGTTCGCCGCGTGTTCGACGAACCGCAGGTTCGCCTCGTCGTCAGTGGTGTAGCGCACCGGCTGACCGGGCGAGACGCTCCCGGCGCCGATCAGGTGGGCCAGCAGGCCGAGCCGGTGCTCGGACCAGCCCAGCCCGGCGCCGACGGGAGGCGGCACCTGCCGGGGAACCGCGACCCGGTCTCCGGGCGAGAGCTCGCCGAGCGGCTGCCACCCGCCGAAGGTGCGGAACGGATGGTTGGCGGTCGCCTCGACCTGCCGGCCCGAGGCGAGCCGGAGGCGGTGCACCTCTTTCACCCCCGACGGGAAGACGTTCGTGATCACGGCGGGGACGAGCTTGTTCTGCTCGTCGAGTGACCAGACCAGCACCCCGTCATGGCCCCGGTCGAGCAACTCCCGGAAGGTGACCTGAGCGCCGGTGTCGGCCCGCAGGAGGGTGGTGGTCTCCGGCATGCAGCCCGACTCACGCAGGTCGCTGACCTGGGGGCGCTTGTCGGTGCGCTGCTCGGGGCCACGGTTGAGCTGGGAGATCGCGATGACCGGCACCTCCAGCTCCTTGGCCAGCAGCTTGATGGCACGGGAGATCTCCGAGACCTCGTTCTGGCGGCTCTCGGTCTTCTTCGGCGAGCTCATGAGCTGGAGGTAGTCGATGACCACGAACCGCAGGTCGTTGCGCTGCTTGAGCCGCCGGCACTTGGCCCGGATCTCCATCATCGACATGTTGGGCGAGTCGTCGATGAACAGCGGCGCCTCGGCCACCTCGCTCATCCGGCGCGCCAGGCGGGTCCAGTCGTCGTCGGTCATCGAGCCGGAGCGCATGTGGTGCAGCGCCACGCGGGCCTCGGCGGACAGCAGACGCATGGTGATCTCGTTGCGGGACATCTCCAGGGAGAAGATGACCGTGGTCATCCCATGCTTGATCGCCGCGGAACGGGCGAAGTCGAGGCCGAGGGTGGAGTTGTGGGTGGGGATCCACGTGCGGCCCGCCAGGTACATCCGGTCGGCGTTGTCCACCTCCACACACCGCACCGGCACCGACGCCACGGGACGGACGGCGGTGATGGTGCGGTACGTCGTGCCGGGGCGGGCGTCGGTGTGCACGCGGGCGTTCGCGTCGCTCAGCCGGAAGACCTTGTCGAAGGGCGTGAACGTGATCGCGTGGCTGGTCGGGCCGGCCGGCCCGGACACCTGGTAGCCCAGGCTCAGGATCAGCTCCCTGGCATCCTCCGCCAGCCGGCGGTTCGTGCCCGCGAGCCGGACCGTCCCGGCGGCGCTGATGGAGCCGTCGGTGTCGAGCAGCCCGGCCAGGAGCGCCCTGCGCTGCTCCTCGGACGCGCGCAGGTAGTCGGCCGGGATGTGCTTGTCGCCCAGCACGCCCAGCTTCCCCAGCCGGGTGTCGGCCGTGCCGTGGTCGTCGGTGTCGCGGTCGCCGAGCCAGGCGCCCAGCGTGTACGGGGGGATCGGCAGGTCGCGGTCGGGCAGGTCGAGCGGCCGGGCGTTGGCGACCGTGTGGTCGAGCCGCTCGGCCGTGACGGCGCGGCGTAGCGACGCGGCGATCTCCTCCGTCGTGCGCATCCGCGCGTGGGGCCGCTCGTCGTGGCCGGTCGCCGCGCGTGTGTCGGTGAGCCACTGGTGCTCGGCGTCGGCCACGATCACCGTGCCGTCGCTGAACTCCACCTCGAAGCACGGGCGGTCGTGCATGACCTCGGTGGCCGCCACGACCCGGGTGGGCTTGCCGTCGGCGCCGATCAGCAGGTCGCCGGGCCGCACCTCGCCCATGGTGGTCCACCCGCCGGGGGTGGGCAGGGGTGTGTCGAGCGCGAGCGCCTTGCCGATGGCGGGCCGGGCGGCCACGACGATCATCTGGCCCGGGTGCAGGCCGTTGGTGAGCTGGTCGAGGTCGACGAACCCGGTCGGGACGCCGACCATCTGGCCGCCGCGGCTGCCGATCGCCTCCAGTTCGTCGAGGGCGCCCGGCATGATGTCGGCCAGCGGCGCGTAGTCCTCCGAGGTGCGCCGCTCGGTGACCTGGTAGATCTCGGCCTGGGCGCGGTCGACGAGTTCGTCGACCTCTTCGTTCTGGCCGCCGTAGCCGAAGGAGACGATGCGGGTGCCGGCCTCGATGAGGCGGCGCAGGATGGCCTGCTCGCGGACGATCTTGGCGTAGTAGCCGGCGTTGGCCGCCGTGGGGACGACGGCCGTGAGGGTGTGCAGGTAGGCCGCGCCGCCCACCCGGGCCATCTCGCCGCGTTTCTGCAGCTCGTCGAAGACGGTGACGGCGTCGGCGGGCTCGCCCCGGCCGTACAGGTCGGTGACGACGTCGTAGACCATCTGGTGGGCCGGGCGGTAGAAGTCGTCGGAGCGCAGGATCTCCACGACGTCGGCGATGGCGTCCTTCGACAGCAGCATGCCGCCGAGGACCGACTGCTCCGCCTCGATGTTGCTGGGCGGGGTGCGCTCGAAGCCTGGACTTCCGCCGCCGGTCTCTTCGTCAATGCTCACCGCGCCCCCTCGAACAACTTGCAGGCGGTCGCACCACCCCCACTTGATAGTCGACCGGTGTGACAGTTTCGCGGAGTCGCGCTCAGTCGGCAACGTGGCCTGTGGACAACCCTGTGGCCGACCTGTGGACGAGTGCCCCAAGGGTGTGAACGGCCTGTGGACAGAGGTTGGGGATAACTCTTCCGGATATCCACCGAAGCCGCTCCGACCTGGGCGAATAGTGTCCACCGGCTGTGGAGGAAAGAAAGTTGCCCCGACACGCCGAGTAAGGCCCATAATGGACGAATGCCCATTACCGCCAGAGATCGGGAGATTCTGCGGCTGGCCGTGCCCGCCTTCGGGGCATTGGTGGCGGAACCTCTCTTCCTGCTCGCCGACTACGCCATCGTCGGCCACGGACTCGGCACCACGGCGGTGGGCGCGCTGGGCGTGGCGGGAACGGTGCTGACGACCCTGGTGAACCTGTGCGTCTTCCTCGCGTACGGGACGACCGCCTCCGTGGCCCGCCAGACCGGAGCCGGCAACCACCTGCGGGCCATGCGCAGCGGCGTGGACGGCATCTGGCTGGCGCTCGCCCTCGGAGCCGTGGCGATCGTGCTGGGCTGGCCGCTGGCGCCGGCCATCGTGGACCTGTTCGGCGCCACGGGCACGCAGGCCGCGCAGGCCGTGACGTACCTGCGGATCAGCCTGCTCGGCGCGCCCGGCATGCTGGTCGTGCTGGCCGGGACCGGCGTGCTGCGCGGGTTGCAGGACACGGCGACGCCGCTGCTGGTGGCGGTGGGGTCGTTCGCGCTGAACGCGGCGCTGAACGGCTGGTTCGTGCTGGGGCTGGGCTGGGGCATCGCGGGCTCGGCGTGGGGCACCGTGCTGGCGCAGACTCTCGGCGCCGCCGTCTACCTCGTGGTGGTGGCGCGTGGCGCGGTCCGGCTCGGGACGCCGCTGACGCCCTCGATCGCCGGTGTCGGGCAGGCGGGCACGGCGGGGTTCGCCTTGTTCGTCCGCACCCTGTGCATGCGGATCGTGCTGCTGGCCGCCACCGTCATCGCCACCAGGATGGGCGAGGCCGAACTGGCCGCGTACGCGCTGGCCACCCAGGTGTGGACGCTGCTCGCGCTGGCCCTGGACGCCATCGCCATCGCCGGTCAGGCCATCACCGGGCGTTCGCTCGGAGCGGGCGACGTCGATGCCACCAGGGCCGCCACGAAGCGGATGGTGTCGTGGGGCGTCTGGTCCGGGATCGTGCTCGGCCTGCTGGTGCTGGCGGCCAGGCCGCTGCTGCCGGGCCTGTTCGACGCCGAACCGCGGGTGGCCGGCCTGCTCCTGGACCTGCTCTGGCCGGTGGCGCTGCTCCAGCCGCTCTGCGGGGTGGTGTTCGTGCTGGACGGGGTGCTGATCGGCGCCGGGGACCAGCGGTACCTGGCCTGGGCCGGAGTGTGGACGACGCTCGCGTACCTGCCCGCCGCCCTGCTCGCCTCCGGGATGGGCGTGGTCGCGCTCTGGTGCGCGCTCGGCGTGTGGATGGTGGCCCGCCTGCTCACCCTGACCCGGCGGGCGAACGGAACCGCCTGGCTGGTAACCGGCACGTAATCACTTCGTGCTTGTTGGTCACCCGAAGGGTGAGACATTTGTGGGCGGGTTCCCTGAGCGGGGTGTTTCTTGTCCACGATTCTTCGACGACTGCCTCCTTCGGAGGCGACCGGGCTGCGCACCGGCGCCCGGCACAGCCTGGCCGAGGTCTATCGCACGGCCGACCTGGTCGTGCTCGGGCTCGGCGTGATGATCGGCGCCGGCATCTTCAGCATCGCCGGGCAGCAGGCGGCCACCACGGCCGGGCCCGGGGTGATCCTGTCCTTCATGATCGCCGGCATCGCCTGCCTGCTCGCCTGCCTGTGCTACGCCGAGCTGTCCTCCACGATGCCGGCCTCGGGCAGCGCCTACACCTTCACGTACGTCATCTTCGGCGAGGTGTGGGCGTGGATCATCGGCTGCGCGCTGATCCTGGAGCTGCAGTTGTCCGCCGCGGTGGTGGCCAGGGCGTGGGGCGCGATCGCTGTCGGGGCCATCAGCAACTTCGGGGTGCGCGTCCCGGCCGGTGACCTCGTCCAGGACGTCCTGGTGTTCGTGATCCTCGTGCTGCTCACGGGCGTCGTGACGCTGGGCGCGCGGGTCGGGCTGCGGGCGTTGTGGGTCATGGTGTCGGCCAAGCTGGTGGCCATCGGCGCGGTCATCGTCGTGGGCCTGGCGCACATCGACCCCGTCAACTACGGCGGCTTCCACGTGCCGTCGAAGCCGGTGGACACCCCGTCCGTCACCGTGCTGGAGCTGTTCACCGGCGGGGGCCAGGCGTTCGGGTGGCTCGGGATCTTCACGGCGGCCTCGGCCATCGCGTTCGCGTACATCGGGTTCGACATCGTGGCGACCTCGGCGGAGGAGACCGTGAACGCGCCCAGGGCGGTGCCGAAGGGCATGATCCGCAGCCTGGTGATCGCCACCGTCATCTACATCGCGGTCGCGCTGGTCATGGTGGGGATGGCGCCGTACACGACGATCTCCGTACGCGCGCCGCTGGCCGGCGCGTTCCGCGCGGCCGACGTGGGCTGGATGGTGCACGTCATCGACGCGGGCGCGGTGCTCGGGCTGACCACGGTGATCCTGGTGCTCATCGTGGGGCAGACCCGGGTGCTGTTCTCCATGGCCCGCGACGGGCTCATCCCGCGCGGCCTGGCCACGGTGAGCCGCCGCTACCACACGCCCACCCGAGTGACGCTGGTGATCGGGCTGGTGGCGATCATGCTGGCCGAGTTCGTGCCGGTGCTGACGCTGCAGCAGCTCGCGGTGATCGGGACGCTGTTCGCGTTCGCGTTCGTGGCGGCCGGGGTGATCGTGATGCGGCGGCGCATGCCGCACCTGGAGCGGGGGTTCCAGGTGCCGTTCTCGCCGCTGGTGCCCGCGCTGTCGCTGGCGGCCACGTTCTGGCTGATGGTGAACCTGCGGGTGGTGACGTGGGTGTGGTTCGTCCTGTGGATGCTCTTCGGCCTGCTGGTCTACCTCGTGTACGGCCGCCGCCACAGCCTGCTGGCCCAGCCCGCCGTCGCCCCCAGGCCCGCCGCCCCCCAGGGCCGGCACCGCCGCTAGAACCGCCCCGACTTCAGCACGCTGCGCAGGAACTCCTGGGTACGCGACTCCCGGGGATCGGTGAAGATCTGCTCGGGCGGCCCCTTCTCCAGCAGCACGCCGCCGTCGAGGAAGCACACCGTGTCCGAGATGTCCCGGCAGAAGCTCATCTCGTGCGTCGTCAAGATCATCGTCATGCCCGACTCCTTGAGCTCCCTGATGATCCCCAGCACCTCCACGACCAGCTCCGGGTCGAGCGCCGAGGTGACCTCGTCGAGCAGCATCAGCCGGGGCTGCGTGGCCAGCGCCCGGATGATCGCCACCCGCTGCTGCTGGCCGCCGGAGAGCTGGTCGGGGTAGGCCCGCGCCTTCGACGCCAGCCCGAACCTGGTCAGCAGGTCGTGCGCCTGCTCCTCGGCCCGCGTCTTGGACGTGCCGTGCACCCGCCTGGGCGCCAGCGTGATGTTGTCCAGCACGGTCATGTGCGGGAACAGGTTGAACGACTGGAAGACGATGCCGAGCCGCCTGCGGACCAGGTCCACGTCGGCCCTCGGGTCGGTGATGTCCTCGCCGTCGAGGTGGATGACGCCGTCGTCCACCGTCTCCAGCAGGTTGACGCAGCGCAGCAACGTGGACTTGCCCGAGCCGGAGGCCCCGATGAGGCTCACCACCTCGTGCGGTTCGACCTCCAGGTCGATGCCGCGCAGCACGCTGTGGCCGTGGAAGTTCTTCCACACCCCTTCGATGCTCAGCACGCTCATGCTCCGCGCCTCCTGCGGGTACGGGCCGCCAGGTGGTCGGTGAGCCTGGCCATGGGGATCGTGAGCAGGATGAACAGCAGCGCCGCGACCAGGTAGGGGGTGTAGTTGAAGGTGCTGGCGGCATGGATCTGGGCCTGCCTGAGCGCCTCCAGCGGCCCGATGGTGGCCACCAGCGCGGTGTCCTTCTGCAACGAGACGAAGTCGTTGAGCAGCGGCGGCACGACCCTGCGAGTGGCCTGCGGCAGCACCACGAAGCGCATGGTCTTGACGTGGCCGAGACCCAGGGAACGGGCGGCGGCCACCTGGCTGGGGTGCACCGACTCGATGCCCGCCCGGAACACCTCGGCCACGTACGCGCCGTACGACAGGGTCAGCGCGATGACGCCCAGCGTCGCCAGGTCGGACGGGATGCCCTGCAACCTGAGCGCCGGCAGCCCGAACCCGACGAGGTAGATCACCAGAATCGTCGGCACGCCGCGGAAGACGTCCGTGTAGAGCGTCGCCAGGGCGCGGATCGGGAAGAACGCCGGCGTCTTGATGCCCCTGGCCAGCGCCACCAGCAGCCCGACGACGAGGATCAGGACCTCGGCGACGATGAAGATCTTGACGTTGAGCACGAACCCGCTGAGCACGTCGGGCAGCGCCTTGGCGAACTGTTCGCCGTCGAAGAAGGTCTCGCGCACCCGCGGCCAGCCCGGCGAACCGGTGACCCCCCAGACGACCAGGACGATGAAGACGATCGTCGAGGCCGTCGCGATCGAGGCCGAGCGGCGGGCGCGCGAGCGGCGGACCCGCTCACGCTCGGCCTGCCGCTCGGACTTGACCCACTCGCTCATCGCAACTCGGGCGCGCCCGCCGCCGAGCCCAGCCACTGCTGCTCGATCTTGGCCAGCTCACCCTTCGTCTTCAGCGCCTCGACCGCCTTGTCCACGCAGGGCTTCAGCGCGCTGCCCTTCTCCATGACCAGCCCGAACTCCTCCGGCGTACCGCCGGTCGAGCCGAACTGGCCGACGATCTTGGAGTTGTCGACCTGGGCGGCCGTCACGTAGAACGCGGTCGGCAGGTCGACGACCACCGCGTCCACCTGCTTGTTCTTCAGCGCGTTCACGACGTCGATCTGCTCGTTGTAGACGTTGGGGTCGTCGGTGGGCTTGATCACGTTCTTGACCGCGTCGAGCGAGGTGGTGCCGACCTGGACGCCGATCTTCGCGCCCGCCAGCTCGGCCACGCTCGTCGCCCCCGCGTACTTGCCGCCTTCGACCGCCACGACGGCCTGCTTGACCGTGTAGTAGCCGTTGCTGAAGTCGACCACCTTGGCCCGGTCGTCGGTGATCGAGACCTGGTTGACGTCGAAGTCGAACTGCTTGTCCCCCGGCGCGAACGCGGCGTCGAACTTCACCGTGCTCCACTGCACCTCGGTACGGTCGAAGCCGAGCTCCCCCGCCACCGCGAAGGCCACCGCGCTCTCGAACCCCTGCCCGTTGGCCGGATCGTCGTCCTTGAACCAGGGCTCGTAGGCGGGCTTGTCGGTGCCGATGGTCAGCTTGCCCGGGGTGAACAGCGCGAGCTGCTCCTTGGCGCAGGCGGTGGACTGCGACGGGGCCGCGCCGGCACCGGTGCCGGTGGTGGTGTCGTCCATGGGCGCACAACCGACCACGGCGACGGCCAGGGCAAGCAGCATCAAGGGGCGGGTGGCCATGGCCTTGCCTCCAGGGGGAAAAGTGCAGCAGAACGACCGCATTCTACGCGGCTGGAATAGGGAATACCGTTCGAGGGTGCCCCTCACCACGGCATTCGGCCCACTTCGGGCTCGCGTGACGCCCCGCCGGCACGCCCGGGGTCGGCGGGCCGTTTCCCGAAGCGCCGGGTACGGCGCACCGCAACGAAAAAGCCTCCCTCATGACGAGGGAGGCTTTCTCGCACAGGGGTCAGCCCGCGACGACCTCGACGTCGATCGAGGCGGCCACCTCCGGGTGGAGCCGGACCGACACGCGGTGGGAGCCGACGCTCTTGATCGGGTTGACGATCTCGATGCGGCGGCGGTCGAGGATCGGGCCGCCGGCGGCCTTGACCGCGTCGGCGATGTCGCCCGTCGTGATCGAGCCGAACAGCCGGCCCGACTCGCCCGCACGCGTGCTCAGCCGGACGCGCAGCGCGCCGAGCTGGCCGGCGACCTCCTTGGCGGTGCCGAGGTCGCGGATCTCGCGAGCGTCGCGAGCCTTGCGGATGGTCTCGATCTGCTTCTCGGCGCCCCGCGTCCAGCGCATGGCGTAGCCGCGCGGGATGAGGTAGTTACGGCCGTAGCCGTCCTTGACCTCGACGATGTCACCGGGGGTGCCGAGGCCGGAGACCTCATTGGTGAGAATGAGCTTCATATCGACAGACCTCCTTAGCGCGCCGTGCTCGTGTAAGGCAGCAGAGCCACCTCACGGGCGTTCTTGATCGCGGTCGCCACGTCACGCTGGTGCTGGGTGCAGTTGCCCGTCACCCGGCGCGCACGGATCTTGCCGCGGTCGGAGATGAACTTCCGCAGCAGCGCCGTGTCCTTGTAGTCGACGTAGGAGATCTTGTCGTGGCAGAACAGGCAAACCTTCTTCTTGGGCTTGCGCAGTGCCGGCTTTGCCATCGTGGTGCTCCTTTCAGAGCCCCGCCTTCAGGGCGGGAATGGACTCGGGCTGGTGAACTGGGATTAGAAAGGCGGTTCGTCGCTGAAGTCGCCGCCGCCGCTGAAGCCGCCGCCGCCGCTCTGCTGGCCGCCGCCGAAGCCGCCGCCACCACCGCCGCCGCCCTGGTAGCCACCGCCCTGAGGCGCGGCGGGCGTCGCGGAGGCCCACGGGTCGTCGGCCGGGCCGCCACCGAAGCCGCCGCCACCGCCGCCACCCTGACGGGAGGTGCGGTTGACCTTGGCGGTGGCGTTACGCAGGGACGGGCCGACCTCGTCGACCTCGACCTCGTAGACCGTGCGCTTCTCGCCTTCCTTGGTCTCGTAAGACCGCTGCTTGAGCCGCCCCTGCACGATGACCCGCATGCCGCGCTGCAGGCTCTCGGCGGCGTTCTCCGCCGCCTGCCGCCAGACGTTGCAGGTCAGAAAGAGGCTCTCGCCATCCTTCCACTCGTTGGTCTGTCGATCCATGAACCGCGGAGTGGACGCGATGCGGAATCGAGCCACCGCTTGCCCCGTCGGGGTGAAGCGCAGCTCCGGGTCGTCGACCAGGTTGCCGACGATGGTGATTACGGTGTCGCCTGCTGCCATGGCTAGCGCTCGCCTTCCTGCACGCCTTCGCTTGGATTACGGCCCAGAGTACGGGGCTCCTCCGACAAAAGCCGGAGGTTAGTGCACGTCCGGACGCAGGACCTTGGTGCGCAGAATGCCCTCGTTGAGGTTCATCTGCCGGTCGAGCTCCTTGACCGTCGCGGGCTCCGCGGACAGGTCGATGACGGCGTAGATGCCTTCGGACTTCTTGTCGATGTCGTAGGCGAGCCGGCGACGGCCCCAGACGTCGACCTTCTCCACGGTGCCGCCGTCGGTGCGGACCACGGTGAGGAACTGGTCGAGGGACGGCGCGACAGTGCGCTCATCGAGCGAAGGGTCGAGGATGACCATTACTTCGTAACGACGCATGCCTGACTCCAACCTCCTCTGGACTCTTGCGGTCACGACACTCTGCCGTGACAGGAGGACGCTGACGTCTTGGCCCGGGAAGCCCCTTTCGGCCTCCCTGGGACGATGGATGACCCATCACAACGCAGCGTGCCCCAGGTTACCAGCCGCGGGTAGGTGGGAAGGCCTCTAGGAAACCCATAGGGGGTGGTGGCTGTGCCACACGTGCTTCAACCCTCCGAATCGGAGCGGTTCAGACTCACGCTCAACCCTGACGGACGTCCGCACCCGGTCGAGAACATCATGGCCGTCGCCACGCTCGCCTGCGGCGTGATCGCCTTCGTCGCCACGTTCTGGCCCGCGGCGCACATGATCAGTTCCTGGGTCGGCACGCTGGGCTTCGGCATGGGCCTGTTCTCCCAGTACATCTCCGCCACGACGCCGCAGCGCACGCTCAACATCATCGGGCTCGTGGGCTCCTTCGTCGGGGCCGCGCTGGGCATCGCCCACGGCGGCTTCCTCCCCTACCCGTGACCCGGCGCCCGGCAGCCGGCAGCCGGACGGCCCCGGCCGACGTGCGCCGGGGCCGTTCGATATGCGTCTCATCCGCCTATGCGCAGGTCGATGCCGAGCAGGACCAGGAACCAGAGGAAGACCGCGAGCAGGGCCTCGGCGAGGTCCCTGAGCAGCCCTGGCGTGATGTAGTCGTACACCCAGCCGACGTAGACGCCGACGACGACGTAGATCAGGACGAGCAGCGCCCGTAAGCGCCAGCGGCTCATATGGCTTCTCCTAGGGGGTAGGGGGCGCCTCCCGACTGCCCTGATCCACCTGTCCCAAACGCGCCCGACCTGGTCCCGGGCTCCGGATAAGCTCGATGACATGGTGCTCATCGGTGCTCACGTCGATCAGGACGACCCCGCCGCCCACGCCGCGGAGGTGGGAGCCGAGGTGGTGCAGTTCTTCCTCGGCGACCCACAGGGCTACGACAAGCCGGTGCTGCCGGCCAAGCCCGTCGAGGGCGTGGAGATCTACATCCACGCCCCCTACCTGATCAACGTGGCGACGACCAACAACCGCATCAGGATCCCCAGCCGCAAGCTGCTGGAGCAGCACCTGAAGGCCGCCGCCGGCCTCGGCGCCAAGGGCCTGATCGTGCACGGCGGCCACGTCAACAAGAGCGACGACCCCCAGACCGGGTTCGACAACTGGCGCAAGGTGTTCGAGCGCATGGAGTGCCCCATCCCCGTGCTGATCGAGAACACCGCGGGTGGCGGCAACGCGATGGCCCGCAAGCTGGAGCGCATCGCCCGGTTGTGGGAGGCGCTCGACGGGTTCGACGTGGGCTTCTGCCTCGACACCTGCCACGCCCACGCGGGCGGCGAGGAGCTGGTCGACCTGGTCGACCGGGTCAAGGCCATCACCGGCCGCATCGACCTGGTCCACTGCAACGATTCGCGCGACGACTTCGACTCGGGCGCCGACCGGCACGCCAACCTGGGCAAGGGGAAGATCGACCCGGAGCTGATCCTGGCGGTGTGCCGGGCGGCGGGCGCGCCGGTCGTGGTGGAGACGCCCGGCGAGGGCCAGGCGGAGGACATCGCCTTCCTGCGGAAGAACCTCTAGCCAATACACACAGGCTGTGGATAACTTCCCTGGATTACCGAGACGGAAAAGTGGGTAAGGCGATCACCCTGCCCACGCCCCGCTCAGGAACCGGCCGGCGTTGACCAGCATCAACGGCCCCGAGATCAGCGCGTACAGCACGATCACCCACGTCCGCCTGGTCGCGACCCGCGCGACCAGGATCCACAGCGGGAACCACAACAACAGCGAACGCGGGATCGACAGGTAGTACGCCGAGGTCATCAGCGCCGCCGCCTGCGTGCCCGTGTAGACGGCCTCGCTCCACCTCCGCAGGACGAGCAGCCACACCAGCCCGCCCAGCGCGACCACGACCCCGGCGATCTCCATGCGGAAGGCCACCGCGAAGTCCCCGGAACCCATGGCCGAGTCCCAGGTCGTCGCCCACGCCTCCCACGGCCAGGCGAAGTCACGGCCCCAGCCGGCCTCCTGCGCGTGCTTCCACGCCAGCCAGTCGCCGGTCCTGCCGTAGTGGTAATACGAGTACGCCACCAGCGGCAGGAACGGCACCGCCAGCCACGCGGCCCGCCGCGGCGACTCCCGGCGCATCACGAACTCCACCACGAGCGCGACCGCGAGGAACAGACCGGTGATCCGCACGCACGAGGCCCCCGCCGCCAGCACCGCCGCCGACGCCCAGTTCCCCTGCCGGGCGGCCAGCCATGCCGGGATCGCGAACGCCAGGAACAGCGACTCGCTGTAGCCCGCGGACAGGAACACCGCCGTCGGGAAGAGCAGCAGCGCCAGCACGGCCATCCACCCGGACGCGCCCTCGACCTCGGCCAGCCTGGCCAGCGACAACATCGCGACCGCCCCGGCGGCCAGCGAGATCAGCAGCCCGGCCGCCGCCCAGTCCGGCACCACCAGGTGCACCAGCCGCAGCGCCGCCGGCAGGCCGGGGAAGAACGCGGGCAGCCCGTCGTCCGGCGGCCGGCCGGGTTCGCCGTCGTAGCCGTACCGGGCGATCGTGATGAACAGCGTGGCGTCCCACTTGCGCCACTTGTCGACGTACTCGCCCAGCGTCACGCCGAGCAGCGTCGCCGCCAGCAGCCCGGCCCGCGAGCCGAACCACAGCAGCAGCGCGTCCCGGCCGGCCGAGCGAGTGATCATCTGAGCACGGACTGGAGGGTGAACCTGTCGGGCGCGTCGTCGAACACGCCGCCGGCCTGGTCGTCGATGTCGGCCTGGCGCACCACGTCCTTCTCAGGCCGCAGGACGTCCCGCACGACGAACGCCATCATGATCCCGATGGTGATGATCCGGCCCCAGACGGCGGTGAAGTACGTGTCGTCGCCGATGCCCAGGTCGTCGCGGCTGAGCGGCGGCTGGGCGAGCAGGTAGAGCCAGATCGCGGCGAAGTACCACACCTCAGCGAGCTGCCACAGCGCCAGCGGCTTCCAGTTGGGCCTGGCCAGCACCGCGAACGGCACCAGCCACAACACGAACTGCGGCGACCACACCTTGTTCGTCATCATGAACGCGGCCAGCGCCAGGAAGCAGATCTGGGCCAGCCGGGGCCGCCGGGGCGCGGCCAGCGTCAGCACGGCGATGCCCAGGCACATGATCGCCAGCGTGGCCATGCCCAGCGTGCTCACGTCGCCGTCGCCGAGGACCGGCCAGCCCTTGTTCTGGAAGAACAACCACGGCGAGCCCCAGTCGACCCCGCGCTCCTGGGAGAAGACGTAGAACCTGCGCCACCCGTCCCACGCGAAGATCATGAAAGGCACGTTGACCACGAGCCACACGCCGGCGGCCGAGCCGGCCGTCACCAGGAACGGCCGCCATCGGCCGGTTCGCCACGTGAGCAGGAACAACGCGCCCAGGAACATCAGCGGATAGAACTTGGTCGCGATCGCCAGCCCCAGCAGCACCCCGGCCGCCACCTGCCGCTGCCGTTTCCAGGCCAGCAGCATGCCCATGGACAGCGCGCCCGCGACCAGGTCCCAGTTGATGTAGGCGGCCAGCACCACGGCCGGCGAGATGGCGTACCAGAGGGGGTCCCACCGCCGCGTCGGGCCGGCCACCGCAGCCATCAGCAGCACGCCGACCACGAGGCTGACGCCGAGCAGCAGCACCGTCAGGTCGTAGAAGCGCACCGCCTGGGCGACCCGGTCCGGCCCGAGCGCACGCGCGAACCAGGCGAAGAACTGCATGACCTCGCCCAGCACCACCGGGTACTCGACCTGCTTGTCGAACGGCACGTCGGCGAAGTAGGGGTTCTGGGTGGCCAGCTCCCTGTCGAAGTACAGGGGGTAGATGTCGGTGTAACAGAAGTTCGTGTAGGTGGAGACCTGGTCGTTCCACCCGCCGGTACGGCACGGGAGCCGCACCACGTACGCGAAGGTCGCCCCGAGGGCCGCGATCAGCCCCAGGGGCAGGTACGGCACGGCACGCGCCACCCAGGGGGCGCGTGCCTCGGCGCTGGTCACTGGTCCTCTGGCTTGGTGGACTTCGGCCGTGACCCGCTGGTTCTCGGTTCCGGCGCCGAGCCCTGACCGGCCAGGCCCACGTCGTCGGGGTTGGTCTCGGAGAAGTCGTCGCCGGCGCCGTCGTCGTTCTGGACGTCGTCGTCCGGAACGGTGGCGTCGTTGTTGTCGCAGCCGATCAGGCAGTCGTCCCTGCCGCCCTGGTCGTCGAACGGGTTGTCGGAGCCGAACGGGTTGTCGTCCTCCGGCGTGGGCGTCGGCGTGGGGGTCGGGCTCGGCACGATGTTCTCGGGGACGCCGACCTCGGCCCGGTCCGGGAACTGCTCGACCGGCAGCCCCTCGTGGGCGAGCTGCATGAACTTCTGCCAGGCGATCGTGGGAGGTCCGGCGCCCTCGAAGCCGAGCGAGACCTCCTTCGGCCGCGTGTAGGGGTTGTTCCCGTCGAACTTCTTGCTGCCCTTCTTGGTGAAGGGGCAGTTGGAGTGCTGCGGCGGGATGACCTTGCCCGTCTTGGTCATGCACTGCTCGCGGTAGAAGCCGACCGCGGTGGAGAACTGCGGCGTGTAGCCGACGAACCAGGCTTCCTTCTCGTCGTTGTTGGTGCCGGTCTTGCCGGCGGCCGGCCTGGCGCCCAGGCCCTTGCCCACCGCGGTGCCGCCCGGCTGGAGCACCGCCTGCATCGCGATCGTGGCGTCGGCCGCGACGCCCGCGTCGATGACCGACTTCCTGACCGCCTGCTCGGGGTAGGCCACCTTGCCGTTGAGCTTGACCTTCTCCACCACGTGGTACTTCGTGTACGTGCCGCCGTTGGCGAAGATCGAGTATCCGGCGGCCTGCTCGACCGGCGTCACCAGCGCGCTGCCGATCGCGAACTGGTAGTGGTGCACGTCCACGTCGTCCTGCATGCGCTGCTGGTCGAACCCGGCGGACTCGACGAGGTTCTTGACGTCCTCGAGCTGGCCCGGCAGCGCGTAGGCCATCGACACGTACGCCGTGTTGACCGACGCCGCGGTGGCCTTGACGACGTCCACGGACACGCCGACGTTGTGGCTGTTCCTGATGCCGCCCTTCTGCTGGCCCGGCAGCACCTTCGGCACCGTCTGGTTGCCCGGCACGTAGCTCTTGAGCGAGTAGCCGGCCTGCAGCCAGGCCGCCAGCACGTACGGCTTGAACGCCGACGCGGCCTGCTTGGTGGACTGGAAGGGCTCGTTCCACGGGTCGGTGAGGTAGTCGTCGCCGCCGTAGAAGGCGAGCACCCGGCCGTTCTTCGGATCCACCGCGGCCAGCCCCGCGTGGTACTCCGTGGACATGTTGTACGCCTTCATCGTGCTCTTCACCGCCGTCTGGGCGGCCTTCATGAGCTTGCGGTCGAAGGTCGAGATGATGTCGTAGCCGCCGCTCTTGACCTCGTCCTCGGTCAGGCCGCGGCCCTTCAGCTCCCTGAGCACCTCCTTGACCATGTAGCCGTTGAGGCCGCTCAGGTCGTCGTTGCCGGCGGAGGCGCGCGTCTTGGGGAACTTCGCGGTCTGCGGGAGGCTGCCGTACTTGTCGGGCCACAGCTCGGCCATGTTCCTGAGGACCTGCTGGAAGCGTTCCCGCAGCGCCGGGGAGTCGTGGTCCCAGCTCGGCTGCTGGATGCGCGCGGCGAGGTAGGCGCTCTGCTCGGGGGTCAGCTTCGCGGCCGTGACGTTCCGGCCGGGGAAGTACGCCTTCGCGGCGGCCTCGACACCGTACGCGCGACCGAAGTTCACGGTGTTGAGGTAGTTGGCCAGGATCTCTTCCTTGGACATGGTCTCGTCGAGTTTGACCGCGACGAAGATCTCCATGACCTTCCGCTTGATGGAGACTTCCTGGCTGAGGCCGTCGTAGTAGTTACGGGCCATCTGCTGGGTGATCGTCGAGGCGCCCTGGAGCTGCTGCCCCGTGGCGGTCATCCACACCGACCGGGCCATGCCGGAGATGGAGATGCCGGAGTCCTCCCAGAACGTCTTGTTCTCGATGGCGACGGCGGCGTTCTTGACGTCCTCGTCCATCTTGGCGAGCGGGACGATCTCGCGCTTGAAGCCGAGCTTGGCGATCTCGGTCTTGCCGTCGCGGTAGTAGATGGTGCTCTGCTGGGCCGTCGCCTCGCTCTGCGCGGTGGTCGGGACCGGCGTGTTGGCGTAGGCGACCATGATCATGCCGAACAGGCCGGCCGCGAGCACCACGGCACCCGCCACGAAGACCTTCCAGCTCGGGATGAACCTGCGCCAGCCGCCACCGCCGCCGCCGTCCTTCTTCGTCGGCGGGCCCGGGGGCTCCGGCGGGGCGCCTGAGCCGCGCCGGCGGGAGCGGCGCGGGGCGTCGCTGACGATCGTCTCCTGGTTACCCAGCGTGCGCATGTCCTGGCGGCCGTCCTGGCGGGTGTCGCGACGCCCGCCGGGGAGCCCGTCCTGGCGGGATTCCTGGCGGGATTCCTGCCGGGGCTCCTGCCGGCCGTCCTGGCGGGCTTCTTGGCGAGCTTCCTGGCGGGCGCGGGAGCGCGGCGGCGGCTGCTCGGCGTACTCCGCGCGCGGCTCGGCGCGTCTGGGCGGAGGCTCGTCGTACGGCTGCGCGGCCATCGCGCCGGTCTGCTCGTACGCCGCTTCGGGACGACGGTCCGGCGGCGCCGCGCTCCAGCCCGGCTCGCCGGTTTGGGGCGGAGAACCCTGGGGCACAGAACGGGATGAGTTGGATCGGCGACGCCTCCCCGGGCGGGCCGTTCCCTCATTCATGCTGTTACTCACACGTCCTCGCAACGTCGTCGGAACAGAAACGGCGGTTGGGCGTGAGGCACCTCGCCGCCCTCAGGTTTCACGCTTGTCCGGTGAGGTCAGGCGGTCCGTTGCCGAGGACGTACGAAACCGTCAGGTGATTCCAGGAACAACCTTGGCAGACCTCGACAACGTACACCCGGAACTCATCGTAATCATGAGCCATGGCGACGAGTTCTGATGTGACCTTTGCCTGACCGGCATGCCTACCGAGGGAATCCCCGTAGACGTAGGTCACGTTGGTGACGTTCTCCTTTTCGCACACCGGGCAGAGGCGTTCGGTCGGCTCGCCGAAGTGGCGCGCCGCGCGAAGGAGGTAGGGATGCGCGTCACAGACGTCGCCGCGGGCGGCTCGCCCCGCGTGCAGGGATCGGACCACCGCCCGTTTCGCGAGGCCGTAATCCACCACCCTTCTCTGTGACCACATGAGCGCCAGACTACGGCGTTTTACGGGTTCATCCCAACGCCTTGGCAGATTCATAGATTGCGGCCATATAGCGACCCGACGTATCCTCGGGATGTATCGGCTCGATACATCGAAGCGAGAGGGGGCGGGTGCCAGTGGCCGGCGGACAGGGCAGGGTCCTGGAACTGGCCGTGCTCGGGTCGCTGCACGAGACACCGCTACACGGCTATGAGCTGCGCAAACGGCTCAACGCCCTGCTGGGGATGTTCCGCGCGTTCTCCTACGGGTCGCTGTACCCGTGTCTGCGATCACTGCTGACCCAGGGCCTCATCGCGGAGGAGCAGCCGGCTCCGGCCACGATCGTCGGCGGCCGGTCGAAGATCGTCTACAAGCTGACCGCGGACGGGAAGGAGCGCCTGCAGGACATGCTCACGCAGGCCGGCCCCTCCGCGTGGGAGGACGAGAGCTTCGGCGTGCACTTCGCCTTCTTCCGCCACACCGAGGCCGAAGTGCGGCTGCGCATCCTCGAAGGACGCCGCAGCCGGCTGGAGGAGCGCCTCGACGCGGTGCGCACCGCGCTGGCGCGCACCCGCGAGCGGCTCGACAGCTACACGCTCGAGCTGCAACGCCACGGGCTGGAGTCCGTCGAGCGCGAGGTGCGCTGGCTCAACGAGCTGATCGCAACAGAGCGTCGGGCCTCGTCAGAGGACAGGCCCGAAAGAGATACCACGTCAACTGATGAGTAAGGGAGCGAGTGCGATGGGTTCGGTTCGCGTAGCCATTGTCGGTGTCGGCAACTGCGCGTCGTCACTGGTCCAGGGCGTTCACTACTACAAGGACGCGGACCCGGACACACGGGTCCCGGGCCTGATGCACGTGAAGTTCGGCGACTACCACGTGGGCGACGTCGAGTTCGTCGCCGCCTTCGACGTGGACGCCAAGAAGGTCGGCCGCGACCTGTCAGAGGCGATCGTCGCCAGCGAGAACAACACGATCAAGATCTGCGACGTCCCGCCCACGGGGTTGACGGTCCAGCGTGGCCACACCTTCGACGGTCTTGGCGAGTTCTACCGCGAGATCATCGAGGAGTCCGACGAGCAGCCCGTGGACGTCGTCCAGGTGCTGCGCGACAACCGGGTCGACGTCCTCGTGTCGTACCTGCCGGTGGGGTCGGAGGAGGCCGACCGCTTCTACGCGCAGTGCGCGATCGACGCCAAGGTGGCGTTCGTGAACGCGCTGCCGGTCTTCATCGCCTCCGACCCGGAGTGGGCCGCGAAGTTCACCGAGGCGGGCGTGCCAATCGTCGGCGACGACATCAAGTCGCAGGTCGGCGCCACGATCACGCACCGGGTGATGGCCAAGCTGTTCGAGGACCGCGGGGTCGAGCTGCTGCGTACGTACCAGCTCAACTTCGGCGGCAACATGGACTTCATGAACATGCTGGAGCGCAGCCGGCTCCAGTCCAAGAAGATCTCCAAGACGCAGTCCGTCACCTCGCAGATCCCGCACGAGATGGGCAAGGCCGACGTGCACATCGGCCCGTCCGACCACGTGCCGTGGCTGGACGACCGCAAGTGGGCCTACGTGCGGCTGGAGGGGCGCTCCTTCGGCGACACGCCGCTGAACCTGGAGTACAAGCTCGAGGTGTGGGACTCGCCGAACTCGGCCGGCATCATCATCGACGCGGTGCGGGCGGCCAAGATCGCCCTCGACCGGGGGGTCGGGGGGCCGATCCTGTCGGCGTCCTCGTACTTCATGAAGTCGCCGCCGAAGCAGTTCTCCGACGACGAGGCCCGGGAGTACGTCGAGAAGTTCATCAGCGGCGAGGTCGAGCGCTGACCGGCTGACCGGGCTGCGGTCCAGGGCGTCGCGCTCCCGTGCTCGGGGGCGCGGCGCCTTTCCACGCTCAGGGACGGGCCGCCGGCGGCAGGTCGTCAGGCGAGGCGGGCTGCCAGGCGAGCGGGTCGGAGCCGAGCTCGGCCAGCAGCGGCACCTGCTCGCGGCACCACGGCGAGATCGCCAGCAGCCCGCTCAGCGTCCCCTCGGCGAACTCCTTCCACGGCATCCACCGCACCTCCCCCACCTCGTCGGGGTTGGGCACGACCGGCGCGTCGACCGTGACCCGGAAGACGGGGCAGAGCTCGTGCTCGACGATGCCGTTGGCCATCTGGGCCCGGTAGGAGAAGGCGGGCAGCATGAGGTCGGCGCGATCGACCGTGAGGCCCAGCTCGTAGGACAACCGCCGCAGGACCGCGTGGGCGACGGGCTCGCCGGGAAGCGGGTGGCCGCAGCAACTGTTGGTCCAGACGCCCGGCCAGGTGAGCTTGTGCTCGGCCCTCCTGGTGAGCAGCACGCGGCCGTCGCCGTCGAAGACGTAGCTGGAGAAGGCGAGGTGCAGGGGCGTCGCCTGCCCGTGCACCGACGTCTTGGGCGCGGTGCCGAGCGCGCGGCCGTCAAGGTCTACGAGCACAACGTGCTCCTCAAGCGTCACGCTTCGAAGCGTACGAGATCACGCGCACCACTAGGAACCCCTGACGGCACTCGACTCCGATCATCCTGAACCGGCACGGCGGAGCTAGGCTGACGGCGTGTCTTTCGTCGCCGATCTCCGCGTGGTCCTGCGGGGCAGGGATTTCCGACGGCTGTTCGGCACCCGGCTGGTCTCCCAGTTCTCCGATGGGATCTTCCAGTTCGGCGTGACCGGGTTCGCCTTCTTCAGCCCCGAGAACCAGACCACGGCTCTCGAAGTGGCCGCCGGCCTGGCCGTGCTGCTGTTGCCGTACAGCGTGCTCGGGCCGTTCGTCGGCGTCTTCATCGACCGCTGGTCACGGCGGCAGATCCTGATGGTGGCCCCCTTCATCCGCGGCCTGCTGCTGCTGGTGGCCGCCGGGCTGGTCGCCGCCGACGCGCCCGATCCGTGGTTCTACGGCGTGGCGCTGGCCGTGCTCGGGGTCAACCGGTTCTTCCTGGCCGCGCTCGGCGCGTCGCTGCCGCACGTCGTGCCGCCCGAGCGGCTGATCTCCGCCAACGCGGTCGTGCCCACCTCCGGGACGGTGGCCACGTTCATCGGCGCGGGAGTCGGCTTCCTGCTGCGGGAGATCTTCGGCGGCGACGACTTCGGGGTGGCACTGCTGCTGGCCATCTCCGGCGTGGTGTTCACCACGAGCACCCTGGTGGCGCGGACGATGGACCGCCAGTTGCTCGGCCCGTGGCCCGACCCCGACCGGCCACAGGCCCGCCAGGCCCTGCGCAACGTGGTCACCGGGCTGACCGACGGCGCCAGGCACCTCGCCGGACGCCGGGTGGCCGCCGCGACCATGGGCGCGATGGCCGCGCACCGCTTCCTGTTCGGCATGTGCACCGCGCTCGGCATCATCCTCTACCGCTACTACTTCACCGACGGCGACGCCGACGCGGCGCTGCGCGGGATCGGCCTGGTGGTCGTCGCCGCCGGCATCGGCACCGCGCTGGCCGTGGTCGTCACCCCGTACGCGACCGAGCGGTTCGGGATCGAGCGCTGGGTGCAGATCGCGCTGACCGCGGCCGGGGTGCTGACGGCGGCACTGGTGCTGCCGTTCCAGGAGTGGGGGCTGCCGCTGGCCGGGTTCGCGCTGGGGCTGGCCGGGCAGAGCGTCAAGATCTGCGCCGACACCACCGTCCAGCGCGACGTCGAGGACCTCTACCGGGGCCGCGCGTTCTCCATCTACGACATGCTCTTCAACGGCATGTACGTGCTCGCGGCGACCCTGTCGGCGGCCATCCTGCCGCCCGACGGCAAGTCGTACGCGGCCGTGGCGATCATCTCGCTCGGCTACCCGGCGGCGGCGCTCGGCTACCGGCTGGTCACCGCGCCGTCACGCGTCAAGGCCGTTCGACCTGGACCACTCCAGTAGCGCCTCGGTGGCGGCCTCCTTGCCGATCATGCCCTTGTCGAGCCTGAGCTCCAGCAGGAACTTGTAGGCCTGCCCCACCACCGGCCCCGGCCCGACGCCGAGCACCTGCTGGATCTCGTTCCCGTCGAGCTCGGGCCGGATCTTGGCCAGCTCCTCCTCCTCGGCGAGCCGGGCGATGCGCTCCTCGAGGTGGTCGTAGGTCCGCGACAGCGCCGCCGCCTTGCGCTTGTTGCGCGTGGTGCAGTCGGCCCTGGTCAGCTTGTGCAGCCGGTCGAGCAGGTGGCCGGCGTCGCGGACGTAGCGGCGCACGGCGCTGTCGGTCCACTCCCCCGTGCCGTAGCCGTGGAAGCGCAGGTGCAGCTCGACCAGGCGGGCGACGTCGGAGACCACGTCCTTGGGGAACTTCAGCTCGGCCATGCGCTTCTTGGTCATCTGCGCGCCGACCATCTCGTGGTGGTGGAACGACACCCGCCCGCCCGCCTCGTGGCGGCGCGTCTTGGGCTTGCCGATGTCGTGCATGAGCGACGCCCAGCGCAGGATCCGGTCGGGCTTGTCGTCCTGCTCCTGCGCGATGGCCTGTTCGAGCACGGTGAGCGTGTGCTCGTAGACGTCCTTGTGACGGTGGTGCTCGTCGATCTCCAGGCGCAGCTTGGGCAGCTCGGGCAGCACGTGGGCGGCCAGGCCGGTCGCCACCAGCAGGCGCAGGCCCTCGCGCGGGTACGCGCCGCAGATCAGCTTGTCGAGCTCGTCGCGGATGCGCTCGGCCGAGACGATCTCGATGCGCTCGGCCATCGCGGTCATCGCCGCCACGGCCGCCTCGTCCACGGTGAAGCCGAGCTGCGCGGCGAACCTGGCGGCACGCAGCATGCGCAGCGGGTCGTCGCCGAAGGACTGCTCGGGTGTGCCCGGGGTGCGCAGCACGCGGGAGCGCAGGTCGTCGAGGCCGCCGTACGGGTCGACGAACTCGTGGCCAGGCAGCCGCACCGCCATCGCGTTGACCGCGAAGTCGCGCCGCTCCAGGTCGGCCTCGAGTGTCTCGCCGTACATGACCTCGGGCTTGCGCGACTTGGGGTCGTAGGACTCGCTCCGGTACGTGGTGATCTCGATCAGCCAGCTCCCCTTGCGCAGCCCGACCGTGCCGAAGTCGATGCCGATCGTCCACACGGAGTCGGCCCAGTCTCTGACCGTCTCCAGCACCCGCTCGGGGTGCGCGTCGGTGGTCAGGTCGAGGTCGTTGCCGCTGCGGCCGAGCAGGAGGTCGCGCACGGGACCGCCGACGAGGGCCAGCTCGTGGCCCTGCGCGGCGAACAGGCGGCCGAGCTCGTCGGCCACCGGAGCGATCTTGCGGAACAGGTCGGTCATGGCCCGCTGCTGGCTTTCGGTCAAGAGTGAGTCGGACAAAACTGCGTCGGCCTTCTGCTTCCGGAACATATCCCCCGAGCCACACCAGGTCCGGGTTACCGTCGGTCAAGGGACCGTCGGGGGCCAATGGACTGAGGCAAGGAGGACTATATGAAGGATGCCCTCGCGATCCACCGCCGGCTCCTCGCACACCAGATCCATCATGAGATCGTACGCCTTCCGCGTCCCATGACATGCGCCGAAGAACTGCCGGAGGCGGTCCGCGCCGCTCCTGAGCGATGCCTGATGGTCACCGTGCTCGAGGTCACGACCTGGGTCGGCCACGACGTCGTCGTCGCGGTCGCCACCCCCGTCTCCTCGCCGCCCCGGCCGGGAGCCGTCGGCGGGTTGCTCCGGGCGCGTCAGGTGCGCCCCGCGCGCGCCCACGTCGTCAACGCGACCACGGACTACGCGGCCGGGCTGGTGTGCCCGCTGCTGCTGCCGGAGTCGCTGCCGATGTACATCGACGACCGCCTCCCCACCGACGGTGAGCCGATCTTCACCACCACCGGTGAACGGCATACCGTACTGTCCCTACGTGCGCTCGACCTGCTGGGTGTCCTGCCGGGAAAGATGGTGAACCTACGCGGTTCGAGGCCCGGCCGACCCCGCGGGGCGGTCGCGCGACAGCACTGAGCCCGTACCATTGCGGGCGTGCGTCGTCGTAGTCCAGTTCGGGCATCCGCGTGATCCGTAAGGTCACGCTGCTCGCCGCGCTGTCCGCCGCGTTGCTCGCCCCCATGGTGGCGGTGACGCCCGGCTCTGCTGCCGCGAGACCCGCCGCCGAGGCCGCCGAGGCCGCGGCGAAGAGGCAGAACTTCACGGTGACGATCGCGTCGATCACGCCCGAGGCCCCCAGGAACCTGACCGATCAGATCAGGTTCACCGGCACGGTACGCAACGACACCGGCATGCCCCAGTACAACGTCTCCGTACGGCTGCGCTACCAGTCGCAGCCGTTCGCCGACCGCGCCGCCCTGCACGCCTACGAGGCCGACCCCGCGGCGATCCCGGCCTCCGTCTCAACCGCCTCCTCGATGATCATCCCGATGCTGGCCGCGGGCGCGCAGCAGAACTTCGAGTTCACCGCGACGCCCGTGCAGCTCGGCTACCAGGCGTTCGGCGTCTACCCGGTCGCCGTCGACGTGGCGCCCAACGGCGTGTCGCAGAAGTCGGAGCGCACCTATCTCACGTACGCGCCGGCCACGACGCCCCGGATCGCCCGCAACAAGCTCGCCATCGCGCTGCCCGTCATCGACCAGCCGCACCGGGCCACCGACGACCCCCTGTTCGTGGACGACAAGCTCGGCCAGGCGCTGACCGGCCGGGGCCGGCTGGCCGACATCGCGCAGATCGCGCAGTCGGCGCCGACCACCGTCACCTGGGTGTTCGACCCGGCGCTGCTCGACGACGTCAATGCGATGACCAAGGGCTACCGGGTCAAGAACAAGGACGGCGTCCAGGACCGGCCGGCCAACGCCGAGGCCGCCAAGTGGCTGACGACCATGCGCAGCGCGCTGGCCGCCTCCCCCGTGGTCGCCACCCCGTACGCCGATCCCGACGTGGCGGCGCTGGCCCACCAGGGGCTGGACACGCAGACCAGGCGGGCGATCGAGCTGGGCGGGCAGACCGCCAGGGGGCTGCTCAACCGCAACGCGAAGACGAACCTCAACTGGCCCGCCGACGGCGTGCTCGACCCCGACGCGCTCGACCTGCTCTCGGTCAGCGGCGCCGACACCGTGCTGCTCAACCCCACCAACCTGCCGCCGCAGCAGCCGTCCGCCACCACGCCCGACGCCGCCACGACCCTCGACGCGGTCAACGGCCCCGTCACCGCGCTGGTCGCCGACGCCGAGTTGAGCCGCCTGTTCGAGCCGGGCACCAACTCGTCCTTGCTGCTGAGCACGCAGCGGTTCATCGCCGAGACCGCGATCATCGCCGCCGAGCCGGGCCAGAGCGCGCCGAGGTCGCTGGTCGTCGCCCCGTCCCGGCGCTGGAACCCCAACCCCGCGCTGGTCACCTCGCTGATCAAGACGGCGGGCCGGCTGCCGTGGCTGCAACTCGGCACGCTGGAGTCGATCAAGCCTGGCAAGGCGTCCGTGCCGCGGGCCGGCCTGGTCTACACCGACCAGGACCGCAAGGAAGAGCTGACCCGCAAGTACCTCGATCCGGTGCGCGACGCCTGGTCGATGTCGCAGCTCACCTCGCTGGTCACCACGCAGAAGGCCCAGTCGCGCTTCGACTCGGCGGTGCTGCGGCTGACCTCGTCCGCCTGGCGCGCCAACACGCGGATGGGCCGCTCGGTGACCAAGATCGTCACCGACGCGGTGGCGGCCAGGCTCGACGAGATCAAGATCACCGGAGCCAGCCCCGACTCGCCGCGCACGCTCGCGGGCAGCAACGGCGTGGTGCCGATCAGCGTGAAGAACGAGCTGAACACCTCCATCGAGCTGTACATCGACGTCAAGTCCGACAACCCCGAGCTGCTGACGGTCAACTTCGACCAGAGGGAGCCGCTGCCGATCGGCGGCGGGCAGAGCGGCACGGTGCAGGTGTCGATGATCGCCGCCCCCGACACGAGTGGCGACGCGACCGTGACCGTGCAGCTCAAGACCGCCGACGGGCAGGCGTACGGCAAGCCGCAACGGCTGACGATCCGTACGACCGGCTACACCGGGATCGCCCTGGTGATCGTGGGCGGGGCACTGACCGTGATGCTGGCCGCCGTCGTCACACGGCTGCTGCGGCGCCGGTCGGAGCGCAAGCTCGCGCGTACCGCCAAGAACCGGGAGAGTGAGAGCGGATGAGCCGCATGCTTCGGGCCAGCGCCATCATGGCGGCGGGCACCATGGTGTCCAGGGTCACGGGGTTCGTGCGGACGATGGTGCTCGCCTACGCGATCGGCACCGCCGCGCTGGGCGACGCCTACAACGCGGCGTACGCGATCCCGTACAGCATCCTCGACCTGCTGCTGCTGGGTGTGCTGAGCAGCGTCGTCGTGCCGATGATCGTGCGCGCCCAGCAGCACGACGAGGACGGCGGCCGGGCCTACGAGCAACGCCTGCTGACCATCGCCACGGCCACGCTGTTCGTGGTCGCGGTGATCGCCGTGCTCGCGGCGCCGCTGCTGATCGACCTCTACACCGACTGGGCCCCCGACAGCGCCAAGTACCAGACCGCGGTCACGCTGGCCCGCTTCATCCTGCCGCAGCTCGCGTTCTTCGGCGTGGGCGCGGTGGCCGGCGCCATCCTCAACACCCGCGACCGCTACGGCGCCCCCATGTGGGCCCCGGTGCTCAACAACGTGGTCGTCATCTGCGTGTTCGTGCTCTACGCCATGGTCGGCTCCGGCAGCGAGATCGGCCGGCTCACCACCTTCGACCTCGCGCTGCTCGGTCTCGGCACCACGGCCGGCATCGTGGCCCAGGCGGCGGTGCTGATCGTGGCGCTGCGGCGGGTCGGGTTCTCCTTCATGCCCCGCTTCGACCTGCGCAACGCGCGGCTGGGCGAGATGGGCAAGGCCGGCGTCTGGACGATCGGCTACGTGGTGGTCACCCAGCTCGGCTTCGTGCTGACCACCAACCTGGCCAGCAGCGCCGGCGACGCGGTGCCGGGGCACGGCATCAGCCCGTACACGCTGGCGTTCCAGCTTTTCCAGCTTCCGTACGGCGTCATCGGCGTCTCGGTGATCACGGCCATGCTGCCGCGGATGAGCCGGGCCGTGGCCGACGGGCGCCTCGACGAGGTGCGCACCGAGTTCGGGGCGAACGTGCGGCTGGTCTGCTCGCTGATGGTGCCGGTGTCGCTGCTGCTCATGGTGCTCGGCCCGGCGATCGCCGTGCCCATCTACGGCCACGGCGCCAACAGCGTGGCCGACGCCGTCTACATCGGCAACGTGCTCCAGGTGTACGGGCTCGCGCTGGTGCCGTTCGCGATCTTCCAGCTCCTGCTGCGGGTGTTCTACAGCTTCGGCGACACCAGGACGCCGGTGTTCGTCGGGGCGGGCACGACGGCGGTCAACGCGTTGTTCATGGTGCTCCTCTACCTGGTGCTGCCCGCCCGTTACGCGGTGATGGGGCTGGCCCTGGCGTACGCGATCGCGTACGGGCTCGGCGCGATCCTGGCCTGGTGGCTGGCCGCGCGCCGGGTCGAGGGACTGGGCGGCTGGGCCGTCGGCATGGCGCTGACCAGGATGTATCTCGCGGCGCTGCCCACGGCCGTGCTGGCGCTGGCCGCCGTCTGGGTGGTTACGAGCGTGTTCGGGGGGCTCGATTTTCTCAATTCGGTCATCGTGCTCGCCGTCGGCGGCGGGCTCGGGATCTTGCTCTATCTCGGCGTGGCCCACAGAATGCGCATCCCGGAGGTCAACTCGATCGTTGGGATGGTCGCGAGGCGGGTAGGTCGGTAAAGAACGCGGGCGGAATCTACTCGGCACTACCATGGAGCCCGACACGCGCGAAATGGAAGCAGGAGGGGCGTGGGCGGATCCACCCGGCATAGCGTGCCTTCGTGGGACACGACCACGCAGGTGAGTCGAGTCATGAACACGCCCGATCGGCCAAGCGGAGTGAGCCAGTGAGCAGCACGTCGGCCGTCGAACCCGGCACCCGACTCGCCGAGCGATTCCGGCTCGAGGACCGCGTCAGCGAGTCCGACGGCGCCACGTTGTGGAAGGCGATCGACGAGATCCTCGCCCGTCCCGTGGCGGTGCACACGTTCTCGCCCGACTTCCCGAGGGTGCACGAGGTCGTCACGGCCGCCCGCGCGGCGAGCCGGCTGACCGACCCGCGCCTGACCCAGGTGTTCGACGCCGCGGAGGAGGACAAGCGCTCCTACGTCGTCAGCGAGTGGGTCACCGGCGAGTCGCTCACCGACCTGCTGGCCAACGGGCCGCTGGAGCCCGAGCGGGCGGCCGGGCTGGTGGCCGAGGCCGCCGAGGCGCTCGCGCACGCCCACCGCGCCCAGCTCTACCACCTGTGCCTGCGTCCCTCCCACCTGATGTGGACGAGCGGCAACACGGTCAAGGTGCTCGGCGTGGCCGTGGACGCGGCGATGTGGGGGCTCACCACCGACCAGCCCGCGCTCGACGACGCCGAGGGCCTCGGCCGGCTGCTGTACGCCGGCCTGACCGGCCTCTGGCCGGGCGACGAGGAGGAGGGCGGCCTGCCCGCCGCCCCGATGACCGACGGCCACTTCTGCACGCCCCGCCAGGCCATCGCCGGCGTGCCGGGCTATCTCGACGCGGTCACCGTGCGGGCCTGCCTGCCCGAGTCGCGCCGGGGCCAGGGCGCGCTGAGCAGTCCGGCGGAGGTCGCCGACGCGCTGGCCGACGTGGCCAGGCCGATGCCGATCCCGATCTCCTACCCCTCGACCCCCGCGGTGGCCTCGGCCTCCCACACCGAGGGCCTCGATCTGGCGCACCGGCAGCACGCCGCCCCCGGTCCCCCGCTGCCGCCGCTCCCGCCGCCGCACCGGCCGTCGAGCGGCGGTGGCCGCACGTTCAACCGGGTGCTGATGACGTTGGTGGTGCTGCTCATCATCGCCGCCGTCGGCGTCGGCGCCTGGACGATCGGCCGCAGCCTGGGCAGCCCGACCGCCTCGCAGTCGACCAGTGCCAGCCCCACCAGCAGCGCGTCGGCCACGGCCGCCGCCGCGGTGGTCAAGCCGGTGAAGGCGAGCGGCTTCGACCCGCTCGGCGACGGCGACGAGAAGTCCGACATCGCGAAGCTGGCCATCGACGGCAAGCCCGGCACGTTGTGGAAGACCGAGACCTACACCAGCGCCGACCTCGGCCGGCTCAAGGACGGCGTGGGTCTGCTGCTCGACATGGGCAAGTCCGTCCAGATCAGCGACGTGGTGGCGACGCTGTCCGACGCGCCCGGCGCGACCGTCGAGCTGAAGGTGGGCGACTCCCCTGAACTAGGCTCTCTGAAGACGGTGGCGACGAAGAAGAACGCGGCAGGCAAGACCACCCTCGCCCCTGCGGAGGCGACCAGCGGCCAGTACGTTTTGATCTGGTTTACGCGCGTTCCGACGGATGCAGGCACTTTTCATGGCACCATCTATGAGGTAGTGGTGCACTCTCCCGGATCGGCATAATCAGGAATCCCTCTTGTGAACTCCCCACCCGAGACACCCTCAGCAGCGGAGCGGCCGGCGGTCACAGACGCCGAGCTGCTCACCGCGCACATCAACGGGGATCCACACGCCTTCAGCGAAATCGTCAAAAGGCACCGCGACCGCATGTGGGCGGTCGCCCTGCGTACGCTCGGTGACCCCGACGAGGCCGCCGACGCCGTGCAGGACGCCTTCGTCTCCGCATATCGCAAGGCCGCCACGTTCCGCGGTGAGGCGGCCGTCACCACCTGGCTGCACCGGATCGTGGTCAACGCCTGCCTCGACCGGATGCGCCGCAAGTCCGTCCGGCCGGTGGCCGACGACGAGCTGATCGAGGCCGCGGAGCGCGAGTCCCCGCTGCCCGACCAGACCCTCGAACGCGAGGTCTCGATGGAGGTCTCGGCCGCGCTGAAAATGCTGCCCGCCGACCAGCGGGCGGCGCTGGTACTGGTGGACATGATGGGCTATTCCGTCGAAGACGCAGCTCAGGTGCTGCAGGTGCCCAGCGGCACGGTGAAGAGCCGGTGCGCACGGGGACGCGCGAAACTTGCCCCAATTCTTTCGCATCTGCGGAACCGTTCGGACCTCAATCGCGTCTCATCCGCGAAGGGAGACAGAACTTCGTGACGGGTGATACGCACTACGATCTGGAAATCCTCGCCGAGTTGGCCGAGGGTCTCCTGGACGCCGCCACAGCGCGCCGGGTCCGCGAGCATCTCGCGGTCTGCGACCCATGCGGGGAGCTACTGGCAGACTTGGCAGCGGTTCGCGAGGTGCTGGCCGCGACCCCCACACCGGCCATGCCGATGGGTGTCGCACTGCGCATCGACAAAGCCCTGGCCGCCGAGGCGGAGTCCCGGCGTGGCGGAGTCGGCCTCGCGGAAACACCGGACTGGAACGAGCTCATGCGGGACACCCCGTGGGAGCGGCCGGCCGTGGTTCCGGAGCCCGTGCGCCTGGGAGCCGTGGCCTCTTCCTCCGACTCCTCCTCGGACGAGGCCGCCGAACCGGCACGCCTCGGCGTGGTCTCCGACGACGGCACGATCGTCCCCGCGACGAGCCGGACGATCCGGCGCCGGCGCTGGGCGATGCCCGCGGTGGCCGCAGCCGCTGCGGCGGCCGTCGTGGTCGGCACGGCGGTGGCCGCCACCAACCTGCTGGTCGCCGGAGGCGACGGCGGCGCGAGCGTCGCACCGCCGGCGATCGCGCAGCCGACGCAGACTCCGCAGCCGACGGTGACCACTCAGCCGCAGAGAGGAAAGGGCTACCCGGTCGGCTACACCGTCACGAGCAGTGACCACAACTACAGCGACCCCGAGCTACGCACCCGGCTGGGCGACTTCCTCGCCCCGGCCCCCATCCTGGGCGACTTCTCCGAGGCCGACCAGGTCGCCAAGTGCGTCACCGCGGTCTCCGGGCGCTCCAAGCTCCGGGTGTTCGCGGTGGACCAGGGGCAGTACAACGGTCAGGAGGCGCTCGTCGTGGCCTCCTGGAAGCAGCGGGCCGCCAAGAAGGTGCGCATCGACGTCGTCGATCCGTTCAACTGCAAGAACCTGCGTAAGCCCGCGCTGGGCCGCTGGTAACGTTCGTTCGTAGAAAAGCCCACGTCAGAGCCCGCTTCGGCGGGCTCTTTCGGTTCTCCCAGCGTTGCCGGGTAGGGCGGGGAATCACGGCGGCCTAGGATCTGTTGACGCCGGTGGCAACAGCAGACGAGGAAGGCGTGAAAGCGTTGAGCGACGTCCGTAACGTGATCATCATTGGGTCCGGCCCCGCCGGTTACACGGCGGCCGTCTACTCCGCGCGCGCCGAGCTGAAGCCGCTCGTCTTCGAGGGCTCCGTGACCGCGGGCGGCGCGCTCATGAACACCACCGACGTGGAGAACTTTCCCGGCTTCCCCGACGGCATCATGGGCCCCGACCTGATGGACAACCTGCGCAAGCAGGCCGAACGGTTCGGCGCCGAACTGGTGACCGACGACGTGGTCGAGGTGGACCTGCGGGCCAACCCCAAGGTGGTCAAGACCCACACCGACACCTACTACGCCAAGTCAGTCATCCTGGCCATGGGCTCCGGCTACCGCGAGCTGGGCCTGGACAACGAGAAGCGGCTGTCCGGACACGGTGTGTCCTGGTGCGCCACCTGCGACGGGTTCTTCTTCCGCAACAAGGACATCGTGGTCGTCGGCGGTGGCGACACCGCGATGGAGGAGGCCACGTTCCTGACCAGGTTCGGGCGCATGGTGACGGTGGTGCACCGCCGCGACGAGCTGCGCGCCAGCAAGATCATGCAGGATCGGGCGGTCGCGAACGACAAGATCCGCTTCGTCTGGGACTCCGAGGTCGTCGACGTGCTCGGCGCGACCAAGGTCGAGGCCGTCAAGCTGCGCAACGTCAAGACCGGCGAGGAGTGCGAGCTGGCGACCGACGCGCTGTTCCTGGCCATCGGCCACGACCCGCGCAGCGAGCTGGTCAAGGGCCAGATCGACCTCGACGAGAACGGCTACGTCAAGGTGGCCTCGCCGACCACGGCGACCAACATCGAGGGCGTGTTCGCGGCCGGCGACCTCGTCGACCACACCTACCGCCAGGCCATCACCGCGGCGGGCACCGGCTGTGCGGCCTCGCTCGACTCCGAGCGCTGGCTGGCTGACAACGAGAAGTGAGGAGCGCACCCGTGAAGGCTGTCACCGACGCCAATTTCGCGTCCGAAGTACTCAAGAGCGACAAGCCTGTGCTGGTCGATTTCTGGGCGGAGTGGTGCGGCCCGTGCCGTCAGGTCGCGCCCATCCTGCAGGAGATCGCCAACGAGCACGGCGACAAGCTGGAGATCGTCAAGCTGAACATCGACGAGAACCCTGAGGTTCCGCGCCAGTACGGCGTACTCCAGATCCCGACGATGAACGTCTTCAAGAACGGAGAGGTCGTGAAGCAGATCATCGGCGCCAAGCCGAAGGCCATGCTGCTGCGCGAGCTCGAGGGCATCATCTAGGACGCCCACGGCCAAGCCCCCCGCGCCTTCCGTGCGCGGGGGGCTTGTTCATGCCGTGATGGGCAGCCCTGAGGGGGCATCAGACGGGACGTAGGGCGCGTTCCGGACTCATGGAGCCGAGGAGACGTTCAAGCGCCACCTCGACGTCCTCACGCCACGAGACCGCGGTCTTGAGTTCCAGTCGCAGTCGCGGAAATCGCAAATGCGGACGAACTGTCTTAAACCCCACAGAAAGCAAGTATTCCGCCGGAACTACGCAACTCGGCTCTTCCCACTTGAGGTCCCCGAAAGCCTCAATGGCTTTCACCCCACGCCGCGTCAGGTCTTTGGCCACACCCTGGATCAGCATCCGGCCCAGCCCGCCGCCCGAGAACTCGGGAATGATGTGCGCCGTCATCAGCAACACCGCGTCGGCGCTCACCGGCGAGGTGGGAAAGGCGACCGAGCGCGGGGTGTAGAGCGGCGGGCTGTAGATCACGAACCCCGCCGGCGCCCCGTCGACATAGGCGATCTTCCCGCAACTGCCCCACTCAAGCAGCGTGCCGGAGATCCACGCCTCCTTCTCCAGCCTGGGGTCTCCCGAATCCAGGGCTCGCTCCGCGTTGACGGGGTCGAGCTCCCAGAACACACACCGCCCGCAGCGGCGCGGTAGATCTCCGAGATTGTCCAGGGTTATGTTGACCAGCCGGCGCGACAACTACCGCCCCTATCGTTGACCCGGAAAAGCGCGCGAAAACCGCGTCCACAGGTGGCATCGTAGCCCAGTGAAGATGCCGCCACCGGACACCACGACGGGCGAGCCCGGCGACGGGCGACATGTCCGTCTGGCGTAATCTGGTATTTCAGTCCCATATGAGACCTAGGAGGTGGGCCGTGACGGAAGAGCTGGATCACGGTCAGACACCCGCGACCCAAGGGTCGCGCATCGACGCCTACGTCGATCGGTACGCGGCACGAGCTACCGGGATGGTCGCCTCCGAGATTCGAGCTCTTTTCGCCGTCGCGTCGAGGCCAGAGGTGGTCTCGCTCGCGGGCGGCATGCCGTACGTCACGGCCCTTCCCCTCGACATGGTCGGCGAGCTGGTCTCCGACCTCGTCACCCGGCGCGGCCCCGTCGCGCTGCAGTACGGCTCCGGCCAGGGCGACCCGCACCTGCGTGAGCAGATCTGCGAGGTCATGCGGCTGGAGGGGATCGCCGCCGGGGCGAACGACGTGGTCGTCACCGTGGGCTCGCAGCAGGCCCTCGACCTGATCACCCGGATCTTCATCGACCCGGGTGACGTCGTGCTGGCCGAGGGACCCTCGTACGTGGGGGCCCTGGGGACGTTCGCCGCCTATCAGGCCAAAGTCGTCCATATCGCCATGGACGATCAGGGCATCGTGCCCGAATCCCTGGCCCAGACCGTCTACGCCCTGGAGACCGCCGGGGCGCCCATCAAGTTCCTCTACACGATCCCGACCTTCCACAACCCCGGCGGTGTCACCCTGAACATCGCCCGCCGCCAGCAGGTGCTCGACATCTGCCAGCGGGCCGGGATCCTCATCATCGAGGACAATCCGTACGGGCTGCTCGGCTTCGACGGAGAACCCATGCGCGCCCTGCGCGCCGACAATCCCGACGGAGTGGTCTACCTCGGGTCGTTCTCCAAGACGCTCGCCCCCGGCTTCCGCGTCGGCTGGGCGCTCGCCCCGCACGCCATCCGCGAGAAACTCGTGCTGGCCATGGAGTCGGCGGTGCTGTCGCACTCGTCGTTCACCCAGCTCGCCGTGGGCCAGTACCTCGCCACGCAGCCGTGGCAGGAGCAGATCAAGACGTTCAGGGAGCTCTACCGCGAGCGCCGTGACGCGCTGCTGGACGCGCTCGAATCGCTGATGCCGCCCGAGGTCACCTGGACACGACCCGGAGGCGGCTTCTTCGTCTGGGCCACCCTGCCCGAAGGGCTCGACTCCAAGGCGATCCTGCCCCGGGCCGTGTCCGAGCGGGTCGCGTTCGTGCCCGGCACCGGATTCTTCTCGGACGGCAGCGGGGCGCGGCACATGCGGCTGTCGTACTGCTACCCCGAGCCCGACCGCATCCGGGAAGGGGTGCGCAGGCTGGCCGGGGTGATCGAGCAGGAGATCCAGCTCCGCGACACGTTCGGCACCGCCTCGGCCCGCGACCACCAGGGCGTCGACACCCCCGGGCCCGACCTGGCCTGAACCACCGGCAGGCCGGCGTCGCGGGTGGCGATGCCGGCCTGTCGCTTTGTCCGGCACGACCTTTCCCGGCCGCGCCGGGATCTGCCCAGGGCGTTTTGCGGGGGGAGATGGGAGGGGATCGCCGGAGAAAGCACCTCCCGTACACCATGTGCCCGCACCGCCGGTACGGTTGGACAGCGTGCCATCCACGGCACCAGCGGAGGAGATGTGATGAGCGATCTGGGCCACGTGCTCGTGCTGGCCGGGGGCCTCTCCTATGAGCGAGAGGTGTCTTTGCGCTCGGGTCGCAGAGTCAGTGAGGTGCTGCGGACGACGGGCATCGACGTGGAGACCCGCGACACCGACGCCTCCCTCGTGCCCTCCATCCTGGCCGACCCGCCGGAGGCGGTCTTCGTGACGCTGCACGGCGGCGCGGGCGAGGACGGCGCCATCCGCTCCGTGCTGGAACTCCTGAACGTCCCCTACGTCGGCGCCGACCCCGACGCCTGCCGGGTGGCCTTCGACAAGCCCACCGCCAAGGCCGTCGTCCGCTCCGTCGGCCTGCGCACCCCCGCCTCCGTCACGCTGCCCAAGGAGACCTTCCACGACCTCGGCGCCACGGTCGTGCTCGGCCGCATCGTCGAACACCTCGGCCTCCCCCTCTTCGTCAAGCCCGCCCGTGGCGGCTCCGCCCTGGGCGCCTCGTTCGTCCGTACCGCGGAGGAACTGCCCGCCGCCATGGTCGGCTGCTTCGCGTACGGCGACACCGCACTGATCGAGCGGTACGTGGAGGGCGTCGAGGTGGCGGTCTCCGTCGTCGACCTCGGTGACGGCCCGGTGGCCCTGCCCGCCGTGGAGATCGTCCCCGACGAAGGCGTCTACGACTACGCGGCCCGCTACACCGCCGGCCACACCGAGTTCTTCGCCCCCGCCCGCCTGCCTGCCCAGGCCGCCGCCGCCTGCGCCGAAACCGCCGTCACCGCGCACACCGCGCTGGGTCTGCGGGACATCTCCCGGACAGACCTGATCGTGGACGGCGACGGCGTGCCGCACTTCCTGGAGGTCAACGTGGCGCCCGGCATGACGGAGACGTCGCTGCTGCCGATGGCGGCGGAGGCCGCAGGGCAGGATCTGGGCGCGCTCTGCCACACCCTCCTCCAGAACGCCGCCAACCGCTCGTCCCGCGAGAACTGACCGGGCGGCCCGTGCGACGGGACGCCTCGGACGAGATCCCATCCGCCTCTCACCCCACGCCCGCCGAGTGGCACCACTCGCGGACCCGCCCCTCCGACGTCCGGTTCCCGTCATGGCCAGGCCGCCCGCTCCCCTCCTGAACGGCCCTCCTTTCGGTCGGGCGTCCTTCGCACGGGCAACCACTCGCAGGAGCCAACCCCTCCACCCGTTCAACGCCCCCGCAGCCCTCACACGCGATACCCCTCGCGCCCATCCGTCCCGCCCGATCGGCCGCGCACGCCGAACACCGCGCGACCGGCGCCCGCTCACAGCCGGCGCGGCCACCACTCCCTCCACCCACCACGACCGGCCGGAGTGCCGGAGCAGGCGGATAAGTAGCCTTACGGTGTGCTGATCGATTCGATGTACCCCAAGAGCTTCGCCAGCGACAACCACGCCGGCGTGCACCCGGCCATCCTGGAAGCCATGGCCGCCGCGAACCACGGCGACTCCCCCGCCTACGGCGGCGACACCTGGACATCGGCGTTCGAGGAAAAGACCAAAGAGACGTTCGGCCCGGACGCCAACGGTTTCCCGGTACTCAACGGCGCGGGCGCCAACATGGTCGGCCTCGCCCTCATGCTGGGCCGCTACAGCGCCGTCATCTGTGCCGACAGCGCCCACATCGCCACCCACGAGGCCGGTGCGGCGGAACGCCTGCTCGGTGTGAAGCTCATGACGGTCCCGACCGAGGACGGCAAGCTACGCCCGGCCGACATCAAGGCGCGCCTGGGCGGACTCGGCAATCCCCACGAGTCCCAGCCGACGGTCGTCTCCATCTCCCAGACCTCGGAGCTCGGCACCACCTACTCCCCCGCCGAGATCGCCGCCCTCGCCGACGCGGCACACGAGTCGGGACTGCGCCTCCACGTGGACGGCGCCAGGATCGCCAACGCCGCCGCGTTCCTCGAATGCGACCTGAAGGCCGTCACGACGGACGCCGGGGTGGACGTGTTCAGCTTCGGCGGC
The DNA here is from genome assembly GCF_021699195.1 of Nonomuraea sp. MG754425. Taxonomy (GTDB): domain Bacteria; phylum Actinomycetota; class Actinomycetes; order Streptosporangiales; family Streptosporangiaceae; genus Nonomuraea. Next base: position 18,555 of record NZ_SSXE01000015.1, on the reverse strand, counting down.
ACCAAGAACGGCGCGCTGGCCGCGGAGGCCGTCGTGGTGCTCGATCCGTCGCTGGCGCACGCCGTGCCGTTTCTACGCCGCCAGTCCCTTCAGCTCGCCTCGAAGATGCGGTTCATCTCCGCGCAACTCTCAGCCCTCCTGACGGACGACCTGTGGCACCGCAACGCCGCCCACGCCAACCAGATGGCCGCACGCCTGGCGGACGGACTGGCGGACGTCCCCGGCGTCTCGCTGGCGTACCCCGTGCAGTCGAACGCCGTCTTCGCCACCCTCCCCCACGCTCTCGCCGAGGCGCTGCAGCAGCGCTACCTGTTCCACTTCTGGGACGAGTCCGCCGGCACCGTCCGCTGGATGACCGCCTTCGACACCACACCGGAACACGTGGACGACTTCCTCGACGACCTCCACAAGGCCGCCGGCGCCTGACTCGTCCGGTGTTTCACGTGAAACACCGGTCCGGCCCACAACTAACCCCGACCGCCCACGCCGGCTACGCCGCCCCGGTGTTTCACGTGGAACACACGCCCCTCCTCCGCGAATCCACCACGCGAGCCGATCCCCAGAACGAAACACCCACCGGCCTGCCCGTGGCGATGAGCCGGACACCGGAGAACGGTGCGACCAAGCAAGGGGAACGGCCGAGTGGCCGACACGTGTTTCACGTGAAACACGCCGAGAACCCAGCCGCCAAAAACAATGAGCCCCGGTGTTTCACGTGAAACACCGGGGCCGACAAGCTCACCCCGAGGTCACTCCTCGGCCTCCCGCATCGCACGAGCCGCCTCAGGCGCCATGGTTCCGATGATGCGTTCAAGGTCGTCGATCGTCGCGAACTCCACCACGATCCGCCCCTTCCGACGACCGAGGTCCACCTTCACCTTGGTCTCGAAATGGTCGGAGAGTCGATCGGCGAGGTGCGTGAGACCAGGGGCGGTCGGCTTGGCCGCCTGACGCTCCCTCGGCGGGTTCTTGGCCGCCGTCGCGCTTCCCATGGCGACGATCTCCTCGACCGCCCGCACCGAGAGCAGCTCCGCCACGATGCGCTTGGCGAGCTGTATCTGCTCCTCCGCGCTCTCGAGTCCGAGCAGCGCTCGCGCGTGACCGGCGCTGATGACACCGGCCGCAACCGTGCGCTGAACGTCCGGAGGCAGGTTGAGAAGGCGCAGGGTGTTGGTGATGTGGGAGCGGGAGCGACCGACCTTCTTCGCGAGCTGGTCGTGAGTGGCCTGGAAGTCGTCGAGCAGTTGCTGGTACGCCGCCGCCTCCTCCAGCGCGTTCAACTGCTCGCGCTGGAGGTTCTCGATGAGGGCGTCCCGCAGGAGGTCAGTGTCCTGGGTGTTGCGGACGATCGCCGGAACCGGATCCAACCCGACCTGCTGGCACGCCCGCCAGCGCCGCTCCCCCATGATCAGCTCGTACTGGCCACCCCCGACCGACCGGACCACAATCGGCTGAAGGAGGCCCACCTCGCGGATGGACGCAGCCAGCTCATCGAGACGTTCCTCGTCGAAGATCTCACGGGGCTGACGCGGATTGGGCACGATCGCGGCGAGAGCAACCTCCCTGAAGTACGCCCCAGCGATCGGCATCGGGCCCGTCTCCCCCGTTGACCCGTTCGACGGGGCCGGTGCCGCCCCCGTGCCGTCAACGATGGGACCGGTCGGGATGAGCGCCCCGAGCCCCTTGCCCAATCCCCGCCGCTGCTGACTCACTGCGTCTCCTCATCCACCCGGCCGATTCCGGTCACTCCAGGAGAGGTTACCGTCGGAGGCCCCACCCGGTGCCCGCTCGCCACACACCGCCCGGTTGGATTTACACCGACACGGTCACAAACCTGCCCAACTCCTGACTTGAGCCCCGAGACCCACCACCGCCGCTCTGCCCCGTTGCCCACGACTGCTTGTTACCCATGAACCAGCAGTCCCGCCCCGGCACGGCTGATCACATTCAGCACGGCATCGCGGAACGACCTGCACAACTTGGACGCGACTGCCCACCAACGCACCGCACACGTGACCACGGCCCCGCAGACAGCCATTCCAGGAACACGCCGCCAGGTGCGAACGTCGCCGAACATGGAGGTATCGGTCTGGGCGCTGCGAACCCCTCAGCCGACACAGCACTCTAGGGGGAAGCCGACCGCACCCGGAGCCGAACGTCGTGCATCGCCGCGCTCTCAACGCCGGAGACCCAACCCGACCGTCCAAGCGCAGCGGGACCCCACCCCTGAACTTGGCCGCCAAGCCGGACCGGCGTTTCGCAACGGTGGATGGTCGGCTCCGAAACCGTGGACAGGACTCACCGCGGTGACCCACGCCACGGCACGGCGCCGTTCCACACGGCCCGACAGGATGCAGCTCAGCCCGGGTGGCAACCGGCGATGGAATGGGGCGGCGATGCGGCAACCGAAGGGACCAGCGCCACCGTTCAGACGACGCCGGCGCGGTGCGCGATCTCCCGGGCCGCGTCCATGTACGCCATCGCCCCGCTGGACCCCGGGTCGTACGTCATCACCGACTGCCCATAACTGGGCGCCTCCGACAGCCGGACGCTCCGCGGGATCACCGTGTTCAGCACCGTGTCCCCGAAGTGCGACCGCACCTCCTCCGCCACCTGCGACGCCAGCCGGGTACGCCCGTCGTACATCGTCAGTACGATCGTCGAGAGCCGCAGCGTCGGGTTCAGGTGCGCCTTGATCAGGTCCACGTTCCGCAGCAACTGGCCGAGCCCTTCCAGCGCGTAGTACTCGCACTGGATCGGGATCATGACCTCGTCCGCCGCGACCAAGGCGTTCACCGTCAGCAGGCCGAGGGACGGCGGGCAGTCGATCACGATGTAGTCGAAGTCCACCGCTTCGTACGCCGCCAGGGCGCGCCGCAGGCGAGCCTCCCGGGCGACCAGGGAGACCAGTTCGATCTCCGCGCCGGCCAGGTCGATGGTGGCCGGGGCGCAATAGAGGTTCGGCATGTCGGGCACCTGCTTGACGATCTCCGCCATCGGCAGGTCGTCCACCAGCACCTGGTACACATCCGGCACATCGCCACGGTGCTCCGTGGCCAGCGCGGTGGAGGCGTTGCCCTGCGGGTCGAGGTCCACCACAAGGACACGCTGGCCGTGCATCGACAGAGCGGCGGCAATGTTGACCGACGTGGTCGTCTTGCCCACGCCGCCCTTCTGGTTGGCCACCGCGACCACCCTGGTCTTGGGCGGACGCGGCCAGCCGCCGTTCCCCTCGCTCGAGGTCCCGCCCGTCTGGGCGGCCGTCTGGGTTGCGGATGTTTCACGTGAAACCACTGAGCTGAGGGCCTCTCGTACCAGGGGCGAATCACCGGGGTTCAGGGGTGTTTGGGTCACGTTGGCCATCCTTTCAACCAGTGGTGTGCCGGTGCCGGGAGTTCGCTGTCTCGACATGCCCATTTCGGGCCAGCCAACCCCGGTTGGACTCTCGGACCGACGGCTGTCCGGCCAGCCAACACCGCTCGACGCGACTGGCACAACCGTCACCTCCTTCGTCGCCGCCTTGCTCGCTCCGGCGCGCGACCCGCTACCACCCGAACCAATGTTGCAGGCGGCTCGACCTTACCGTGCCCGACCGTCACGAGCTCGGCCGATCGGGCTCCGCTGGCCCGCAATTGGGCATCCGCCTCGGCGAGCTCGCCCGCGGCTCGCTCCCCCTTCATGGCGATCAGCTCGCCGCCCTCGCGGAGCAGCGGCATGGCCCACTTCAGGAGGCGGTCGAGCGGTGCCACCGCACGGGCACTGGCGACGTCGAACTCGCGTTTGCCCGCCAGGTCCTCCGCCCGCCCGCGCAACACCTCGACGTTGTCCAGCTTGAGCGCCTCAACACATTCCTCAAGGAACACAGTACGGCGCAACAGCGGCTCCAACAGCGTAACCGTGATGTCCTGCCGGACAATGGCCAGAACCAGGCCGGGCAGCCCGGCCCCCGAGCCGATGTCCACGAGCCGCACGTCCGGCGGCACGGCCTCGGCGACCACCGCGCAGTTGAGCAGGTGACGATCCCAGATCCGCGGCACCTCCCGCGGACCGAGCAGCCCGCGGACGACCCCGGGGCCAGTCAGCAGACCGGCGAACGCGTTCGCACGCTCCCATGCCTCCCCGGTGAAGACGTCCCGCGCTATCTCCGGCGGCTCCGGAAGCTCATCGCTCACTGGTCGGTGGACCTTTCTGGGACCTGACGTCCCTCGCTCGGCTGTGGGGTCGTGTTGCCGGGTGGCAGGCGGGCTGATGCGCCGCCGCTGGAAGCGGCTCCGTTCCGGGAGCCCGGCTCCGCGTTCTCAATCTTGCTCTGTCTCCCCCAAGGCTACGGGTGAGATCACAAAGGAAGACTAGCGGGCCATGGTGAAGGTGGCCTGTGAGCGCGCCGTCCGCCCGCCCGCGCCGGGTCGGCGGGGGCGTACCGGGAGGAAAGCCGCACAGTGCGGAAAGGCGCGGGATGCGAAACGGCCGCCTGCCACGCGCGACAGCGGGCAGACGGCCGGATCCGATGGCGGCGGTACGCGCCTCAGGCGGGCAGGACCACCACGTACCGCTGCGGCTCCTCCCCCTCGGACTCACTACGGAGCCCGGCGGCGGCGACCGCGTCGTGCACGATCTTGCGCTCGAACGGGGTCATCGGCTGCAGCGCCTTCGACTCGCCGTGATCCTTGACCTGGCTCGCGATCTCGGTGCCGAGCTTGGTCAGCTCCGCCCTCCGGCGCTCGCGGTAGCCGGCCACGTCGAGCATCAGCCTCGAACGTTCCCCGGTCTGGCGGTGCACGGCCAGCCGGGTCAGCTCCTGCAGCGCCTCCAGGACCTCTCCCCCGGACCCCACCAGTTCCGTGCCCTTCAGCCCGACGACGGAGACCATGGCACGATCACCCTCGACGTCCATGTCGATGTCGCCGTCGATGTCGGCGATGTCGAGAAGGCCCTCGACGTAGTCGGCAGCGATCTCGCCCTCTTGTTCCAGAGCGCTGATGTCAGGAGCCTTCTCCTGCTCGGCCTCGGTCATGGCCGGCCTCTCCTTCATGTTCAGGACTTCTTGCTGCCGGTGCGCTTGCTGCGGGACTGCCTGCTCGGCTGCTGCCTAACGATCTTAGGCTCCGGAGGGGGCGGAGGAGCCTGTTCTTCCGGAGTGGTCTTGCGCAGCTTGGCCATGAGACCGGGCTTGGTCTCCACCGGGATCGGGTTGCCCTTGGCGTCGTACTGCGGCATCGGGTGCCGGCTGTAGAACCAGTGCTGCTGGCCGAGCGTCCACACGTTGGTGGTGACCCAGTACAGGATCAGGCCGAGGGGGAAGTTCAGGCTGAAGAAGGCGAACAGCGGAGAGATGTACATGAGGATCTTCTGCTGCTGCGCCATGGGGTTGTCCGGCATCTGGGCCATCGAGCGGGTGACGCTCTGCCGGACGGTGAGGAACGTGGTCAGCGAGCTGATCGCGACGAAGATCGCGAGGACCACCTTGGTCTGGACGACACCCGCGTCGAAGCCCGCGATGTCCTCGGAGGACATCCAGAAGTTGGCGGGCAGCGGCGCGCCGAAGATGTGCGCGGACCGGGCGCTGTCGACCAACTCCTGCGTCATGCCGTACTTGGGATGACCGTTCGCCATGTTCTGCAGCACGGTGAACATGGAGATGAAGATGGGGAACTGGGCGACCACGGGGAGGCAGCCGCCGAGCGGGTTGGCGCCCGCGCCCTGGTAGAGCGCCATGACCTCTTGGTTCATGCGCTGCTTGTCGTTCTTATAACGCTTGCGCAGCTCTTGGACCTTGGGGGCCAACTCCTGCATCTTCCGCGACGAGCGCATCTGCTTGAGGAAGAGCGGGAAGATCAGGATCCGCATGAACACGGTGAGCGTGATGATCGTCAACGCCCAGGTCAGCCCGCTGTCCGGGTCGAGAACCGTGCTGTATCCAGTATGGATCCAGATGATGACATGGGCTACGGCTTCATAGAGCCAGCTCAGCCAGGACAGCTCCACCGAGCTATCTCCCTTGCGTTTCGTGGGACCGGACCGGGCGTGGGGGCACCGGGTCTATACCTCCGGGATGGAATGGGTGGCACCGCCCGATGCGCCGGACAGTCAGCCATATGCCGCGCAATGCCCCGTGCACGGCAATCGCTTCGAGCCCGTATGCACTGCATGACGGGTAGAACCGGCAGCGTGGACCGAGCATCGGGCTGATGAACGCCCGGTAGAACCGAATGGGGACGATGAGGGCCCGGGCGACCAGGCCCGGCACCTCCCCCTGCGGTTGCTCCGTCATCTCTGTCCACCCGTCGAGGACTCGCGCCGCCTGAGCAAACGATCCAGCGCGACGTCGAGTTCGGCGGCCAGTTGCTCGAATCGCGCGGACGCGGCCGGTGGGTTGGCGCGTACCACAAGCAGGCTACCTCGCGGCAGCCGGTCAAGACGGTCCCGCATCAGGTGTCGGAGCCGCCGCTTGACCTTGTTCCGGGTCACGGCGCCGCCGACGGCCTTGCTCACCACGAATCCCACCAGAGGTGGTTCTTCGCCGGAGATGGTGAAATGCACCACAAGAGTCGGGCGACCCGCGCGCTTGCCGCGCCTGACCGCCGCCTCGAACTCTTCCCCGCGTCGCATGCGGGATTGACGGGATAGCACTGTATACGTCTAACGCCCGCCGGCGTGATCCGCCGACGGGCTGCACTCGCTCGAGACGATCAGGCCGACAGCTTCTCGCGGCCCTTGCGGCGGCGAGCGGCGAGGATGGCACGACCGGCCCGGGTGCGCATACGCAGCCGGAAGCCGTGGGTCTTCGCGCGGCGACGGTTGTTCGGCTGGAAAGTACGCTTGCTCACGGGTGGGCTCCAGGCTTGGTGATGCGCCACGAAGGCGCCTAAAAACACATGGATGGCCTGCCAGTTTACGAGGGCACGCGAAATAGCCGCCGCGTGACAAGCCGACCGTCGTACGTTACGGGCCAAGTACCGCTCAGGTCAAACCGGACCGGTTGTCCACCAATCCACAGGCCACTTTTCCACCGCCCGCCCCACGTCCACAAGATGTGCACTCTGGTGCCACTAGGCTGTGGACAACGTCTTGAACACGGCTGTGCACAAAGCTACTGTCGGGCCTTTCGGCCCGCTCAGAGGCTGTGGACAGCCTGTGGATCGTCTGTGGAGAGCGGGGCGGCGAGCCCGGCTCCCGCGTGTGGACGAAGGGGCCGGCGAGCAACGCGGCCGGCCTCGCCATGTGGACAAACGATCGCGGGGGGCCGCGAGAGGAAGGAGGGGGAAGCGCACCATGAACAGTGTCGACCTCGGCGTGGTATGGGCGAGGGCCCTGAGCAACTTCCTCAACGAGAGCGTGCCGATCCAGCAGCGTACGTGGCTGTCGATGGTGCGCCCGATCGCCCGGGCCAACGACACGATCGTGCTCGGCGTCCCCAACGACTTCCTCAAGGACCTCATCGAGGGCCCGAAACTGCGCCCGCTCGTCACGCACGCGCTGTCGCAGGAGCTCGGCCAGACCATGCGGGTGGCCGTGATGCTCGACACGACGGCGCCCGAGCAGCCGGTCATCGACTCTCATCAACAGCCTGTGACTCAAAGTTATCCCCAGGGTGTGGAGAGTCAGCTCCGATATGCACAGCCCGCCCAGCCGCAGCACAACCCGGCTTCCGAGCCCCCGCAGTTCTACTCTCCACAGCCGGAGCAGCCTCAGATATCCACCGAGTATCCACAGCAGGGCTTCTCTTTTGAACAGGCGCAGCCGTACACACCGCCTGTGGAGAAGTCGCCGGAGCAGGCGCCGAATCGGTGGGAGGCGAAGAGCAATAAACCCAGCGAACCGGCCAGGCTCAACCAGAAGTACACATTTGAGACATTCGTCATCGGTGCCAGCAACCGGTTCGCGCACGCGGCGGCCGTGGCGGTGGCCGAATCCCCCGCGAAGGCGTACAACCCTCTTTTCATCTACGGCGACTCTGGGCTGGGAAAGACCCACCTGCTGCACGCCATCGGGCATTACGCCCAAAGCCTGTACGACGGGGCGCGGGTCAGATACGTGAGCTCGGAGGAGTTCACCAACGACTTCATCAACAGCATCCGCGACCACAAGGCCGACGGCTTCCGCGGACGCTACCGGGCGATCGACATCCTGCTCGTGGACGACATCCAGTTCCTGGAGGGCAAGGAGCAGACGCAGGAGGAGTTCTTCCACACCTTCAACACCCTGCACAACGCCAACAAGCAGATCGTCATCTCCAGCGACCGGGCGCCCAAGCAGCTCATCACGCTGGAGGACCGGCTGCGCAACCGGTTCGAGTGGGGCCTGATCACCGACGTCCAGCCGCCCGAGCTGGAGACCCGCATCGCCATCCTCAGGAAGAAGGCCATCCAGGAGGGCCTGGCCGCGCCGCCCGAGGTGCTCGAGTACATCGCCAGCCGTATCTCCACCAACATCCGCGAGCTCGAGGGCGCGCTGATCAGGGTCACCGCGTTCGCCAGCCTCAACCGGCAGGGTGTGGACCTGCAACTCGCCGAGGTGGTGCTGAAGGACCTGATCACCTCGGAGTCCGACACCGAGATCACCATCGCGGCCATCATGAGCGAGACCGCCCAGTACTTCGGCATCAGCATCGACGACCTGTGCGGCACCTCACGCAGCCGGGCGCTCGTCAACGCCCGGCAGATCGCCATGTACCTCGCCCGCGAGCTGACCGAGCTGTCGCTGCCGAAGATCGGCCAGCAGTTCGGCGGTCGCGACCACACCACCGTCATGCACGCGGAGCGCAAGATCCGCTCGCTCATCGCCGAGCGCAGGTCGATGTACAACCAGGTCAACGAGCTGACAATGCGGATCAAGCAGACACAGCGCGGGTCCTGAGTTCGTACACAGCCTGTGGAAAACACTGTGGACCAGCGGAAACACAAAAATTCACTCGCCGTTCGCCCGACAATGCTGGGAAAAATCCATCCACATCGGTTGGGGACAAAGGTGGGGACATCCTGTGGGGAACCTGGGGACTACCAGTGGACAACGTGTGGACGGACTGTGAACAACCGATCTGGGGCTCCAGAACGGCCCCTTCTACCCCGTGGATAACCTGTGGAAACCCCGTGGATAACCCCGCCTCAGCGGTGGATGACGGCACCATGATCTGGGGACGGCCTGTGGGCGAAGATTCGTCATCCCCAGGCGCGGAAGTTCTCCCCAGGCGTCACCCACAGCCTCAGTGGATGAAAATCTGGCGTCTGACCAGCCAGAACGCCGGTTGTCCCCAGTTTCCACAGCCCCTAGTGTGATGACTTCCTATCTCTCTAACTAAGAAACTCAAAGACCCATAGAGGGGTTCTCCCGGAGCGCGAGTCCGGGAGGGTGGATCCTTGAGATCCTGCAATCAACGACGAACCCAGGAGGCTGACCACCGTGATGTTCCGAATCGAGCGAGACGTCCTCGCTGAGGCGGTGGCATGGACGGCACGCAGCCTCCCTGCGCGTCCGTCGGTGCCCGTGCTCGCCGGCATGCGCCTGGAGGTCACGGAGGAGCAGCGGCTCAAACTGTCCGGCTTCGACTACGAGGTCTCCGCCGAGGTGACGCTCGAACTGCACACCGGCGAGCCCGGGGTCGTCCTGGTCTCGGGCAAGCTGCTCGCCGAGATCACGCGCGCGCTTCCCGCACAGCCTGTGGACTTCGTGGTGGACGGCGCCAAGGCCGTCGTCACGTGCGGCAGCGCGCGATTCACCCTCCTGACCATGCCTGTGGAGGACTACCCGACCCTCCCGGCGATGCCGCCGGCCGCGGGCCGGGTCGGCAGCGACGTGTTCGCCGCCGCAGTCGGCCAGGTGGCCGTCGCCGCGGGCCGCGACGAGACGCTGCCGATGCTCACGGGCGTGCGGATGGAGATCGAGGGCGACACGGTCACCCTCGCCGCCACCGACCGCTACCGGCTGGCCGTGCGCGAGCTGAAGTGGCAGCCGGGCCAGCCCGACTTCGCCGCCATCGCGATGATCCCGGGCAAGACCCTCGCCGACACCGCCAAGGCGCTCGGCACGACGGGCGCCGAGGTGGAGATCGCGCTCAGCTCCGCGGGCGGCACCGGCGAGGGTATGATCGGCTTCTCCAGCGCCGGACGACGGACGACGACCCGCCTGCTCGATCCCGAGTTTCCGAAGTACCGCTCGCTGCTGCCCACCGAGTTCTCCGCCCGCGCCGACCTGTCCACCAGCTCGTTCGTCGAGGCGGTCAAGCGTGTGGCCCTGGTCGCCGAGCGCAACACGCCGGTACGGCTGGCGTTCAGGAGCGGTGAGGTCGTGCTGGAGGCCGGCAGCGGCGACGAGGCGCAGGCCGTCGAGGCGCTGCCGGTCGACTACGAGGGCGAGGAGATGAACATCGCCTTCAACCACCAGTTCCTCCTGGAAGGACTGGGGGCCATCGACTCGGACACGGCCAGGCTGCAGATGACCACGTCCACGAAGCCCGCTATCCTCACCGGTGGCAAGCCGGTGGAGGACGGAACCGTCACCGACTATCGCTACCTGATCATGCCCATCCGACTGTCAGGCTGACCCTGTCATCGGAGATGATGGAAGTCTGACAAGGGGGTACACATCATGCAGATCGGCATGGTCGGGCTCGGCAAAATGGGCGGCAACATGGCCGAACGGCTTCGCCGTGGCGGTCACGAGGTCGTCGGCTACGACCGCGATCCGGCGATCAGCGACGTCACCAGCCTCAAGGAGCTGGTCGAGCGTCTGCAGGCGCCGCGTGCCGTCTGGGTCATGGTCCCCGCGGGCAAGCCCACTCAGACCACCGTCGACGACCTGGGCGAGCTGCTCGACGAGGGCGACATCGTCATCGACGGCGGCAACTCCCACTACGTGGACGACCAGAAGCACGCCGCCGAGCTGGCCCAGAAGGGCATCGGCTTCGTCGACTGCGGCGTCAGCGGCGGCGTCTGGGGCCTGCAGAACGGCTACGCGCTCATGTGCGGCGGCGGCGAGGCCGAGGTCGGGCGGCTCATGCCGATCTTCGAGACGCTCAAGCCCGAGGGCGAGGACGGCTTCGTGCACGCGGGCGACGTCGGCGCCGGGCACTTCGCGAAGATGGTCCACAACGGCATCGAGTACGGCATGATGCAGGCGTTCGCCGAGGGCTGGGAGCTGCTCGAGGCGTCCGACGTCGTCAAGGACGTCAAGGGCTCCTTCAGCAGTTGGCGCACCGGCACCGTGATCCGCTCCTGGCTGCTCGACCTGCTGGTACGGGCGCTCGACGACGACGAGCATCTCGAGCAGCTCCGCGGTTACGCCCAGGACTCCGGCGAGGGCCGGTGGACCGTGCAGGCGGCCGTCGACCACGCGGTGCCGCTGCCGGTGATCACCGCCGCCCTGTACGCCAGGTTCGCCTCGCGGCAGGACGACTCCCCCGCGATGAAGGTCGTGGCGGCGCTGCGCAACCAGTTCGGCGGGCACGCGACCACCTCGGCGGAGGGCAGCACCGGCAAGGGCGCCGACTCCCCCGGCGCGGACGTCACGCCGCCCCGCGAGGCCGAGCGCTAGGGTCGTCCACAACACCAGGGTTTTCCACAGAACGCATGCCGGTGACCCCGGTGGCGCGTGAGGCGCATTAACCTCGTGGGGTGCATGTCGCCCACCTCTCGCTGACCGACTTCCGGTCCTACCCGTCCGTGGAGCTCGGCCTGGAGCCGGGCGTCACGGCCTTCGTGGGGCCCAACGGCCAGGGCAAGACCAACCTGGTCGAGGCCCTCGGCTACGTCGCGACGCACTCCAGCCATCGGGTGGCCGGCGACGCGCCGCTCGTGCGCCAGGGGGCGAGCCGGGCGATCGTGCGCTGCGCCATCCAACGGCAGGACCGGCGGGCGCTGATCGAGCTGGAGATCAACCCGGGCCGCGCCAACCGGGCCCGGCTCAACCGCTCCGCCATGTCCAGGGCCCGCGACACCCTCGGCCTGCTGCGCACGGTGCTGTTCGCCCCCGAGGACCTGGCGCTGTCCAAGGGCGATCCGTCCGAGCGTCGCCGCTTCCTCGACGACCTGCTGGTGGCCAGGACCCCGAGGTTCGCCGGGGTGCGCGCCGACTACGACCGGGTGCTGAAGCAGCGTGGAGCCCTGCTGCGCACCGCCGCGCAGGCCCGCAGAGGCAGCAGGAGCGCGCGCCGGCAGGAAAGTGACACCGGGTTCACCGCGGCCGGCGCCGGCGACGTGCTGAGCACTCTGGAGGTGTGGGACGCCCACCTCGCCCGGCACGGCGCGGAGCTGTTGCGCGGGCGGCTGGAGCTCATCGAGGCGCTGCGCCCGCTGGTGGCCGGCTCCTATGCGGCGCTCGCCCCGTCGAGCGCTCCCGCGACGCTGGCCTACCGCAGCACGTTGTCCACAGGTGGGGATGGCGGCGACGGTGAGCAGGAGGGCGAAGTCCCCGGTGAGCGGGGATCTTTCGATACACAGACGTTATCCACAGACTTGGGGAAAACCCTTGAAGAACGGCTGCGGGAACGGCTACTGGAGGTCCGCCAGTCGGAGCTCGACCGGGGCGTGACACTCGTCGGGCCGCACCGCGACGACCTGGTTCTCGGGCTGGGCGATCTGCCGGCCCGCGGTTACGCCAGCCATGGGGAGTCGTGGTCGTTCGCGCTGGCGCTGCGGCTGGCCGCGTACGACCTGCTGCGGGCCGACGGGAGCGATCCGGTGCTGATCCTCGACGACGTGTTCGCCGAGCTCGACAGCCAGCGCAGGCGGCGGCTCGCCGAGATGGTGGCGCCGGCCGAGCAGGTGCTGATCACCGCGGCCGTGCCCGACGACGTGCCGGGAGAGCTGGCGGGAGGCAGGTTCGACGTCGCCGAGGGGGGTGTGGCCCGTGTCCGCTGACGACGCGCGCCGCGGTGCGGGCTCCCCTGCCGGGGAGCGTGGCGGGACCGGTCATCCACAGCCGCGGCCCGGCGCGGTGGCGGGCGATCGTCCACAGGCGGGCGCGGCCGGTGGACAACCACGGGCGGGCGGCGCCGGTCCACAGGACGGGCCCGCGAGCGGTGCCGCCGGCGCTGGGCCCAGAACCGGCGGCGGAGGTCCCGCGGCGGCCGGTGGGGAGAACGCGACGGCCAGAGGAGTGGCCATGGCCAGGGAGAAGCTCGCCCAGGCCAAGGCCGACGCCGCCAAGCGCGGCCAGTTGCCGCGACGCGAGCCCAGGCGCAAGGCCGCGGGGGGGCACCGGCCGGGCGGCGACCCTCAGCTTTTCGGACGCGCGATCGCCGACCTGCTGTCCGATCGCGGCTGGGAGCGTTCGGCGAAGGTGGGCGGGGTGTTCGGCCGCTGGGTCGAGATCGTGGGCCCCGACCTGGCCGCGCACACCAAACCCGAGTCGTTCGACGACGGCGAGGTGCTCATCGCGGCCGACTCGACGGCGTGGGCGACCCAGGTCCGGCTGCTCGCCCGCACCCTCGTACGCCGGCTGAACGAGGAGCTCGGCGACGGCACCGTGACAAAGGTCAAGGTCAGGGGCCCGCAGAACGCGCCGCGTCTCTCAGGGGGATTGCGGGTGACCGGAAGCCGGGGGCCCCGCGACACCTATGGATGACCGCGTTCGGCGGCCGTCCACAGCCGCGCGGCGACCTCACGGCCGTTTGGCGCTCAGGGCGATCAGAAAGCCACAGACGCGATAAGCCCCCTTTCCGGAGGGGGGATGCTTGCCAGGGGGCAAAACGAGCTAGAGGGCATCACAGGCGCGTTCATTGCCACCTTGACCCTCCGGAAGCGGTAGAATGAAAAAGGATTCCGGACACGTCCGCTTGCGTGTCACCCCGGCAGCAAGCCGACTCCCCCGGGTGACCGCGCATCGGGGCACTCACGACGGTGACGGGCACGGTAGGGGCAGCTTCGCTAGTTGATCGCCTCCCCCGCCGCGTGTCCGCGGCAGGAGGATTTCGCAGTTGTCCTACGACGCTAGCTCAATCACCGTACTCGAAGGGCTTGAGGCGGTTCGCAAGCGCCCGGGTATGTATATCGGCTCGACCGGCGAGCGCGGCCTGCACCACCTGGTCTACGAGATCGTGGACAACGCGGTGGACGAGGCTCTCGCGGGTCACGCGAGCACGATCGACATCACGCTGCTCGCCGACAACGGCGTGCGCGTCATCGACGACGGGCGCGGCATCCCCACGGGCATCCACCCGGTGGAGAAGCGCTCGGCCGTCGAGGTCGTGCTGACCACGCTGCACGCGGGCGGCAAGTTCGACAGCCAGGCGTACGCGGTCTCCGGCGGCCTGCACGGCGTCGGCTCGGCCGTCGTCAACGCGCTGTCCACCGCCATGGAGGTGGAGGTCAAGCAGAACGGCCACTACTGGCGGCAGCGCTACGAGCTGACCAAGCCCACGGCCCCCCTGGCCCAGGGCGAGGAGACCGACGAGACCGGCACCATGGTCACGTTCTGGCCCGACCCCGACATCTTCGAGACCACGGCGTGGAACTACGAGACGCTCTCGCGGCGCTTCCAGGAGCAGGCCTTCCTCAACAAGGGCCTGAAGATCACGCTGACCGACGAGCGTCCCGACCATGTCAACGGCGAGCCGCACACCGTCGAGTACCACTACGAGGGCGGCCTGGCCGACTTCGTCCAGCACCTCAACTCCAAGAAGGAGCCGGCGCACGCGTCGATCATCTCCTTCGAGTCCGAGGGCGACGGCATCGCGGTCGAGATCGCCATGCAGTGGAACAACTCCTACTCGGAGTCGGTCTACACCTTCGCCAACACGATCAACACCGCCGAGGGCGGCACCCACGAGGAGGGCTTCCGCGCGGCGCTGACGTCGATCGTCAACCGTTACGCGCGCGAGCAGAAGTTCCTCAAGGAGGGCAAGGACGACAACCTCTCCGGCGAGGACGTCCGCGAGGGGCTGACCGCGATCATCTCGGTCAAGCTGTCCGACCCGCAGTTCGAGGGGCAGACGAAGACCAAGCTCGGCAACACCGAGGCGAAGTCGTTCGTGCAGAAGGCCTGCAACGACCACCTGCGCGACTGGTTCGAGCGCAACCCCGGCGAGGCCAAGGACATCATCAACAAGTCCCTGCAGGCCTCGCGTGCCCGCCTCGCGGCACGTCAGGCGCGCGACCTCACCAGGCGTAAGTCGTTGCTGGAGTCGGGCAGCGGGCTGCCCGGCAAGCTGGCCGACTGCCAGTGGAACGACCCGGAGAAGTGCGAACTGTTCATCGTCGAGGGCGACTCGGCCGGCGGCTCGGCCAAGGGCGGCCGCGACTCGCGCTTCCAGGCCATCCTGCCCATCCGGGGCAAGATCCTCAACGTCGAGAAGGCGCGGATCGACAAGGTCCTGAAGAACAACGAGGTCCAGGCGCTGATCACGGCTCTGGGCACCGGCGTGCACGACGAGTTCGACATCAGCAAGCTGCGCTACCACAAGGTCATCCTCATGGCCGACGCCGACGTGGACGGCCAGCACATCAACACGCTGCTGCTGACGCTGCTGTTCAGGTTCATGCGACCGCTGATCGAGGCCGGCCACGTCTACCTGTCGTGCCCGCCCCTCTACAAGATCAAGTGGGACCGCAAGGGCGAGGACGCCTCCTACACCTACTCCGACGCCGAGCGCGACGCCGTCATCGCCGAGGGCATCGCCAACGGCAAGCCCGACCCCCGGCCGCGCGACAACGTGCAGCGCTTCAAGGGTCTGGGCGAGATGAACGCCGGCCAGCTCTGGGAGACCACGATGAACCCGGAGACCCGGCTGCTGCGCCAGGTCACGCTCGACGACGCGGCGCAGGCCGACGACCTGTTCAGCGTGCTGATGGGTGAAGACGTGGAGGCACGGCGGGACTTCATCATCCGAAACGCTCGCGACGTGCGCTTCCTCGACGTTTAGCCAATAAAAGGACCTTACCTGTGACGGACGTGAACACCACTCCCCCGGCTGAGCGCATCGAGCCGGTGGACATCCAGTCCGAGATGCAGCGCAGTTACATGGACTACGCGATGTCGGTCATCGTGTCCAGGGCGCTGCCGGACGTGCGCGACGGCCTCAAGCCGGTGCACCGCCGGGTGCTCTACGCGATGTACGACGGTGGCTACCGTCCCGACCGCGGCTACTTCAAGTGCGCCCGCGTCGTCGGAGACGTGATGGGCACCTACCACCCGCACGGCGACACCTCGATCTACGACGCGCTGGTACGCCTGGCGCAGCCGTGGTCGTTGCGGTACCCGCTGGTCGACGGGCAGGGCAACTTCGGTTCGCCCGGCAACGACCCGGCGGCGGCGATGCGCTACACCGAGTGCAAGCTCGCGCCCATCGCCATGGAGATGCTGCGGGACATCGACAAGGAGACCGTCGACTTCCGCCCCAACTACGACGGCAAGTCGCAGGAGCCCGACGTCCTGCCGGCGCGCTTCCCGCAGTTGCTGGTCAACGGCTCGGGCGGCATCGCCGTCGGCATGGCCACCAACATCCCGCCGCACAACCTGCGCGAGGTCTCCGCGGCGGTCAAGTGGGCGCTGGAGAACCCGGAGGCCGGCGACGAGGAGCTGCTCGAAGCGGCGATCAAGCTGGTCAAGGGCCCCGACTTCCCCACCAAGGCGCTCATCGTGGGCCGCAGGGGCATCGAGGACGCCTACCGCACCGGCCGCGGCTCGATCACCATGCGGGCCGTGGTCGAGGTCGAGGAGGACAAGGGGCGGCAGGCGCTGGTCGTCACCGAGCTGCCGTACCAGGTCAATCCCGACAACCTCGCGCTGAAGATCGCCGAGCTGGTCCGCGAGGGCAAGCTCACCGGCATCGCCGACGTCCGCGACGAGAGCTCCTCCCGGGTCGGGCAGCGGCTGGTGATCGTGCTCAAGCGCGACGCGGTCGCCAAGGTCGTGCTGAACAACCTGTACAAGCACACCCAGCTCCAGGACACCTTCGGCGCCAACATGCTCGCGCTGGTGGACGGCGTGCCGCGCACACTGCGGCTCGACCAGTTCGTCCGGCACTACGTGGCGCACCAGATCGAGGTCGTCGTCCGCCGGACGCGCTACCTGCTGCGCAAGGCCGAGGAGCGCGCCCACATCCTGCGCGCGCTGCTGAAGGCGCTGGAGCGGCTCGACGACGTCATCGCGCTGATCCGGGCCTCCGACTCCGCCTCGCACGCCCAGCAGGGCCTCATGACGCTGCTGGAGATCGACGAGGTGCAGGCCCAGGCCATCCTCGACATGCAGCTCCGCAAGCTGGCCGCGTTGGAGCGGCAGTCCATCCAGGACGAGTACGACGGCCTGATGACGCAGATCGCCGAGTACAACTCGATCCTGGCCAGTGAGGCCCGCCAGCGCGAGATCATCAACGAGGAGCTCGCCGAGGTCGTCAACCGCTACGGTGACGACCGGCAGACCGAGATCATCGCCTACGACGGCGACATGTCGATCGAGGACCTCATCGCCGAGGACGAGATCGTCGTCACCATCACGCGGGGCGGCTACGCCAAGCGCACCCGGACCGACCTCTACCGCGCCCAGAAGCGAGGCGGCAAGGGTGTGCGCGGCGCGCAGTTGCGCCAGGACGACATCGTCGACCACTTCTTCGTCACCACGACGCATCACTGGCTGTTGTTCTTCACGAACAAGGGCCGGGTGTACCGCGTCAAGGCGTACGAGCTGCCGGACGCGGGTCGCGACGCTCGCGGCATGCATCTCGCGAACCTTTTGGCCATGCAGCCCGACGAAACAGTCATGGAGGTTCTCGACCTACGCGACTACAACGTCGCTCCTTATCTCGTCCTCGCCACGCGCAGCGGGCTGGTCAAGAAGACCCGCCTGGCCGAGTACGACTCCCCCAGGTCCGGCGGTCTGATCGCGATCAATCTGCGCGAGGACGACGAGGTCATCGGAGCCCGTCTGGTCTCCGAAGCCGATGATCTGCTGCTCGTCTCGAAGGGCGCGCAGTCGATCCGGTTCACCGCCTCCGACGAGGCACTCCGTCCCATGGGGCGGGCTACCAGCGGTGTTATCGGGATGAGGTTCCTCGAAGGCGACGAACTTCTCGCCATGAATCGCATCGCCGACGGTCAAGACGTGCTTATCGCTACGAAGGCTGGGTACGCAAAACGGACGCCAGTGGAACAGTATCCAGTTCAAGGACGTGGCGGGAGAGGCGTGCTGACTGCGAAGATCGTATCTTCCCGTGGCAAGCTGGTCGGAGCCGTCATGGTCAACCCAGAGGACGAGGTTTTCGCGATCACGTCCGCCGGCGGGGTGATCCGGACGAGTGCCGGCGAGATCAAGCAGTCCGGCCGCCAGACCATGGGAGTGCGATTGATGAATCTCGCTGAAGGCGACAGCGTGGTGGCCCTCGCCCGGAACGCCGAGTCCATGGAGACTTCGGTCGAGAGTGAGGAAGACGGGGGAGGAGAGTAGCTCATGAGCGCCCAGGGTGGCACCGCCAGGACAAAGGCGGCTTCGGGTAACGGACAGCAGCCGAAGAAGCCCACAGAGACCGAAATGTTCGACGCGGTCGAGCAAGGCCCGGATACGTCGCCCGCGCAGGGCAGGCCGATGACGGCGAAGGACGACAACAAACCTTCGCCCCATCCCGGC
>NZ_SSXE01000140.1 GCF_021699195.1 Nonomuraea sp. MG754425 | reverse complement strand
GCTGGACCCCGACCCCACCGTGCCGTTCAGGCAAGGTCGCGACACATCACCCGTGACCGCGAAGACGGCGCCCGTGCAGCGGCAGCGCCCCTCTGTCAGACGCAGGATGATGCCGAGCCGCCGCGAGTTCGGCGACCTGCTCGACGCCGCCGAGCGCGAAGTGATGGCGCAGCGGCCTGGCATGCAAGCGGAGCGAGTGGTGGCGCAGCTGAGGGAGGTGGAAGCGGCGTGGGGTCCGCGTGAGCGCCTCGTCGTACGGGCTCAGCTGGTCCGCGCGGATCGTGCGCGGCTCGAAGGGGACTGGCCCGGAGCCGGCAGGCTGTACCGCACCGTGGAGCGGGCGCCTCTCGGCGCCAAGGACCTGGACCTTCTCCTGGAAGCCCGCGTCGGCGTCGCCGAATGCCTGGTGCCGGAGAAGGACGACACCGAGGCGGCCTTCAACATGTGGAAGGCGGTGGTCGTCGAGCTTCGCGGCCTGTCCCGCTCGTCCCTCAAAGTGCATCGGCGCTGTCGCGAGTTCGCCGCAGAACTCGCCGAATGGGGCCACCGCGATGAGGTCGAGACGATGCTCAGCTCTCTCTGAGCCGCCCGGCGGCCAGAAGTTCCGTGAGCGTCCGGCTCAGTGTCGCACCCACGTTGCCCACCTCCGCGACGGCCTGTTCGAAGCGCACCAGCCGACGATGAATGTCGCCATATCGATGCTGTTCGTCGATGGGAAGACGAGGCACCAGGAGACGCCGCGGATCCACTCGGGATGTGGTGGTGGCGTGTGTACCGGCCTGCCGTGCGTTGAAGTGCGCACGCAGACAGGCGGCCAGGAACCATGGGTCGAGACGCTCGGTGTCGGGCCGGAGCCGATGGATGTGCGGCCCCAGGACCGTGGGTGCCGCAACGTCCACCCATGCGCTGAACTCGGCCGACGGAACGACCACCACCACGTCGTTGGACGATGTCACGGTGATGCCCTTGTCCCGTTCGAGCTGCTCGACGTCCTCGGCGGCTACCCAGAACTGGGGCGGCTGCCCTTCCCTCAGGTCCGCGACGGTGAGCACCGGAACCCCGTCATGGGGCCGCTCACCCCGCCGTATGTATCCGTCCGGGATCGCCTGCCCTGGTGCCAGCGCGAGCGTGCCGGCTTGCTCCAGGTCGGCGACCGCGACAGCGTGGGCGTCCGCCACTTCCCGAACCAACTCCAGATCGCGCAGGACCTTCCCCAGATCCTGAGCTTCCTGCAGGCTCGAGTCGAACTGCCGCCAGGTACGGCGATGATTGACGACCGATACCGACACACTGGTGGGCGCATGCCGTGCGGGAGTCAGGTCGGTCTCCTCGCCCAGCAGGTCAAGAACCGGTATCTCGATGCTGCTCTCCCGCGCCTCACCTGCCATCGCTCCGAATACCCGATCTCGGACGGCGTCCCAGTCGACAGCCTGAGCGCGAGCGGCTGACAAGGTGGCCCGGCAGTCGGCCGTGTCCACCATGAGGACCGAAGGAGCGGTCCGGCGCTGGGCCGGTGGTTGCAGGATCCACAGGTGCAGGCCGACCCCGAAGGGTGGAGCCGCACCCGGGGGCAGGGCGATGACAGCTCTGAGCGACCCCGCACGCAGCATCGCCGCCCTGATGCGACGGCCCGCGCGGCGTGAGGCCACGGCGGGCGGCAGAAGCACGACCGCGACGCCGTCCTCGCCCAGCGCGGAGACGATGTGCTGCACCCAGGCGAGTTCGGACTCGGTTCGTGGTGGCAGGCCGAACAGCCATCGTCGATCGGTCGCCAGTTCCGCGTGTCCCCAGTCGCGTTCATTGGTGGGCGGATTGCACAGGATCACATCAGCGCTAGCGGCCGGGGATTCGCTCCGCAAGGTGTCGGTCGTTTTGAGGTCGATCTCGGGCGTCTCGGCCAGCAGCGACAATCTGGATCTCGCCAGCATGGCGAGAACGGGGTCTCGTTCATGGCCGAGAAGCCGGCATGCGCCCTTCCAGCGTTCCGCGCCGGCCAGGAGCAGTCCGCCGGCACCGCAGGCGGGATCGAGCAGTGTGCTGATCCTTCCCGGTCTGGCCCGGGCCGCCACTTCCGCCATGAACGAGGCGAGCGGAGCCGGTGTAGTGGTGATCTGGCGGATATGCGTGCCGAGCCACCGGTCGAGGAGATATTGGAAAGTCTCGCGGCCGCCTTCATGCAGGGAGAGCTCAAGAGCCTGATCAACCAGATGCTCTTCGCCTGGATCGAGTTCGCGATGAGGCGCGTCTCGCAGCCGGGCACCGAACTCGGCGATGACCCGTCCCATGCGATCACGATCGCCCAGAGCCTCAAAAGCCGGCCAGAGGCGTTCGAGTGAACCGGCGGACGACCCGAGCTTGTCGTGCTCACGCAGCCACTCCTCGACCTGGACCAGGGAGAACTGTGGGCTGGTGTCCGTGCCGCTGACAGGGGAGGGGAATGTGTGATGCCGTCTCCGCCAATTGCTGACGGCGGCCCGTCCGACTCCCGCGATGCGCGCGATCTCGGCGAGTGTCACCACGACAGGGCGCTCGCCCATGAATATCAAGCCCTTCTGAAACCAGCCCGCTCAGGTCCCCAGACCTGGGCGCAACTCTGTTGACGCAGTTTTCATCATACCCTCCAGTAGGTAGAGTGACCAGGAAGTTCGTACAGGCGTTCTAAATCAACTGCTGAGACTGCTGCGAGACGAACGGACTGGGCGCGCCGCTCCACGACACGTAGAGCGCCTCACGCGCCCGCGTGCAGGCGACGAAGAGTACGCAGCGCTCACGCAGCATGTCGCTCTCGTGCTGGAGCCGGTCCACCTCCGCAGGCGTGATCTCCTTGGCGAACGGCACTGCACCGGCGGTCACCCCCACCACCGCCACGCAGCGGAACTCCAGCCCCTTCATGGCATGCATGGTCGCCAGGCGAACCCCCTCGGCGTTCGCCGACGGCTGGTCCTTGACCTTGACCGCCGGAATGCCCTCGGCCGCCAGCCGGTCGTGGACCTTGTTCAGCAGGATGTTGAAACGCGTGCACACGGCGATCTCGCCCGGCCGCACCCCCTGCCCGAGCCATTCCCGCACCCGTTCCACGACCGCCGCGACCTCGGCCTGCTCGGCCGGGAAAGCGGCCGTGCGAGGGCGCTTACCGTGCAGCAGGGACCGGTAGCCGGACAGGCTCTCGTTGCCCTGTCCGCCCAGCTCCTCAACGAGCGACCCGTCGAGCAGGCCGGTCGACCAGGTCAGGATCTCCGCCGTGCTGCGGTAGTTGATGCGCAGCCGGCCGCTTCGCCCGGCCACGGAGATGCCGAGTGAGCTGAGTGACACCTTGGAGTCGTAGATCCGCTGGTGCGGGTCGCCCGTGATGAAGAGATCGTCCGGGCCGTCGAGGACGGCAGCGCGCAGCACTCGCCACTGTGCTGGGTGCAGGTCCTGAGCCTCGTCCACGATGACGTGGTCGAAGCCGTACCGCCTCAGGTCGGAGCCGCCGAGCAGGCGGGTCGCCTCCGCGCAGAGCTGCAGGTGGGTGCTGACGCCGCCACTACGGAGCTCCGTCGTGAACGCCTCCACCGCATCCCAGACCTGCTCCCGCTGCCGCGGCCCGATCGCCGTGCCCCGGCCCCGCCGGGGCGCCTGGAGATACTCGGTCCGCGAATTGATCCGCTGCGCGAGGACGACATGCCGGTACTCCTGGTGCAGGAACTGCTCGGTCCACGGCAGGTCCAGCCGCCGGATGACGCGCCGCCAGACCTGCCGCTCGTCGGCGTCCCCGATCATCTTGGGCGTGCGGCCGGCCAGCGCCCGTACGACGCGGTAGGCGTAGGCGTTCACCGTGGTGACGTCCACCCTCGCGAGCTGCTTCTCGTCGTCGAGAAGCAGCTCAAGGTTCTCCCGCAGCGCCGCCGCGAGCGCGGTGGTGTACGTCGTGAGCAGGATCCGGCTGCCGGGAGAGCGGGTGAGCAGGTGCTTGACCCGGTGCAGCGCGACCACCGTCTTGCCCGTTCCCGGGCCGCCCGTCACCTGCGCCGGCCCGTTGTAGGAGGGCCGGTACGCGACGCGCCGCTGCGAGGGATGCAGGAAGACCCGCCACGCGGCGAACGGCTTGCTGAGCACGTCGGTCAGCTCGTCCGCGCTGCTGACCAGGGTGATGCGGGTCGTGGTGTTGATGATCGCCCGCTCGAGGCTCTGGTCCGCGTCGGCAGAGGCATCGGCGGGGCGGCGCTCGGCCACGACCTGCTGGTAGACCTCCTGGGGTGAGAACCCCTCCGCGAGATACTGCAGCACCTCGAACTGGTCCTCGGGCAGGAGCGAGGCGAACGCGTTCAGCTGCGGCTGGTCGATGATGGTCCGGACGGCGCGCAGAACCTGGTCGTCGATGCCGAGATCACGCAGCACGGTGTCGGAGTGCTTGGCGAACAGCAGCGACGGCGCCTCGGCCGCCGCCTGCTCCAGGGCAGGGGTGAGCTGCTCGATGGCGACGACGTTGCGCACCTCCAGGGCGTGCGTGGCGGAGTTGACGGTGTAGAGCCGCTTGGCCGCCCATCCGTAGGCCTCGTCGTGCGGAACGACGTTCAGCAGCAGGAACGTGTCAGTCCCGTCGTCCGGGGCCAGGACCACGCCGCGCCAGAACTCGGTGACGCGGATGGTCCGCATGCGCGGGTCTCGCGCGTTCACCACCGACTCCAGGTGCAGGCCCTTGTCGGCGTACAGCTCGGCGATGGCGAGCTGCTGGAACCGTTTCATGGCCTTGCGCACGCCCGCCTTGACCGGCTTCTCCAGAGCGTCGAAGCTCTCCCAGAAACTGTTGGCGAAGGCGAGCTGCGGCACGCGGAACCTCCTGCACGAGTGGAGGCACCCAGGGTATGGCCGAGCCGGCCGGCGGAGCCAGCGATCCCGGTCGATTGCGACCGAGAGGATTGCATGCTAGGAGGGCATCTCCTATCCTGCTAGGAGGCTGCTTCCTAGTGCAGTAGGATCCTCGTTGTGACCGAGATCCTTCCCCCGCACATGCGGAAACTCGCCGAGATCGCAACGATCGTGGCGGCCGCAGGTGCCACAGCTGACTGGCTGTACCACCTCAAGGGCGACATGTGCGCGCTGCGTGTGATCAAGGATGGCGTCATCTCGGTTCCCGTCATGATTCCTGCCGACCCGGATCGCGATCCGGAGCTCTTTCGCGAAGCCGTGAAGCGGCTGGAGGCAATCGTAGAGAGGATGAGCCGATGAGCAAGACGATTATCTATGTCGTCACCTACGAGAACCGACGGTGGGTGTCACGCTGCCCTACGGGTGAGGTTGACGGAGTTGGTGTGGCAAGCTCCTTGTCCCAACTGGAGCGCGACTTGACGGAGATTCACGCCTGGGCATGGCCCGAGGAGACTCCCGCGGTGGAGTTCGTCTTCGATCTTCCCGAAGAGGTGGCGGGGGTGGTGGCGGAATACAGCCGCGAGAAGGAACTAGCCGAAACGCATGCCAAGCGCGCCGCGGAACTCGCGGTCAAGGCCGCGAGAGTACTGACGAGCCACTGGTCGGAGCCGGATACGGCTCGGGTCATGGGTTTGTCCAAGCAGCGTGTCCACCAATTGAAGGTGAGCGCCTGACGGTTCTCGAGGGCGTGCGTATCGCCATGGGTGTGCTGTTTGCTGAGCCGGACATCACATTAGTCGTGCTGATTGAGGGTAGCGTGTGCATTGGCGTCGATTGAGGAGTTCGAGTGAATCTCACCCAGCACCCCTTGACGGATTTCGAGCAGCGCCTCGTCAACGTCGCGGCCGGCCGGGAATATGAACTGACCCACTTACTGGTGAAGGTCTGCGAATTACGCCATCCGACAAGCTGCGTGACGATCTATCTCGACCGGCAGCGTAACCTCCGCCAGGCGATCAGAGTGAAGATCCATCCGGAAACCTCCGGTGAGATGCTAGAGGCGATCGAGGGCATCCAAGGTCTGAGCATCAAGCCTGACTTGTTCCACCATGCCAATATGCGCCGTTTTCCGAAGAGACTGAACGGCGGCAAAGAGAAGATCAATTTCGCTCGTGCAGTCGTATGCGCCGATATCACTGCCTTCGATCGTCTGCTACAGACGCTTGCGGTGGAGTGATCAGATCATCGCGGTAAGGTTCGTCGAGACTGAGCCGGTTATTCGAATCGCGACGTAGGTCTCGTGGCCATCGTCGGCGCGGACGATAACGCCAAGGTGGAGCGTTGGGAAGTCCGCGGCATGCTCGTGGACGTCATGTAGTGAGCCCCGTCTTCGCGGATACCGACGGCCACAAGCCAGTCCCGAACCTCGGAGGTGGGTTCATCGGCGAGGACGTCACCTCGCCATCGGCCGGTCTTGACCTTGAAGAGGACGACATCGTCGATGGCTCGGATCCGCTCATGCGGGGTGTCAGGGGCGGCGAACTGCTCGTTTGCCTTCTGTCTCTGACGGCTTCGGACACGAGGTCCTTCTTGGTCATGCCGAGGAAATGGGCAGCCTGGGAGATCAACTCGTCCGTCGCGGGGTCGATCTTCAGGGGTGTTTGACGCTTCGTGGCAGCAGCCATATCTATCCCTCCCGCGTCCACGGTACCTAAGTACCTCAGGCTCTGCCTGAGTCGACGTAGGTCGCGTCACCGCGACGGTCGTACGGACATCGTCGGATCTCAGCAAGGCCTACTCGGAACGTCGCCGAAATCTGCCGCTCCCAAAATTCTCAAGCGAGCCTGGATCAGCGCCTCGTCGGTGAAAGGTCCGTGCTGTTCCTGAACTCCTGGCCGGTCGCCTGCGTGTGCTGGTAGTACAGCTCGGCGATCTGGTCAGTGGTGAAGTCGCCCAGACGCAGCGAGTCAGCGAGGACGTTGAACGAGCTGGCCGGGCTGAGCCGTGCCGGGTCGCCGCCGGAGGCGACTTTGTAGTCGCGCAGGTCACGCCACCCGCACAGCACCATCGAGGCGGGGAACGGATGTCCCTTGTGCCGTGCGTTGTAGCCGTGGCGGAGCTGGCCGAGGATGCTGATCAGGCTGGTGCCTTGCAGGGCATCGAAGTCGTCGAGGAACAGCACGACTCGGCGAGGGCAGTGGCGGCACCACTCGCTCAGCGCCTTCCCGAACCGGGTGCCTGCCTGCCCCTCAGGCCCGGAGTCCGGTGGCAGCAGTTCGTCGGGCCATCCCGACAAGTCGGCGGTCTCGCGGAGGGAGTCCAGCAGAATCGCTTCCGTGGCGGCGATGTCGTCGCTGAAGATCCTGGCGCGCTCGAAGGAGAATGACAGGGCGGCGATGTCGCCCTCGGCGGTCAGCTCGGAGGCCAGGGCGTCCAGGATGGTCGTCTTGCCGGCCTGCCGAGGTGCGTGCAGCACGAAGTAGCGGTCTGTCTCGATAAGTTCGCGCACCTGCGGGAGCTGCGGCGCGGGCGGCAGCATGTAGTGGCGCCTCGGGTCGCAGGGTCCAAGGCCACGTAGTTAAGTGGCGGGGGTGGGCTGTCAAGTCGGAGATACGGCTAGTTGTGGCACCCGATGGGGAGGTCTGGTAGGCCGAGGGCGGCTAGGAGTTGGAAGAGCACGTCCTCGGCGAAGACGCCTTTGGCGTCCAGGGCGGTGGTTACGGCGGCGGGGTCGGGCGTGAGGCCGGCTTCTCTGGCCCATGCGAGGGCCGATGGTGCGGCTGCGGAGCCGGGCGGCCCCGCAGCCGTGTAGAGAGGCGGTCGAGCGCTGCTTGGCGGCGTCGCTGGTACTCGGCGGGGTCCTCGGCATGTTGCTCGCCGTTTTCGTCCCAGGACTGGGCCGGTCCGCCGGCGGGCAGGGAGCGCCAAGTGATGCCGTCGGCCATGAGCCAGCCGCCCCAGTGGCCGGCCACGGGGCTGCGGCCGAGGAGCTGGGCGCCCTCGCTGTGCTTGATGACGGCTGCCAGGACCGGGTGTCCTGCCTGCTGCATCAGCCCTGTGAGCAGGCCGTCCCAGGCGTGGGGAAGGGTCGGCGAGTCCCAGCTGGCGGGGCCGCGGTCGACCTGCACGGCACGCCATCGGTCTGGTCCCTGCCAGTGCCAGCTGGCGTTGGCCGCTGATTGCCGCAGTGCCGGGAGCCCGGTCAGCGGCTGGTTCGTACGCGCCACGATGTAGGTGCCCCAAAAGCCCATGTGTCCCCTCCGGGTCTGCCCGGCATGCCCGCCTGGTGAGTCAGCGCTGACCGTCAATTGAAGGACTCACATTCGTGGTCGAGGTCCACGACCGTCGCCTGACGGTGACTATATCATTACGCTAAGTTGACATGGCGGGCGTGTTGCGGATCGGCGGACGGAGCAGACAAACCAGACGATCTTGCCGAACGGTGCGGGATCGACGCCCCAACGCTCGGAGTAGGCCGCGACGATCGCCAGTCCGCGTCCGTGCTCCTCGTTCGGTCCCGCCGGCGGCGGGGTCGGCCAGACGGGGCTGTGGTCGGCCACCTCGCCCCGGACGCTTCGGCCCTGCCGGTACAGGGAGAGGGTCATCGCGGACTTCGCGTGCACGACCGCGTTGGTCACGACCTCGGAGACGACCATGGTCAGATCGTCGGCCAGGCCGGACAGGTCCCACGTGGCGAGGGCTTCGCGTATGAGCCTGCGCGCGACGCTCGCCGTCTCGGGGGCGGCGGGCAGGTCCCAGCAGGCCTCTGCGCCATCTCGTACGAGGGGCGGGGCGAACAGGTTCGCTCGTGCAGAGCCGTCGGGCTGGCTCGTGGCCGGATGGCGCGTGCCTCGATCGGAAGGGTAGGCATGCCTGTTCACCGTGCCCGTCCCTCCAGCAGCGCTGTCCAGAGCTTGTCCGTCTCTGCTCTTCGCAGCCAGGGGCTCTCGCTGACGTGGGTGCCCGCGGACGAGCGCACGGTGCGGCGGATGAAGGCCAGGCCCGCCGCCTCGCACAGCTCGTATGACGTAGGGGTGCAGCCGCAGGTGTGGCTTCTGACCCTGATGGAGGTGGCTCTGGCTACGGACGGAGACCACCTGATCCTGGTGTGACCGTCCTTGAGTGGTTCGGGGTGTGCGCTGTGGAAATCCTCGACGCTCATGCCGACCGCCTTTCGTATGCATCTCGCGCCCAGCCACAGCCCTCGCAGACGGTTATTCTCGTCGCCGGGATTTTCTTGAGACCAGCCATATGCGGCGCTTTCGGGACTGCCGTTTCTGTGTCGTCATGGTGAAGTTTCCTTCTCGTGCGTTCGCCTCAGCGACGATGATGGCGGCAGCATTGTCGGCGTGGGCAACCACCCATTTGTCGCGCCGCCACAGCCGCGCACACCAGGGGCGCCAGGTGAACACCCAACCGCAGTAACGGCGAATGGCGGTGATGTGGACCTTGGCGCCGTCCATGGTGAGCATCTCCAGGACCGGCAGGTCGGCCACGGGCACGAGCAGTGAGACGCAATAGCCCAAGACGTGCAGGTCCCAGCCCAGGCGGGCGAGGTGGTCGAATCTCTCGCGCTCTTCACGTGCTGCCATGCTCCTGCCTCCCGGCTGGTTTCCCGGCGGTACGCCCGAAGCGATGAATAGCACTGACGGGTTATTCGTGCCCGGCCGAGGAATGTTGTGGGCAGTTTCTGTGTCTGCCGTCGAAGAAGGTGTGCGTTCAGCGTGCCTTCTCGATGCCGGAGCGAACAATCAATTGGCCAGGCCAAGACAGCATGACTGATGACAGCGGTTGGTCAGGTGTGGTTTAAAGGTGTTATCGGCCAGCAGAGGTTTCCGTTTTTCTCTAATATGAGAGGAAATGCCATGGACGTTGTGCCGTCTCTCAACCCGGACTCTCCTCGCGTGCGCTTCAGCGCGGAGATGCGGCGGCTGCGGGAGGCCGCCGAGTTGTCCCAGGCGGCGGTGGCGGCCCGGCTCGGCTGCACGCAGACGCAGGTGAGCCGCCTGGAGAAGGCGACCCGTACGCCGTCGCGGTCGGACGCCGAGCGGCTGGACCTGCTCTTCGGCACGTCCGGCGGCGGCTCCTTCGCCCAGCTCCACGAACGCATCGTCAGTCAGCCGGGCAACCCGCCCTGGTTCAGGAACTGGGCCGAGGAGATCGAGCCCACCCTTCTTGTCCTGCGCTCATGGGATCCTCTGCTCGTCCCCGGCCTTCTCCAGACCGAGGCATACGCCCGCCATATCTTCAGCCACGGGCCGCGGATCAAGCCCGACGAGGTAGACGAACGTGTCGAAGCTCGCATGCGGCGGCAACGCATCCTCGATCGGGAGGACCCCCCCCTGTTGCTGATGCTTGTGGATGAGGGTGTGCTGCAGCGCAGGATCGGCGGAGCCGAAGTGATGCATGAGCAACTGGGCCATCTGCTGGAGATGACTCACAGGCCCGATGTTTTCTTGCAGGTCGTCGATCCGGAATGCGTAGCTGGGCTGGCCGGTGCCTTTATGATCGCCGAGCTTCCCAACGGGCAACCTGACGTTGTCAGTTCGGACTCACCGGCACAGGCGTATATCACTACGGAGCGTGATACCGTGGCCTCGATTTGGCATCGCTATGAAGCGCTCAGGATATGGGCATATCCTGAGCGGATATCCCTCCAGAAAATCGAGGAAGCGAGGCGCAGATGGACCTGAGTGACGCCCTGTGGCGGAAGTCATCGCGCTCTTCTGATAACGGCGGCCAGTGCGTGGAGGTTGCGATGAACCTTCCTGGGGTGATCGCCGTTCGTGACAGCAAGGACCCGGATGGTCCCAAGCTGCTGTTCACTCGCGATGAATGGAAGGCGTTCATCGGCGGCGTCATGGATGGCGAATTCGATACTCGGGCCTAGCTCTCTCGTTCGCCCCCCATTTTGCCTCTCGCCGGATGGCGCGGACCATGACCAGGTGCCGGGATAAGTGTGGAGACGAAGTTCTCCCCATCGATGAGAGGGGTTTCCAGACTTACGCCGGCCGCCGCCATGCGGTCATACTCGGCGAGGACGAGGTTCTTGGTGCGGTAGGTTCCGTACTTGGCAATCTCGTTGTTCTTGAGTCCACCAGTCTCCGACTGGAATGACTCCATAATGTAGTCCACGTTCGAACGATTGATGGCGTAGAGATGAAAGAAGTAGGCGTCGAGTTCGGCCCGGATCTGGGCGCGACGCTCTTCGTCCCATTGGAACGGCTCGTCGGAGTCGCCAAGGTCACGGGCGAGTCCGGTCATATCGTAGGCGGTGTAGACGAGTTCCAGAACGCGCCGAACGATAAAGGATGTATGAACCGAGATGATATCTGGTGTAGGTGTGGGAAGTTGTTGCCAAATAAACTTCGCCATGTTTGTGCCGCCGATCTTCTGTCGGCTTAGATAATCGAAGATCAGAGAGCTTTGTGTAGCGAGGAGTGTGGCAACCAAGGCTGGGGGCACCATCGGATACATCAGGGGAATCTTGTCTCCGACGGCAGAGCGCGGGATGAAAGCCGAGATGGCAGTGCGTTCATCGGTCGCCCGACACACATCACGCCAGCCGCAGAGCCAGTCATGGCCCCAGTCTTTCGCATTTAGCTTTTTGCTCACCTCGCTCTCGGCGACCCAATAGCGGGAGAGAGCGAGGAAAATTGGATTGCGCTTCTCTTCGCCCCTCAGTGCTCGTACCGAATTTGAATGATCGTATGTCGCCCAGCGATGATCGTAGTGATGAATCAGTTTCGCCTCATAAAGAGGCAGCATTTTGCGGTTCTCTTTGCGGTAGGTGTTGCCAGAGATGCTCCAGTCCTGACCTTGGAGTTCCTCTTCAAGGTGGAAATAGTCTGAGTCGTGAGACATGTTGAATAGGCCTTGCGCAAAAGAAAGTTTCCATGGATTTCCGTTGTGCTTTCCCTCGGCAACTAAGGCAGGAAAACGTTGATATGCCTTGAGAGTGAGTTCTGCATCACGACGAGATCGAAAGATCGGACATGTGCCCGTATTCGGATTTAGGAGGGATATTTCTTCCGCAGTGAGCATGAACGCCCTGTTGGGGTCGTCAAGTGCGACTGGGTCGCGGAGAAAGAATGCGAAGGTGGCGGCTGGCTCGCGGAGTTGTCGACCGGCAAGTGACAGGATGCTGAACTTGAAAGAGCGGTGCACATCTGGGAACAGGGGTGCTGCATTCTCGAAGTCAAAAAGGGCCGCGATTGCGTAAGTTTGCACCAGATCCTTGAAGAAGTACTGTGTCCTGGCATCGGTGGCGATACCTGTGGGAACGATAATGCCTGTCCGCCCGCGCGATCCCATCAGGATACGGGCTGTCTCCGCAAAGACCGCGTACGTGTTGAGGTTGCCCTGTCCAGTGAGGGGGACACGAGCTGACCGCCGCAAGAAGTGACTCTCCGCGTGAACGGCACGCTTGGCCGCTGAGTACTCGTTGTAGATCGACCGTGTGTGGGGATCGTCCTGAAGTTTGGCGATCAGCTTCTTGCGAGCATTCGCCTTGCCAACCGCGGCGATCGCGGGCATACGCTGAGCGAAGAACTCCTGCTCCTTGAGCTCCACGCTGTCCCATGGCGGATTGCCCAGCACACAATCGAATCCGCCTACCCAGCCAGTGACGGTGGAAACTTCTCGGCTATCCTCCGGCACGGTGAAAACTTCGGGGAACTCCAGATGCCAATGGAAGAACCGATATTGGTTGCGAAGGCGAACAATCTCATCGTGTGTCCCCTGTGATACGCCAGAGCCTTCTGGATCCTCCAGCGACCGGAAGAGTCTGTGAGTCACGGCCGTCGGCATGCCCGCTTTCTTAATCCACATAAACGCCGCGCACCAAGCGTCGGCAAGGTGGAGAGCGTTGACGTACTCCGAGGAATGCTCCCACTTCGTGTAGGCCGTCGCTTGATCGCGAACATCACGAAGGTTGTCGGATGGAGCTTCCGCGATGCGCCGAACGCTCGAAGCGAAAGCTGCGTTGGTAACCCGCACCGAATCCTCTTCGATGTCGAACAGGCTGAACTGACCTTGTCGCTCCTCGCCGTTGAGCTTCTCGAGTGCCTTCGCGTGCTTCTTGTCATCGCCTTCAGTAGCGATGAATGCCTGGTCTGGGATGCCGGCTCGCATGAGAGCAGGCGTGGCCCCGATCAAGGCGTTGCCGCACTTGATATGGGCGTCCAGGAAGCTCAACGGTTTACCGGGCTCAAGGGCTTCCAGCCAGAGGGATACCTTGGCGAGCTCAACCGCCATCGGGTTGAGATCCACGCCGTAGATGCACCGGGCGATCACCTCATGAAGGGCGCGCCGTACAGCGTCGATCGTGGGCTCGGGGTTGCGTTCCCGGACGGCGGCGACACGTTTGGCGATCCGGCGGGCCGCAGCGACGAGAAAATGGCCGGAGCCGCAGGCTGGATCGCAGATGGTGAGTGAAAGGAGCTCGCGGACGATCGAGTCGGTGGGGTCCGGTTGCCCGACCGCACTGGCGGTTTGCTCGCCGCGCTTCACCGCGTCGTCGATGACGGGATCGAGCGAGGAGTCGAGGAGGCATTCGATCAGCGAGGAGGGCGTGTAATAGCTGCCCGTGGTCTTTCGGGAGTTGCCTGCTATCTCGACCAGCTCAAATGTGCGATCAACCGCACTGTGCCGCGGCACGAGCTCCAGAAGGGACTCGTAGACAGAGCCCAACTCCTCCGCGTCCAGATGACGGTAGTCGATGGAGCGCCTGCGACGGGAGCCGGCATCACGGACTTCCGAAAGGTGGCGGACGGCGGACAGCAAGTACTCGTTCGACAGGAGCAACCCCTTGAGCAGGGCATCGGCTTCGGTCTCGTCGAAGATGCCGCCGAGGCCCGGCAGCCCGAGCTCCCGCCGGCCGCGTTCGTCGCCGAGAGCGTCGAGCACGATACGGAGAGCCTGATAGAGGTCGCTATGAACGGTGCCTCGCCGGCGGCGTGCGTGGGAGCGGAGCCGGGCCGAGGAGAAGTACTTGTCGTATCTCTGCCGCGCTTCTTTGCTGGCAGTCGGGGCGTGCAGGGCGTCGCGATCTTCGGCGACGAACAAGAACAGCATCCGGTACGCCAGGCGCAGCAGGGCGTTGTGGAGAGCCTTGACGTCGACGTTCTCCCGCAGGGCGGCGTTGGCTGGGTGACGGAGGAAACCGGTGCCCAGCGCGGTGATCGCTTCCTGCACGCCCTTGCGTAGCTGGTCCAGCGCGCGCATGCCGGATGTGATGGCGTCCGCTCGCCATTTCTCCAGCCAGCAGGCTGAGGGTGCTTCGCTTTCTTCGACTTTGAAGCGTGTCACGTGCAGGAGCCGATACAGCAGGACGAACTCGCTGAACAGCTCTCCGTCGAAAATCGCCTCAAGGTCGAACTCGATGTAGGAAGCGGTGGCCAGTGCGCTGGAGTCACGCAGCAGACGCAGCTGGCGGCCGTTGGTAAGCACGCCCCACAGATGAGAGTCAGTGCGGTTCAGGCACTCCTGCACGAGCGACTGTGAAGGGATTGTGCCCGCACCGCCTGAGCGCCGATCCAAGGTGGTGTTCCACGCGCACAGGTGGATGGGGACGTGGTTCCAGCGGTGGCTGATGGCGAAGGTCTTACTGGCGTCGTCCGAAGGAATGCCTGACTTACCGATCGCGGTCAAGTCGCCGAACCCGAGCTCTGTGAAGAACGGCTCCAACCATTGGCTCAGCGCAACCCCCGTCGGATCGGCGGGGATCTCCGCCTCGGGGGCAACGGGCAGCTTCTGGCGGAGCTCCGTCCAGATGGACTTGAGGTAGTCCCAGTGACGCTCGGCATCGTCGCGTACCGAGCGCGAACCGATGACGCGGTAGTCGGCAGGAGCGGATCCCTTGACGTCCTTGCCCTCGGAGATGCGCAGCAGCATGTCGGCCGGGAGGAGGCCGCCGACCGTGTGGACGGCGGAGAAGACCTGGTTGCGGGTGACGGCGGACATCAGGCGGCCCCTCCGGCGGGCAGGTAGACGTACACGCCGAGGATGTCGGCGGGTTCTTGCACGGTGACGTCCAGACCTCGGACGATCTCGCCGGACGCGCTGCGCACCCGGCGATGGGAGTCCTCCAGCTCGCCTTCGAGCTGCTTGCCGTACTCGCTCAGGTGACCGGCGGTGGCGGGCAGGCCATCGAGGACGCGGGTCATGGTGCGCTCGCCGAAGACGGGGTCGGTGTTGGCGTCGGCGGTGGCGTCGATGAGCTGGAGCGCCTCCTCCGGCGGCAGCCAGAGCGCGCCGGTGGGGGAGCCCTGGAAGGCCAGGAGGCGGGCGTCCTCGGCGACGATCTCCTTCTCGCCCGAGCGGGACGGCAGCGTGAGGTGGAAGCGGTAGCGGACCAGCAGCAGCGTGGTACGGGTCTGCACGGCGTCGGTGCGGATCACCCCGCAGCGCCTGGCCGGGCGCCTGCCCTCGGTCTCCAGCGCGGTGTTGAGCACGTACCCTGCCACAGCCCCGACCACGGGGTCGGTGCGGACGAGAGCGGCCTCGCCGCGGGCCACCGCCGCCGTGGTCCGGAACGGGATCGGGCGGCTCAGCTCGCCGCCGATGACCGGGGCCACGGCGTCGCGAAGGCCGGCGGGGGTGCCGCTGATGTCGGCGGTGAAATCGCCGGGAACACCGTTCTCGCGGATCACGCCGTCCAGCGCGTCGAGCGCGTTCCGTACGAAATGCTGCACCTCGTCGGAGCGGCCCAGGGTGTCGCGGATGGCGGCGGCCTCGCGGGCCACCTCCTCCGGGTGGATGGAGCGCTGGGCGAAGCGGGAGCGGGAGGTGCGCTCGCGCTCGGCGGCCGAGTTCCACTCCGCCTCCAGCGCCTCGGCCTTGCGGTCGAGTTCCTCCACCTCGAACAGCGCCTCCTGGTCGGGCCGTTGCTCGCGCATGAGCAGCCATTCGACGATGGCGTCGGTGACCCCGGTCGAGGCGGCGTCCGGGACGGAGACGGAGATGCCGAGGTCCTTGCGGATCTGGCGGTGCTTCTTGATCAGGACCTCGAGGACCTTGCCGTCGATGCCGTTGTCGCTGCCGTACAGGGTGATGACCTTGACGACGTCGCGCTTCTGGCCGTAGCGGTCGACGCGGCCCTCGCGCTGGTCGTGGCGGGTGGGGTTCCACGCCAGGTCGTAGTGGACGACGGCGTCGAAGTGGTGCTGGAGGTTGACGCCTTCCGACAGGCAGTCCGTGGCGACCAGCACGCGCGGCGAGTCGGCGCTCTCGTCGGCCAGTTCCTCGATGCGCTGCAGGCGCTGCTGCGGGGAGAGGGTGCCGGTGACGTGCCGGATGACGGTCTTCTTGCCGAGTTTGCCGTCGAGGTGCTCGGCGACGTACTCGGCGGTGGGGATGTAGCGGCAGAAGACGATCGGGTTGTAGCCCTCGCGGATCAGTGCCTTGAGGTGCTTGAGCAGGGCGGCCAGCTTCAGGTCCTCGTCCGGGCCCTCCAGCTTTGCGGCGCGCTGGGCGAGCTGGGCCAGCCGCGCTTTCGCCCCATCGGTCTCCGCGCCTGGCGCGACGTCGAGACCCTCCATGACATCGCTGTCGGAGGCGTCGCTGGTCAGTGGGGCGCCGAGCCGGTCCGCCTCCTCCGGGCTCGCGGCCACCGCGGCGGCCGAGCGGGTCTGCAGGGTCTGGGAGGCGGCACGAGGGGAGGAGACCATGGAGCGCAGCAGCGCGATCGCCGACCACCAGGCGATGCGGGATTCCCGCTTGCCCTGCTCGCCCGCCGCCGACACTCGTTCGCTGGCGTAGGCGATGGCGTCTTCGAGCAATGCCCGGTAGGCGGGGGAGAGGCGGTAGGTCTCGTCCTTGAAGTAGCGGTCGGAGGGGAAGGAAGTGTCCTCGCGCTGGCTGTCGTCGGCCAGGCCGTCGTTCACGGTGAGGAATTGGCGTACGTCGGCCCGCTTGCGCTGCACGAAGTGCTGGGCAAGCAGTCGCCGCCCGGCGTCCGAGTCGAGCTTGACCGTGGCCAGCTCGGGACTGAGCAGGCCCAGCAGGTTGCGGAAGGCGCTCTCTTTTCCGCTGTGCGGCGTCGCGGTGACCAGCAGCAGGTGCCGCTCGGGCTTGTCGGCCACCCGCTGCAGGAGCTCGTAACGGAGCTGGTTCTGGGTGGAGCTGCTGTCGTCGGCTGCCACGCAGGTGTGCGCCTCGTCCACGATCACCAGGTCGGGGCAGTGCCGGACGAAGTCGTCGCGGTGCCGGGTGGACTTGATGAAGTCCGTGGAGACGATCACCTTGTGGTGCCGGTCGAAGAGCGACTGCCCCAGGTCCAGGCCCCGCTCCAGCTTGGAGACCGTGCTGGCTAAGACGAGTTCGGCGTCGATGCCGAACTTCGTCCGCAGTTCCTCCTGCCACTGCTCGGCCAGCGCCGGCGAGCAGAGCACGGCCAGCCGGTCCGCGCTGCCCTGGGCGAGCATTTCGGCGGCGATCAGCCCGGCCTCGACGGTCTTGCCGATGCCCACGTCGTCGGAGATCAGCATGCGGACGGTCTTCTGCCGCAGCGCCATCATCAGCGGGACCAGCTGGTACGCCCGCGGCTCCACCGCGACCCCCGCCAGCGACCGGAACGGCCCCGCGCCCGAGCGGAAGCCGATGCGCAGCGCCGAGCGCAGCAGCCCGGCGGCGTGCTGGTCGCCCAGGTCCTTGGGCGAGGGCGGTGCGAAGCTGGCGCTGACCACCTCCTCGAACGCCGGGAAGACGGCGGCGACGTCGTCGTCGGAGCCGCCCAGCGGGCGCAGCACCAGCATGTCGGGGGCGCTCTCGGGGAGCACCACCCAGTCGCGGCCCCTGGCCGAGACCAGGGAGCCGGCGGAGTAGGCGGGCATCAGCTGTTTCCTCGTGTCGTCATGGATCCGAAGTAGCGCTCGTTCTGGGACGCGACCGCCGCCCAGTCGGCGTCGTGCGAGAAGCGGATGACGTCCCAGCCCTGGTCGAACAGGCGCTCCTCGGCCTCGGCGTCCCGCTCGGCGACCACCGCGTCCTGGTGGACCGGGCCGTCGACGAAGACCGCCAGCTTGACGCCGGGCAGCCGGTAGACGTAGTCGGGCCGGGCCAGCGCCTCGGTGATGAACGTCTGCGCTTCGTCGGGCAGACGCAGCCCCTGCTGCTTCAGCCAGGCGAGGAAGTCGCGCTCCAGCCCGCTCTCCGACTGGCCGGACAGCCGGTTCAGCTGCTCGGTACGGCTCTCACCGCGCCCGGTCGGCCTGGCCTCGGTGGCGGCCAGGCGCAGTAGCAGGTCACGGACCGAATGCCGGTCGATGTCGGTGTGGTTGAGCTGGTTGCCGTAGGTGAGCAGGCAGTCGTAGCAGCCGCGGGCGCACTTCCGGTCGGGACGAGGGCCGCCGCGGTCGGTGCCGTCAGGGGCGAAGTGACAGATCTCCAGCGCTTCGGCGGCGGCGCGGGCCAGCGCGCCCGGCTCCGACTGCATCAGCCGGAGCACGCCGGCGCCACCCTCCGCGGCCTCGGTGAAGAGCATGCGATCCCGCGGCCCTTCGTTGGGCGGCAGCAGCTCGCTGGTCAACTCCGAGTCCTCCAGCTCGAAGGCGGCTTCGATACCGCGTTCCAGCGCGTACATCAGCGAGAGCGCGACCGGCACGGGTAGAGGTTCATCGAGTTTGAGCACCAGGATGTTACGGGTGTCCTGCACGAACGGGATGACGCGCTTGCGCTGACGCTTCTCGTTGCCGTCGGCGTCCACCACCGGCATCTCGCTGGAGTCGCCGGAGGCGTCGGCCGCCGCCTGCTCGTTCAGCCAGCGGCCGTCGGCTGGGTCGAGCCAGAAACCGTCCGGCTCGTCCTTCTTGGCGCGCAGGCGTCCCATATTGGAGATGCGTACGGTGGCGGAGTCGCCGAACGAGAGCGTCGCGAGCTTCCCGGCGGCGTCGGCCAGGAGCGCGTCACGGCGGCCCGTCCGCTGGCCGTGATCGTTGAATCGGTAGGAGGTCACCAGCCGGAAGCCCGCGCGGCGCCGCTCCTCCTCGTCGGAGGAGATCCGCTCCCGCCGCCGGGTGTAGACGGTGTGCAGCTGGAGCAGGCCGCGCGTCGGCGTGGGCAGTGCCGCGTCGCACACGTCGCACTTGTCGGCGCGGTCGCCCGAGTCGTAGTGGTAGCCGCAACCGGCGCAGCGTTGCGCCTCGGTGGTCACCACCTCACCCGAGGCGTCGGGACGCAACTGGATGCGCTCCACCTGGTAGCGGTTGCCCTCGTGATAGATGAGCGCGCCGGGACCGAACTCCCTGATCGCCAGGAACCGCGGACGCTGCAGGTAGTCGCCGTCGCCGTAGCGCCGCCCCGTCGTCGGGATGTAGGCCGCCAGCGGCAGGCGGGGGAAGGAATAGCCGGGCAGGAAGCCCTCGCTGGCCAGGTAGCGGTACGGGTTGAAGTCCGACAGCAGCGACCGGCTGTCCACGCTCTCGTTCTTCAGCAGGTCGAGCTGGGTCTCGGCCTGCTTGCGCTGCAGCTCGGCGATCTTGCGGTCGCGGTCGGTGAGGGTGTGGTCCAGGCGCCGCCGATTCTGCTCGGCCTGGTCGGCGAGGGCCGCCCTGAACAGGTCGCGCCAGCGGTCGAAGGACCGGTCGAACCCCTCGGGAGCGCGACGCACCTGCTCCTCGATCCACTCGTCGTGCCACCAGGTGGGCGGTTCACCGGCACCGGGCAGCACCCCGTCGAGCACGTTGTGGGCTGCCGCCACCGCGCGTCGACGAGCTTCCTGATCACGAACGTCGGCTTCGACGTAGGCGTGCAGGAGCAGGTCAGGGTTGGGACGGCGGGCCCCCTCGTCGTAGCTCAGGTCGATGAGCGTCGGGATGTTGTTGCCCAGCCTGAGCCCGCATTCGGCCAGCCAGATAGCCTGGACGTGCGAGCGGACCAGATCCTCGTTGGCGAGGTCCAGCCGTGGCGGGCGGACCGCCCCGGCCACCATGCGGTCGGAGCGGCGGAAGTAGTACTGGTCGTGGCTGTTGCCGGTGGCGCAGTAGGTGGTGACCAGCGCCGGTTGCCCCTGCCGGCCGGCCCGGCCGCTGCGCTGGGCGTAGTTGGCGGGAGTGGGCGGCACGTTGCGCATCATGACCGCGTTGAGCTCGGAGATGTCCACGCCCAGCTCCATGGTGGGGGAGCAGTAGAGCAGCTTGAGCTCCGCCTTGCGGAAGTCCTCCTCGCGCTGCTCCCGGTCCTGCGGTGACACTTGCGCGGTGTGCTCGCGAGCCGACAGGCCCGCGAGAGCGGCGGCCGTGTCGCGGTAGAGGTCGCGGAAGAAGACGTTGACGCGGGGGCCGTCGCCGCTGGCGTAGGTGCGGGTCAGGGGGTCGTGCGTGCCGCTCTCGCCGGTGCCCGCCCGCCAGATGAGGCAGGCGGCGGCGATGCGGTAACCGGTGACGGGCGGCCCGGAAGGGCGGCGGTAACGGCCGGCCCGCTGCGGCGCGACCTCGACCGTCGTCAGCAGATACGCCTTGGCCAGCACCCTCATCAGGTCCGCGATGATCCGCTGGGCGTCGTCGGCCGACACCTGCGGGAAGTGGATCCGCCGCAGGTACTTGCCGAACTTGCCCCTCCCGGACAGGAACAGCCCGGAACGATCGATGCCGGGGCGGGACCCCTGCGGGTAGGCGGTGCTCACCTTCGGCCGGTCACTGCCGGCCAACCGCCATGGATCCTTCAGCCGCTCCTCGCTCGCGCGCTGCAGGCTGTCGAAGTCCTCCCGGAAGTACTCGACGTCGATGGCCAGCGACCGGCGCATCTCGTCCAGCAGGGCCCGCATGATCTCGGCGCGCTGCCCCGGCTTGGCCTGGCGCAGTTCGGGACGGGCGTCGCCCCACCGTTCGTCCCTGTCGGCCAGCCAGTCGAGGTCCGCGTAGTCGATGATCAGCAGACCTGTCTGCTCCAGGTTGGGCATGGTGACCCGCCAGCCCCGCTGCAGATCCAGGTAGAGACGGAAGGCGATGACGTCCCGTAGTGTCTTCGCCGCGCTCGCGGCCATCATCGGCGGCGGATCATCGCCTGCGGTGTAGTCGCCGGGGCTCATCCCCAGCGCCCCGGAAACCCGGGAGGCCAGGTCCTCGTGCCGGATGCCCTCCTCGCCCGCCGCCGTCGCCGCGTGGTAGAGCGCGCTGCGAAGCTGAGTGATCTGGACGAAGTCATTGAAGTGCCCCGCCTGCAGGGAGGCGTCCTGCCGGTTGTCGACGAACGTCAGCAGCTTGCGGGCCTCCTTCTTCAACGCCTCGGCCGGCACCTTCTTGAGCGAGCGGACGATCGAGGCGGAGATCAACGACGTCGCCGAGGAGCGGCCCTCCTGGTCGAGCCGGGCCAGCTTGGCGAAGTCCTTCCCGCGCACCTGCTCGTAGCTCACCCCGCAGTGCAGGCAGAACAGGAACGGCGCCGGGATGAACGCGGCCTTCAGCTCGCCCTGCCCCTCCACGCCGTACGGGTCGACGGTCACGAGGCGGGGGATCCTCGGCCGGTACGAGTCCCGGACCATCTCCTCGCCATGCGCGTCGAACTCCAGCCAGGAGTCGGGCAGCCGGCGGTCCTTCATCGCCTGCTCGACGCTGGACGGCCAGGGATGGGTGGAGTCGATGTAGAGGTAGCCGTCTTCGCCGCTGCCGCCGGTGGCGGCCGTCTCGCGGCGGTTCTCGTACACCACCTTGCCGTTCTTCTCGGAGCGCCAGACCGTGAGGTATTCCTGTCCGCACTCGCGGCAGAAGGCCAGCGGCAGCAGGATCTTGCCGTCGGTGCCCGGCTGGTAGAGCTGGTAGTCACGGGTCAGGTGACGGCTCGACTCGTCCTCAAGCGTGACGTGCACCGTGTCGCCCTTGGACAGGAACTGGTGCAGCCGGAAGGCGAAGAGCGGGCGGCCGGTCAGCGGGTGGCATGCCTCCGAACCGGCCTTCAGCGTGGCCCGGATCGCCTCCGCGCACGTCTCCGCGTCTAGGCCGCTCGCCTCGGCGAGCTGGGCCGCGGCGTCCTCGATCTTGGCGGGCTGCTGTCGGACCAGCCGTCCCTCCTCGTCGACGGTGAGCCCGAAGCGGGTCTCGATCCAGCGCGCCAGGGGATCCTTAACGAGGTCCTCGTACGCGCGCGGCGCGCCTGGCGCGGTCAGCCGTTCGACCGGCACCGTCTCAGGCTGCTCCCCGGTGGCGCGGACCAGTGTCTCGCCGATGACGTTCGAGGCGTCGACCGGCGTCCCGAAGAGCGTCGTCGCGATGCGGGCCACCTCGGTGCGGCGGTCCTGGGCCGTGCCCTCGGTGGCCATGGTGGCGGAGGTGCCGATGCACTGCAGGCTTTCGGCGCGGCAGGCGTCGCGCACCCGGCGGATGAGCAGGGCCACGTCGGCACCCTGCCGGCCGCGGTAGGTGTGGAGCTCGTCGAAGACCAGGAACTCCAGCCCCTCGGCCATCTTGATGAGCGACCTGCGGTCCTCGGGCCGGGTGAGCATCAGCTCCAGCATCACGTAGTTGGTGAGGAGGATGTCCGGCGGACTGTCGCGGATCTTTTTGCGGGCGGCCTCGTCCTCCTGACCGGTGTAGCGGGCGAAGCGCACCTTCTCCCGGCCGGCGCCGTAACCGTCCCGCAGATACTTCTCCAGCTCCTTGAGCTGGCTGTTGGCCAGGGCGTTCATCGGATAGACGATGATCGCGCGCACACGCTTGCGTGCCTTCGGGCCCTCTTGGTCCCGCTGCCTGAGCACTCTGTCGACGATCGGCAC
Organism: Nonomuraea sp. MG754425; assembly: GCF_021699195.1. GTDB lineage: Bacteria > Actinomycetota > Actinomycetes > Streptosporangiales > Streptosporangiaceae > Nonomuraea. Next base: position 9,712 of record NZ_SSXE01000140.1, on the reverse strand, counting down.
GATGTAGGCCAGGGACTTGCCCGAGCCCGTGCCGGTCGTGAGCACGTAGGAGCTGCCGGACTGTGCGGTCCTGATGGCTTCGAGCTGGTGCTGGTGGAGCGTCAGCGGCCGGCCGTCGCACTCTGTGCCGTCCTCGGTCTTGCCGACCTGGAAGATGCGGGCACACTCCGGGTGCAGGGTGCCGTTCTGGGACGCCTCCAGTACTGTGCCGCCCGACTTGAAGAACGGGTTCAGCGACACCCACGGATCGGGCCACTGGGACTTGGCGTCCAGGTCGTCCTCGACGAAGGCCGCGATCCGGCCGTCGCGGATGGTCGTGCCACTTTCGGTGAACGCCCTGTAGTCCTTGAGCAGTTGCTGGTGGACGCCGAAGACGTCCATGCCGGCTCCCGTGTGGCGCGACTCCGGTGCCGGGGCGGGAGCCTGCACCTGATCGGCTGGCCTGGCCTTGAGGCAGGCCACCGGGTCGAACTCGGACCAGCCGGGGACGTTCGCCGTCCCTACTACGAGTGGCAGCAGCGCCTCCCGGACGGTGACCGCGTCGGCGGGGCGGTCGGCCGGGTCCTTGGCGAGTAACCGCTCCACCAGGCGTGTGAGGTCCTGCGGGACGTCGGAGCGGAGCAGGCTGATGGGCGGCGGCTGCTCCTTCTGGTGCTTCTCGGCGAGGTCGTAGGCGGACTCACTGTGGAACGGCGGGACACCGGTGAGCATTTCGTACAGCACGCAGCCCAGGGCGTACAGGTCGGCCGCCGGGGTGACGGTCGAAGCGCGGAACTGCTCAGGGGCCATGTAGCGGGCACTGCCGACCGTGACCCCCGTGCTGGTGATCTTGCTGCGCTCGACGTCCCCGATGATCCGGCCCGCGCCGAAGTCGAGGACCTTGACCAGGCCGCCGCGCAGCAGCATCACGTTGCTCGGCTTGAGATCGCGGTGGACGACTTCGACGCTGTGAGCGGCGGACAGCGCGTCGGCCATCTGCGCTCCCAGGGCGGCGGCCCAGGAGACGGGGAGCTGTGGGTGCTCGGTGATGAGGTCGGTGAGGGACTCGCCGTCCAGGAGTTCCATCGCCAGGTACGGCAGGCCGGAGGAGTCGACGCCGCCGGCGATCGTCCGGGGCAGGTTGCGATGGCGGAGCCTGCGCATGATGCGCACTTCGCGGTCGAACCGCTGCACCGCCTTGGCGTCGGCACGGGAGTTCAGGACCGTTCCAGACCTGCTGCGGAGGATCAGTTTCACGGCGACGGTGGCGTCGTCATGCAGATCCTTCGCTCGGTGGACCTCTCCCATGTTGCCCTTGCCAAGGGGAGCCAGGAGCCGGAACCGGTCTGCCACCACGTCCACGTTCACCGTCAGCTCCTCGCCGTCTGCGCGATGATCACTAGCGCTACCGTACACGTATTGCCGTGACTTGGGTATAGCTTGAGTGTTAACAGAGTCAACGGATATAGTGCGGCTTGTTGATGTCGACGGGTGTCTGTCGTCTGCCATGCGGCTGGTCATTCCAGAGCTGAGGCGCCTGATATTTGTTTAGTAGTAACACTTGCCTGCTCATCTATTACGCTACATGCCTCCTGTCTCCTTGGTCATGCTGGGCAACATTCGCTAGATCGATGCACTGACTTTTATTGGCATTTACGGACCCCTCCTCGCCGAGAAAAAGTTGATCCGTATTTAGAGAATACGACGGGACTTCTCATGACGGCTGACCTGCTGTACCGGCCCACCCTGGACGATCTGCGCTGGCTGGAGCAGTTCGATCTCGTCACGTGTCTCGTGGTCGGTACCGCGCCGGACGGCTATCGCGATCGATTCAAAGCACTCGCGCCGGAAGTGCGCAGCGTGCAGTCCAGCCACGCGGCTGGCCTCGTCCATCGCGGCGTCTACGCCGTCGAGATCGATCAGGAGTGGCACGCAGTGGTGATCCTCGACGGCACGTTCGGGCATCCGGAGAGCGCTGACCGCCGTGCCATCGACTCCGGCCACCTCATCACCGCCTGGGCGGCTCACCAGGAGCTGTGGGAGCAGGCTCAACCGCTCGGCGGCGACTCGCGCTTCCGGGTCGGCGATCTGGTGAGGCCCGATGGAAGCTCCGTCGTGGGCAGCGTGCTCAAGGTGCTTGGAGGGGGTGCCGTCCCCCGCTACGAGGTCGACATCAGGGGAAAGAAGCAGCGCTTCACCGAGCAGTCTCTGCAGGTGGCCGTCGGTGACCCGGACGACATGGAGTTCTGGATCACTCAAGACCCGGTTGGGGCAGACGGCATCGCGCTCACCCTGACCTGGACCAAGCTGACCCATCCGCTGACGGACACGATCTACTCCTTCGCCTCCAGCAAGACGGTCTTCCGCGCCTACCAGTTCAAGCCCGTACTAAAAATGCTCACCGGCTCGTCCGGACGGATTCTCGTCGCGGACGAGGTTGGTCTCGGTAAGACGATCGAGGCGGGCCTGATCTGGAGTGAGCTGGAGCAACGGAGAAAGCTGGACCGGGTGCTGGTCATCGCCCCTTCGGTGCTCAAATACAAGTGGCAGGCCGAGATGCGCCGGCGCTTCGATCGCAACCTCGAACCGCTGCGCCCGAGAGAACTTGACGCTTGGCTCGACCGGGTGGAAAGCGGAGACGATCCGATCCTGCACGCAGTCATCACGATCGAGTCCCTACGAACAGCGGACAAGGTCCTGGCGCGGCTCGCCACTCTACAGCCGCGGTTCGACCTCGTGATCATCGATGAGGCGCACAGCATGCGCAACCGCGAGAGCAAGGCCAACGCCCTCGGACAGCTGCTTTCCGACAGTAGTGACTACCTCGTCCTGCTCTCGGCCACGCCGCTCAATCTCGGCAACGACGACCTGTTCAACCTCGTGAACCTCCTCGATGAGGGCAACTTCAGTGATCGAGATGTTTTCGCCAGACAGCTGGAGCCGAATGAGGTGCTCAACAAGGTCTCCAGCGCGCTCGTCGGCAATCAAGAGCCGAACGTTCTACTGGCGGGGCTGGATCGGCTCGGTGGCATGAGCTTCGGGCAAAACGTGACCGACCGGCCGGATTACAGCGTGCTCCGGAATCTGCTCGATGTGGACCGGCCGCTTACGCACCAAGAGAAGGCGCGGGCCCGGCAACTCCTCGCAAACTTGAACGTCCTGAGCGGCGTGCTCACCCGAACCCGCAAGGCGGACGTGCCCGACCGCAAGGCCGTACGAGAGCCACGCAACATCGACGTTGACTGGACAGAGGAGGAACGCGCCTACTACGAGGCGGTGTACCGGTGGGCTTGGTTGCGGGCCTGGTCTAAGGGCGTGCCGCCCGGCTTCATCATGCAGATGCCACTACGGCAGGCGGCCAGCTGCATCCCCGCGTCTCAGGAGGTCATGCGCAGGCGCGAAGCGTCCCTCTTCGACGACATCGACGATGTCGATGACGATTTCGAAGCCGCGGACCTTACATCTCTCCGTGAGTTTCTCGCGGACGTTCAGCCGGTGCCGCATGACACCAAGTACGAGCGCCTCCTGGAGGAGCTCCTGCGGCTCCGTGAGCATGGCGTCAGCCAGGTGATGATCTTCTCGTTCTTCCGGGCGACGCTCACCTACCTGAAGGGCCGGCTCAGCGAGCACTTCACCTGCGGCGTCATGCACGGCGATGTGCCGCCCGTTGAGCGTGAGGGCGTCATGCGTGACTTCCGCGAGGGGAAGTTCGAGATTCTGCTGTTGAGCGAGGTCGGCTCCGAGGGTTTGGACTTCGAGTTCTGCCAGGCGCTGGTCAACTACGACCTGCCCTGGAACCCGATGCGGGTCGAGCAGCGCATCGGCCGATTGGACCGCTTTGGCCAGCAGCACGACAAGATTTTCATCTACAACATGCGGGTGCCGGGCACCATCGAGACCGACATCTTCCAGCGGCTCTACGACCGCATCGGGATCTTTCAGAACGCCATCGGCGAGTTGGAGCCGATCCTGCGCGACAGCTTCGCGAGATTGCTCGATCCCACCCTCAGCCTGGAGGAGCGGGAACGGGAACTGGAACGGGTCGCGGTCGCGACCGAAGGGCGTGAGCTGGACGCCGACGAGCTGCACGCCTCCCGCTCACTCCTGGGGGGCCTGGACAGCCTGCTTGTGGAGGGCTTTACCGAGGAGGGTCCCGGCAACGGTCGCTTCATCGGTGCCGCGGAGATCCGGGGAATGATCGACAGACTCTTCCAGAAGTATGGCGGGCGCTGGGGGAAGTTGGACAGTCAGGGTGTTCTCAAAATCATAGGGACGCCCGACCTGGCGAATCGCCTGCGTGTGAGCGATCTCGACGGCACCGGTAGCAAGTATCCACGTTACAGGCTCGCGATGTTGCTCCATGACCGTTCGCCTATCGAGTGCACCTTCGATCCGGAGGTGGCCAGCAAGCTCGATGTCGAGCTGCTCTCTGCCCGGCATCCACTCGTCAAGCTCGCCATCGAGGTCCTCGGCGAAGAGGAGCTGGCCCTGCAGAAGTTCGGCTCGGTGGCGGTGCCGGGCCTGCCCGAAGGACGCCGCTATCTCGTGACGATCGACCTCGTCCAGTCCAGCGGGCTTCGCCCACGACTTGAGCTGTGGACGACCGCCATCGATGTCGAGTCGGGGCAACTCTCAGAAGCCGCCGGAGACGCGTTGCTGACCGCTCTTGCCGAAGGCACTTTGCGTGACGGCGACAGACAGACGCCCAAGGACTTGAAGAAGCTCTGGCGACGAGCTCAAGCGCAGGTGGCAGATAGGCACGTCGAGATCGAGAGCGCCCTCAAACAAGAGAACGCGGCCTTGGTCGACGGGCGGATCCGAGCTCAGGAGAACACCATCGACCTGCAGATTCGCAAAGTGGAGGAGTTGCTGGCCAGGCAGGCCGACCAGAGCATCCGGCGCATGCACGAGGGCCGGCTGCGAAACCTGCGGGCACGTCGTCAGCATGTCCGCGAAGAACTGAGCGCCTTCCGGGCACTCAGCCTGTCGCTCAGCGAGGTCGCGGTGCTGCTCATCAACGGTGCGAAGGAGGAGCCCACTCCTTCTGTCCGTAGCCCCAGTCCGGCTCACGGCCGCCCTGGTGAGCGGGAGGCACGCGCTTGAGCACCAGTTCGGCGAAGTTGCCACTGTGGATCACCGGCCAGCGGTCCACGCGGAGGCTTCCCACCTGACCGCTTCCGTCGGTGATGACGATCCGGCCGTCGCAGTAGAGCCGGAAGGCGGTCGGCTCACCGAGCTTGATCTGCAGATGGTCGCGGGACGTGTTGTTGATCCTGATGTTGATGGTCTCGCCCGTGATGGAGCGAGCGCGAAGGCGGCCGACCCCCCGACGAGGGCAGTTGGAGGTGGCCGCCCGCCAGTCGTAATAGAGGGTGGACATCGAGAGCGCCTGCCACGGATCGTAGAGAGGTGTGTGGGCCCGGTAGATCACTTCCTGACCGGAGTCCCATTCCAGGATGAAGTCGAAGCTGGGGCGGTGCAGGTTCAGCCTGCCGTATTCAGTGGTGTTGGCCAGCCCGGCCACGATCGCCTCTTCCGGGGCGACGCTGGTCGTGTCGAACACCTCGGCTCGGGGGAACAGAGCACCTAGGCGCTCGCCTACGTACGGAATGCGGCTCATGCCGCCTGCGAGCACGACGTACTTGATCTCTTTGATCAGCCCTTCGGGGCCGAGGCGACGCAACTCCTCGGGGGAGTGCGTCCGGGTGCCACCGTTGGGAAGAGGGATGGTTTCGGTCATCTTGGCGCTTCTCAGCGCCGCGAAGACCGAGTCCTCCGCTCGGTTGAGCTGGGGACGGAACGCTTCGACGAGTTGCTCGCGGGTGTAGGTCAGCTCGGGCAGGTCGAGGCCGCGGACCAGCACCCGGTGGGATTCGGCTGAGGTGAGGCGGACCTTGGCCTCGCGCGCGGCGTTGAGGAACAGCGCGTCGACAAGATGTGGGTTCGGCAGCTGGCCGACCACGATCTCACGATCGGCCAGCATCGCGGTGAGCTGAGCCACGATCGCCCGATCTAGGGTGTCGCCCGCCTCCGCATTGCCGAGAGCGGACAGAACCGAGATGATCGGCTGGTCCCGGCCCGCGATATCGAGGACAGCGATGTCCAGTGTGCCGCCGCCCATGTCGAAGACGAGCAACTTGCCTTGTGGGCGTTTGCCGGGCTGGTAGAAGCGGCGAGTGGCCCAGGCCACCCCCGCGGCGATGGGCTCGTCGATCAGACTGGCGCCCGTGACTGGGAGACCAGCTTCGGCTGCGAGCTTGAGCAGCCGTCCGCGCTGGTCTCCCGTCCACATGGCGGGGCACCCCAGTCTGACCTCGCCCGCTTCGCTGAGCGATTGTCCCGCTGTCTCGGTCCGGCGGGCGATCTCGCCCATCAGGGCGATGATCACCGTGTCGGCGTCGACTTCGGTATTGCCGACCTGGAGCATCGTTCGGTTTTCGGTGATGGCTCGCTTCGCCGACCTAATGATCCGGTTAACCGGCTGATCTTCCGCTTCCTCGCCCACCAGCAAGGCGCCACCGATCACGGCCGCGACGGACGGCAGCCATGTTGTGCTTTGCCCGATGGGCACGATCTCAAGGGGAAGTCGACCTACCTGATCGGCCACCAGGGAGGTCGACGTGCCGAAATCGATGCCGGTTGCGTGCTCCCGGGCCATTCATACTCCTCAACCATTCGGGGGATGCTGGTCAAGGTACGGCATGGCTACGACGATTTCACCGGCATGCCCTGCGGGTGTTCGACCAGTGCCTTGTGCAGCACGACCTCTTCTGTCGACGAGGACCAGATATAGCCGGAACGACGGATGATCACTTCGTCGCCCGGTTCGGGGTCACCGGCTATGGGCTTGTGTAGCTTCAGGTCGAACTCGGACTTCTCGTGAACAAGCCCGATCGGCCGGAGGTCGTAGGTGGCTGTCAATCCGTGAACTCGCGCGATCATCGTGTCGGGTGAGACACTTCGAACCGAGAGTTCTTCGACCTCGGCCGCGAGGTCGGCGAGTGCCCTCATCACGTCGATCTGAAGCTGACGGTCCTGTGAGGCTCGCCTTCGCAGCACGCCGGCCTGCGTTTCCTGCAGTTGCCGCTCAAGCCGGTTGCAACGTTCGGTGAGCTCTTGAACGAGGAGCTCGGCCTCGTGCTTCAAGGTCATCGCCGTTTCGGTTTCCTGGCGTGCTTGAGCGAGTTCACTTCGGGTCGCGGCAAGCTGCTCCTCGCCGCCAAGCGCCTCGGCCCAGGCGGCAATGATGGGATCGTGTCGGCCCACTCGCCGGAAGGCGTTCACGAACGCCGATACCGGCAGTTGCTCGGCCAACTCGACGGGCAGGCGCAGAAAGACTCCGAGTCTTGTCCTGGTGGTGACCTCGGTCAGCTCGCGTTCCATCAAGGGGCGGACGATCAACTCCAGGATCTCCGCAGAGGCGATGACTCTGCCGAACCGTCCTTGCCCGCACTCGACCAGGGCTTCCGTCGATGCTCCGTCCCACCATCGAGGGATGAGCAGGCTTCCCGGCGATCGCTCGTGTACGGCCACCATGAGCGGCACCCGGCCGCCTTCCTCCGAGAAGGGGAGCGCCTGCACCAAGAGCGCGAGCCGTTCAGGCAAGAGCACGTCGTCATCCAGAGCGGGAACGGCACGGCTCAAGGCATGCGCGACGAAATCCAGGACTTCGAGATCCGACTTCTGCGGATTTTCGGTAAGGAACAGAGACAACTGGACAAAGGGGCCGACAACCTCGGCTACCAGCATGGGGCTTGCCGCAACTCGTCGCAGCAGCCACCCGGCCGCCGCCCGGAACTCCGCGGGCGCCTCAGTGAGGAGTTCGGCGATCGCGGCGCCCAGCACTCCGTGCTGGACCTCTGAGGGCAGCGGTACGGCCTGAACCTTCTTCGGTACGGCAAGTAGCAGTGTGGAGACGGTCCGCTGATCGCTCTCGTCCAGTTGACTGGAGAATCGCTCGATCGCGGCGCTGTCCAACCTTCCGAGTGCAACGCCGGTACGAAGGGGCTCAGCGAGGAGGTCGGAAATCTTGCGCGCCTGCTTGAAACCGAGAAGCGAGGACAACCTGGTCGAGAACGGCTCGACCGGTTCTTCCGCTGGAATAATTTCGTCCGGCTCGGGGGCCGCTTCTGGTGCGATGGTTTCCTGCGACGCCTCGGCGCCTTCTGACGTGTCGTCGTCGGGCAAGGGCGCGGGCGGAGTGTCCGACGGCTTCGCACGGTAGACGTACATCTTGACAGTCTTGTTTCCCCCCTTCGTTGTCACGTCGCCATGCTTGGCAAGCTTGGTCTGGACCGACCTCCACGCTCTGTCGACTGACTCCCCATCGAGCCCGAAATCCATCAGCTTGGACTTGATGTCCGTTGCCTTGAGTCCACTGGGAAATTCGCTGAGTAGTTGGAGCACCAGTCGGAGAGGGTCATCGGTGAACCTCTTGCTGATCTGCTTGGGATCCACCAGGGAGATGAAGCGAAGCGTTCCCTCGGTGACGAGTAGATTGCGGTAGTCCAGCCGAAGGCTCTCCTCGGTTTCGTCGTCGTTCCACCGCACGGTGAAGACGCCTCGCTCACGGGAGAGCACCTCTCCCACGCGGACGTGCTCGCCGTCCCCCAGTCTCCGCACCATGACCTGAGTTCGATCCACGAGTCCCAACTGTAGGGGGTTGTCCCTGCTGCTTGAATGGACGATGGGCTTGAAGCGCCCTGGGAATCCCCTGGACATCAAAGGCCTGACCGTGTCACTCTTGCCGGCCATGGCGGAGGCCGACCAAACATGACCGAACACCGGCAGCGGGTGCTGGTCGGTCCGCTGGACCAGTTGGTCGTCGGTTCACTGCATCTGCAGCACGTCAGCGACTTACCTCCCGGGTTATGAGGTGGGTGGGATTGCCGGTCCGGCCGCACGCACAACCTATGGCACGGAGCGGCCTCGCTAATGCTCGCCGCTGGAGTCGACCTGTCTCACCCTCGACCGGACCGATCTGGCCGAAGCATCACTCGTCGCCGCACTCAGCCAGGCCACCTCGCTCCGGCGCCGGGGCAGCCTCCTGACCGACCTGGCCGCCATCGGCCTCCAGCGCCGCGACCTGGACCGGTTTCTGCACTGCGCTGGCGACGCCGTGGACCTGGCCGAGCAGACTCAATCCGCGGGTTACGTCGGCAGGAAATTGCACGACGTCCAAGAAGCAGCTCCAGCCCCTTCTGTCGGACAGCCGGGTGGTCCAGCTGAACGATCGAATCACCCGCCTGTCGGCTTCCACTTACCACCGAGAGGACAATCATGCAGACCGTGACGGATAGGCAGGGCCGCTCAAGCGGCTACACCACCATCTCCGCCGGCGGCAATAACAGCTACGGATCATCGGGCGGCGGGCAATGCATCGGCTCCTGCGGCAGAGAAGAAATCGGCGGCGGAGCCGTCGCCTGCGACGGCCGAACGTGCGGCAGCGCCACCGTGGACCCGAGCTGGGGCCGGATGATCGAGCTCGAGAACGAAAAGAAGTTCTGGCTCGGCCAAGACGAAGTCGAACGACTCGGCTTGGAGGTCATGCCAAACGGTCGGCCAGTCGACCAGCCCAACTTCTGGTTCGCCAGTGAGAAAGTGCAGAACGAATATATGGCCAACTGGTCGCCTACAATGAACGCTTTTCATCCTCACGCCGCCTGCGAAACTCGGTGATTCTGCAGGACGGCGATGGCCTTGCACAGGTGGCCGGCCTTGGACGGGCTGCACC
>NZ_SSXE01000139.1 GCF_021699195.1 Nonomuraea sp. MG754425 | reverse complement strand
CTCGTGGGGGAGCGGGGTCAGGGCGAAGAGGGCGGAGGCGAGGTACGGGGCGCGCGCGGCGGCCCACAACCGCGCCCCGGCGAAACGTTCGGCCGCCGCCCGCCGGGCGATGGTCTTCGCCTGCTCGCGTGCCGGTGCTTCGCATGAGGGTTCCCCACGCGCCGGTTCTCCGGGTGCGGGCCGGTCGCGATCCTCCGGTGCGCTCATGGCATCAGCCCCGCGGACCTGAGGACCGGGGCCAGCTCCAGCACCGTCGCCGGCAGGACGGCGTCGTGCGGACGACGGGCGGCGAGCGCGCGGGCCGCCGTGGCGGCCACGTCGGGGGTGCGCAGGGAGACGCGGCCGAGCACCGTCCAGGCTCGCTGCCACGCCTCCGCGCTCCCGTCGGCGGTCACGTGCGCCACCACCGAGCCGAGGACGGCGTGCAGGCGGTCCACCCGGTCGGGCAGCGGGGCGGAGGGGTCGGCGAGGAGGGTCGCGGGGTCGGGCAGGTCCAGGTCCCGCAGCCAGGACAGCAGCTCGAACCCGGCCGCCTCCCCGACCGCCCCGACCACCAGCTCGGCCCGCGCCCGCTCCATCCCGGGCCGCGCCGTCTCCACCCCGGCCGCACCGGACGGCGGCGCGGCGATCGTGTCGCTTGCGAGGCCGATCGGGGAAACAGGGCCGGTTACGGGGTGGGCGCCGGTTGCGGAGGCGGAGCCGTGAGCGCGGGAGACCGCACCGGGCGCGCCGTTCGCGGAGTGAGGGCCGGTCGCATGGGACGCACCGTTCGCCGGGCCGGTCGCATGGGACGTACCGTTCGCCGGGCCGGCGGCAGCGGGGCGGGCGTCGTCAGTAAGCGGGCCGGTGTGGGCGAGGGCGGTCGCCGCCAGTTCCCACGTCCGCGGGCTGGGCCACCCCCGAGAGCCTCGGTCGGGCACCGCCAGCACCAGCTCCGGCCGTACCCGCAGGAAGGCCCCCACCAGCGCGCGGGCCTGTCGCACCGCACGGGCCCCGGCCCGCGCCGGCGAGCCGGACGGCGCGGAGAAGCCGCCGATGAACCCCGCCGCCACCGACTCGGCGCTCACCTCCCAGTTCAGGTGGACGAGCCGGTTGGCGAGCGGCGCCGACAGGTCCCACCCGTCGGCGGCCTGGTCCGGCGGGTTCGCGGCGGCCACGATGCGCACCGACGCCGGCAGCGTCAGGTCCCCGACCACGCGCTCCAGCACCACCCGCAACATGGCGGCCTGCACGGCGGGCGGGGCGGTGGTCAGCTCGTCGAGGAAGAGGATCCCCGTGCCCGCCGCCGCCAGCCGTTCGGCCCATCGGGGCGGCGCGAACCAGGTCTCGCCGTCCCGGGGCACCGGCAGCCCGGCGAAGTCGCTCGGCTCCCTGATCGAGCCCACCACGACCTCCACCGGCAGCCCGAGCCGCTCCCCGAGCGCCAGCACGGCGGACGTCTTCCCGGTCCCCGGCGCACCCCAGAGGATCACCGGCAGGTTCGCCGCGACCGCGACGGACAACGCGTCCATGGACGAAAACCCCCTCACGTCAACTTTGATTGACTTCTATGAGAGTCAACTTAGGTTGACGCGGGGAGGGATGTCAAATCTCCAGGACGAGCTTGCCGACGAAGTCGCCGCTCTCGATCAGCGCGTGCGCCTTGGCGGCCTCGGCGAGCGGGAAGACCTGGTCCACGTGCACGGTCAGCGAGCCGTCGGCCAGCAGCGCGGCCAGTTCGGCGAGCGCCGCGTGGTCGGGCTCCACGCTGAACCTGCCGTGCCGCAGCCCCGCCTCCGTGTACGCCGCCATGGCCTCGGGCGTGATCCCCGCACCCGCGATGAACGCGCCCCCCGGCCGCAGCAGCGGCAGCGACCTGGCCGGATAGTCCCCGCCCACCATGTCGAGCACCACGTCGACGTCCGACACCGCCGACGCGAAGTCCACGGCGGTGTAGTCGATCGTCTCGTCCGCCCCGAGCTCCTGGACGAACGCGTGCTTGTGGCCGCGTGCCGTGCCGATCACGTACGCGCCGCGCAGCTTGGCGAGCTGCACGGCCAGGTGGCCGACCCCGCCCGCGGCGGCGTGCACGAGCACCCGCTGCCCCGGCGAGACGCCGGCGATGTCGGAGAACGCCTGCCAGGCCGTCAGCCCCGGCATGGGCAGCGCGGCGGCCTGGGTGTGCGAGATCCCGGGGGGCTTGAGCGCGAACTGCCGCGGCCTGGCCACCACGTACTCGGCGTAGGCCCCGGTGTGGTTCGGGAAGTTGGGCATGCCGAACACCTCGTCGCCCGGCTCGAACCGGCCGACGTAGTCGCCGGCCGCCTCGACGACGCCGGAGACGTCCCAGCCGGGGATGCGCGGCAGTTCGGCGTATTCCGGCCGGTAGGGGTCGCGGCGCAACTTCCAGTCCGGCGGGTTGACGCCCGCGGCCTTCACCCGCACCAGGATCTCGTGCGGCAGCGGCTCGGGACGGGGGACGTCGGCGAGCTCCAGCACCTCGGGCTCGCCGAACGAACGGTAAACGATCGCGCGCATGTTCTCGGTCATGCGAGACATGCTGCTCAGCAGTGGTACCTCTTGTGAAGAAGGCACCTTTTCGGTATTCAGGTACCTGATGGATACCACCTTTCCCGACATCCGGAGCTTCGGCGGCGCCGCCGCGTTCCTGCGCGCGTGCAAGCCCCGCACGGTGCTCGGCATCTTCACCAACAAGTGGTCCGGGCTGGTCATGGGCGCCCTGCTCGACGGCCCGCGCCGCTTCAACGAGCTGCGCCGGATCCTCGACGGCCTCACCCAGAAGGTGCTCTCGCAGACCCTGCGCAACCTGGAACGCGACGGCCTGGTCACGCGCACCGTCTACCCGACGATCCCGCCCCGCGTCGAGTACGAGCTCACCGAGCTGGGCCACAGCGGCGTCGGCGTGCTGCGGGCCATCGGCGACTGGGCGGGCGAGCACGCCGACGACGTGATCGCCGCCAGGCAGGCGTACGACGAGCGGGCCAGGGAACCGGTCAAACCCGTCTGACCGGAACCGCCGCCCGTCAGGTGGACCGGCGGACGCGCCGCCCGTAACCTCGGTGCGTGGACGTCGCCGACCTGAGCCCCGCGCAGGCGCGGGAACGGTTCCGCACCGGCGAGCGGGTGCCCACCGCCGGCTGGTGCCGGGGCTGGACACAGGCCAACCTCATCGCCGTGCCCAGCCGCCTGCGGGACGAACTGCTGCTGTTCGCCCGCCGCAACCCGCAGGCGTGCCCGGTGCTCGACGTCGGGGAGCCCGGGGCGTGGTCCACCCGGCTGTTCGCCGGCGACCTGCGTACCGACCTGCCCGGTTACCGCCTCTACCGCGACGGCCGGGCGGTGGCCGACCAGGACGAGGTCACGGCCGAATGGCGCGCGGACCTGGTGCCGTTCCTCATCGGCTGCAGCTTCACCTTCGAGCGGGCGCTGCTGGCCGCCGGGGTGCCGGTGCGCCACCTGGAGGCGGGGACGAACGTGCCGATGTACGTCACGAACGTCCCCTGCCGCTCCACCGAGAACCTGTCGGGGCCCCTGGTCGTGTCGATGCGGCCGGTCCCCGCGGAACTGGTGAAGACCGCCGTCGAGGTCACCGGCCGCTACCCGATGGTGCACGGCGCGCCCGTGCACACCGGCGACCCGGCCGCGATCGGCATCGGCGACCTCGCCCGGCCCGACTACGGCGACCCGGTGGAGGTGCGGGCGGGGGAGGTGCCGCTGTTCTGGGCGTGCGGGGTGACGCCGCAGGCGGCGGTGCTGGCCGGCGGCGTCGAGTTCGCGATCGGCCACCTGCCCGGCCACATGGCCGTCCTCGACGTCCGCGACGACGCCTACCTGGTGACCTGACCCGGCTGCTCCGGGGCCCGGCCGAGGATGCCCGCCGCCGTGAGCTGCCGCCCGATCGACGGCGCGCCCGGCCGGTTGTCGATCTCCAGATGCGGTACGACCGGCGGCTCGTCCACCCGGATGTCGCGCAGGTACCGCTCGAACGCCGCCAGCTTGCCCATGTCCCTGCCGAGCGCCCTGGCCGTCAGCCGCGCGCGCAGCGTCGGCCCGTCGGAGCGCACCCACAGCAGCCGTGCCGGCGGGCCGCCCAGCTCCGCCACCCACCGCGCCCACCGCCCGGCGTCGTGCACCTGCGCGGTGAACGGCCCGTCGAGCAGGACCGGGCAGCCGTGCTCGCGGATCTGCCTGGCGATCCTGGTCAGGCCCGCGTACTCGTGCCGTTTGACGTGCTCGTCGTACCAGGGACCCTCCCGCTCACCGTCGGGACGGCCGTGCGCCCGCAGCACCGCCGCCGCGAAGTCGCCGTACACGGCGTCCTTGTCGAGCAGGGCGGGCACGGGGGACAGGCGGGCGAGCAACTCGGCCGCCACCGTGGACTTGCCCGCCCCCGGCGGGCCGCTGATCACCCAGACCGTGCTCACCCGATCACCGTAGCCCCATCGCCGTCGTACGCGGATCCGCGTACGCGGGCGCCTCGTCTCGGCGGACGACCGGCCGCGCCGCGACGAGCAGACTCGGTGCCCATGCTGACCGTCTTGACCAGGATGCTCCGGACACCGGACCTGCGCGGGAAACTGCTGTTCACCCTTGGGATCATCGTGCTGTTCCGGCTGGGACAGCTCCTGCCCGCCCCCGGCGTGGACGTGGTGGCGGTGCGCCGGTGCGTGGGAAGCGCGAGCGGCGGCCTGTTCGACATGGTGCAGATGCTCTCCGGGGGCGCCATGTTGCAACTGTCGGTGTTCGCGCTCGGCGTGATGCCGTACATCACCGCCAGCATCGTCATGCAGCTCTTCGCCGTGGTCGTGCCCCGGCTGGAGGCGCTCAGGAAGGAGGGTCAGCACGGCCAGGCCAGGATCACCCAGTACACCCGCTACGCCACGGTGGGCCTGGCCGTGCTGAACGCCGGAACCGTCGTCGCCCTCGCCCGCACCGGACAACTCCTGCCCGGCTGCCCCCAGCCGCTGCTGCGGGACGACGGCCTGCTGTCCGCGCTGGTCATCGTCGTGACCATGGTGGCGGGGACGTGCGTGGTCATGTGGATGGGCGAGCTGATCACCGAGCGCGGCCTCGGCAACGGCATGTCGCTGCTGATCTTCACCCAGGTCGTGGCCGTCTTCCCAGGCTACCTGGCGAAGATCTTCGTGCTCAGCCCGGTGAGCTTCGTGGTGATGATCGTGACCGGGGTGTTCCTGGTGGCCGCCGTGGTGTTCGTGGAGCAGGCGCAGCGGCGGGTGCCCGTCTCGTACGCCAAGCGCCTGGTCGGCAGGCGCATGTACGGCGGGACGAGCACCTACATCCCCGTCAAGGTGAACCAGGCGGGCATCGTGCCGGTCATCTTCACCTCGTCCCTGCTGTACCTGCCGTCGCTCGCCGCCCCGCTGCTGGGCCCGCAGGCGCGGGCGTGGGTGGAGCTCAACCTCACCTCGGGGACGCATCCGCTCTACATGACGGTGTACGTGCTGCTCATCGTCGCCTTCGCGTACTTCTACGTGTCGATCACCTTCAACCCCGCGGAGGTGGCCGACGGCATCCGCAGGCACGGCGGCTTCGTGCCGGGCATCCGGCCGGGACCGCCGACGGCCGCCTACCTGGCGTACGTGCTGAGCCGGCTGACCGCGCCCGGGGCCGCCTACCTCGCGGTGCTGGCGCTGCTGCCACTGGTGGCGTTCGCGATCCTGCGGGACCCGGGGACGCAGCAGAACTTCCCGTTCGGCGGCACCAGCATCCTGATCATGGTGGGTGTCGGCCTGGACACGGTGAAGCAGATCGAGTCCCAGCTCCAGCAGCGCAACTACGCGGGCTTCCTGCGGTAGGGGCCGCGGTCAGGTGGGCAGCGCGAGCCCGGCCCGCATCGCGAACACCACGAGCTGCGCCCGGTCCCTGGCCCGCAGCTTCACCATGGCCCGGCTGACGTGGGTGCGCACGGTGTCGGGGCTGATCGTCAGCTCTCTGGCGATCTCGTCGTTGGAGCGACCGGTGGCCACCCACGCCACCAGCTCCCGCTCGCGGGGCGTGAGCGTCGCGATGCCCTCGACCGGGGCGGCGTCGCCGCGCCCGCCGAACAGGCCGATGACCTTCCTGGTGATCGCGGGCGACAGCAGCGCCTGCCCGGCGGCCACCACCCGCACGGCGTTGACCAGCTCGCCGGGGGCGCTGTCCTTGAGCAGGAAGCCGCTGGCCCCGGCCTGGAGGGCGGCGAAGACGTACTCGTCGACGGCGAACGTCGTCACCACGACCACGCGGGTGCCGCGCAGGGCGGGGTCGTCGGCGACGGCCCGCAGCGTGGCCAGGCCGTCCATGCCGGGCATGCGGATGTCGAGCAGCAGGACGTCGGGACGCGTGCGGCGCAGCAGCGCCAGCGCCTCGCGCCCGTCGCCCGCCTCGCCGACGCACTCGATGCCCGGCTCGCGGTCCAGCAGCGCCCGCAGCCCCATCCGGACGACCGCCTGATCGTCGGCGACGGCCACCCTGATCGCGGCGTCGTCCGGCGGAGTTCCGGCGCCGATCACGCCTGGACCTGGGGGAAGCTGGCCACCACTCGGAAGCCGCCGCCCTCCCGGGGACCGGCGGTGAGGTGGCCGCCCGCCTCGCGCACCCCGGCGCGCATCCCGGCCAGCCCGCGCCCCTCACCGGAGCCCGTGCGGCCCACGCCGCGGTCGGCGACCTCCACCACGAACCCGTGCGGGCTCCCGGACGCGCGCACCAGCGCCCTGGTCGGGCCCGCGTGCCGCAGCACGTTGGTGAGCGACTCGCGGACCACCCGGTAGACGGGAGCCCGCAGCGGGGCGGGCACGGCGAACACCGGGGGCTCGACGTCCACGGGCAGGCCCGCCGCCCGGACGCCGTCGATGAGGCCGGCCAGGTCGCCCGCCGGCGGGTCGATGCCGTCGAGGGCCGCCCGCAGGTGGGCCAGCGCTGTCGTGCTGGTCTCCCTGATCGCCCGCAGCGAGGCGCGGGCCTGCTCGGGGTCGTCGTCGAGGGTCACGAGCGCGAGCCCGGCCTGCAGGGCGATGGCGGACAGGCCGTGCCCGGCCGCGTCGTGCACCTCACCGGCGATCCTGGCCCGCTCCCGCGCCACCGCCTCGTCGGCACCCGTCGCGCCACGGGCGGGGTCCGGCACGAAGGCGGCGGGAGCGCCGCCGCTGGCGTCCGGTGCGCAGACGGGGGGAGGGCCGGCGGCCGGTGCGGTGCCGTCGCCGGGTGAGGGGCGCAGCGTCGTGAACGGGACGGCGCGGGCGGCGGGGATGCCCCACGTCGCAGCCGCGCACCGCCCCTCCGGCAGCGCCCCGGGAATCTCACCCTGCCCCGCGCCGGCCGAGCGGAAGCGCGCCTGGTCGGCCTGCGCCGAGACGGGCATAGGTCCCGCGCCGGTCGCGGGGAAGCGTGCCTGGTCGGCTTGCTCCGTGACCGGCGCATGTCCCGCGCCGGCCGAGCGGAAGCGTGCCTGGTCGGCGGGCGGGCGGGGCTGTTCCTGGCCGGTGGCGGAGAGCCGGGGCTGCGGGGTCTCGGCCTCGGCGGCGGCTGCCGCGGCGGCGGCGCGGGCCTGGGCGAGCCCGCTGAACGACCACGGGACGGCCAGCCACCCGGCCCACGCCAGCATGATGACGACGGGCACGTCACCCAGCCGGCTCAGGCGCGACAGCGTGGCGAGCGGCCGGCGCGGACGCCCGCGCCCGGTGCTCCGCGTGTCGTCGCTCGCCATCCCCCACCCGCTCAGGCTCGTGTTGCCCCGATCCTAGCGAGCTTTCCCGACGTGCGGCCCCGCCGCCGGTCCGACAAGATGATCTTGTCAGGGGGAGGTCAGGCGGACAGCCCCTCGGTCAGCCAGCGCAGCGGGTTGTCGTGGGTGATCAGGCGGATGACGTCCTCGCCGGCGCCCGCCTCGCGCAGGCGCGGCAGCAGCGTACGGAACAGGTGGGCGTACCCGGGGCCGTCGTAGCGGCGCAGTTGCGCGACCCGGCTCAGCCCGGTGCTGACCAGCAGGCGTTCGGCGTGACCGTCCTCGACGAGACCCAGCACGAGCCGGGCCGCCTGCTCGGAGCCCAGGCCCAGGGCGCCCAGGCTCACGTACGCGCCCGCCTCGGCGATCTTCCTGGCCGCGCCCAGGTCGGTGCCGGCGTAGCCGACGGCGATGCGCGAGCCCGGCAGGTTCTGGCCGAGCAGGATCTCCAGCAGCGCCAGGCCGTTCTTGCCGTGGGTGGCGACGGGCAGTCGCGAGCGCAGGGAGGCGCGGGCGGCGGCGACCAGGCAGCGCTCCTCGCGCGCGGTGGGCTCGGTGCCCCAGGAGCCGACCTCGCCGATGACGCCGGGGAAGACGCCGGTGCCGTCCACGCCGCTGAGGATCTCCTCCATCAGGCGGGCGGTGAGGGCGTCCACGTCCGCGTCGCCGGTGTGCGTGAACGGCTCGGCGAACAGGCCGGTGGAGGCGATCACGGGCACCCGGCTGCCCGCGGCGACGCGGGCCAGGGCGGCGGCGTCGCGGCCCATGCCCATGCAGGTCAGGTCCACGATGAGGCCGAGCCGTTCGGGTGCCTGGCGAAGCTCGCGGAGTTCCGCGCTGACCGTCATCTCCTCGTCGAGCCAGCGGTACGGATCGGAGTCGATGCCGACCGCCCAGCGCATGTCGGTGCGCAGGTGCTCGTGGGGGAGGACGGGACCCTCGATGGCGGCCACGCGTACGGGGCCGGTGACCGTGCGGAGCAGAACGTCGGGCATAACAGACATTAACCGATGTTTGCCGGAAGACAGCCTATAGCACAGGAAATTTTACCGGATGCGGCGTTTTCCGGCTGGTAAGTGGCCTGCGAGTGACCACGTGGAGAGGGCCCTATCCTGGGGTGCACACCGACTGCCGGGGGGACTTGTGCCGATACCGAACTCCGACACCGGCGACGCCGACGTGCTCAAGGACGAGGCCGCCGACCGCTCCAGCATGCCCGAACGCCGTTCGGGTTTCCGCGGCTGGCTGGACGGCGTACGCTCCACCCGCACGGGGGCGCTGACGCTGAAGATCGTGGTCGGTGTGATCGGCTCCGTCATGGTGGTGGGCGGGCTCATCATGGTGCCGTTCCCCGGGCCGGGGTGGCTGGTGGTGTTCGCCGGGCTGGCGGTGCTGTCCACGGAGTTCCACTGGGCGCACCGGGTGCTCGAGTTCGGCAAGCAGACGTTGCACGCCTGGACCGAGTGGTACAAGCGGCAGGGCTGGCTGCTGCGGATCGTCGTGCTGGTCGTCACCGTGGCCGCCGCCGGCGTGATCGTCTACTTCGGCCTGCGCACGCTCGGCATCGACGTCATCGAGATCGCCCAGAGCTTCCGCTGAGCCCGGCCGGATCCAGACCCGGTGGTTATTCTCGCCGGGAATCTCGTGATTCGCTGTCTATTCTGCGGGCGTGATCGCTGAAATCGCCGTCGCGCTGTCCCTGACGCTCTCCGCCCCCGCCCTGGCGGTCCTGCCCGCGCGGGCGGACCTGACGCTGCCCGGCACCGGTGGCGTGAAATATCGTGAACAGGCCGATGATCCGGTACGCCTGGCCGCCTTCGGGCTCGGCACCAAGCACACCTACCTCCGCTCGGCCACCGGCAACGCCTTCACCTGGGACAAGGCACTGTCCGAGGTGTCCGTCTCGCCGGGCAACCGGTGGACGGCCGGCGTGGCCGCCGCGTACCGGTCCGGAAACGACGGCCTCGTCGTGACCGAGCGGGCCACCGGGCGTGTCAGCCGGATCTCCACCGTCAAGAAACCGCTGACCGCCTCCTACGTCTCGTGGTCGCGCGACGGCAGGCGCGTCGCGCTCACGGTCGAGCGGAAGGTGAGCGGCACGTGGCAGGCGCTCGGCTTCACGATCGTGGACGTGGTCTCCAAGACCGCCCGCACGGTCCGCGTCTCTGGCCTGAGCGCGCGGGCCGGCTTCTGGTGGAGCCCCGACGGCGACCTCGTCTCCAGGCACGGCACCGGCCTGCGCGTCTACCGGGTCTCCGACGGGGCCGTGCTGCGGACGTGGGCCGGCGTCGGCCTGCCGACCGGGCCCGAGGACGCGTTCTCACCCTCGGGCAAGCGGTTGATGACCTGGTGCCCGTCGCGGCTTGACGAGGACCTCTGCCTGGTCGACCCGGCCACCGGCAAGATCGTCCAGCAGGTCGCCGCCCGGCCGAAGGCGGTCTTCGGCTGGTGGGACGAGAGCCACGTCATCGCCGTGCTGCCCCAGGGCGGCGCCTATCGCCTGTCGGTGCTCGACCTGCGTGGCAAGGTCACCCGCGTGCTGGCCGCCCTGCCCGCCCGGACATGGGACGCCGACCTGTGGCTCACCTTCAGCCGCACCGCCGAAACCCGCTGACGGGGCCCGCTGACGGGCCTTTCACGGGTGGCGGATCAGAGGTAGAGGCCGGTGCCGTGGTCGGTCTCCTGAGTGGCCACGGCGTGCAGGTCGCGCTCGCGCATCACCAGGTAGATCTTGGAGTGCACCTCCACCTCGAACTGCTCCTCGGGGTTGAACAGCACCTTGTCGCCCACCTTGACCGAGCGCACGTTCGTGCCGACGCCGCAGACCTCGCCCCAGGCCAGGCGGTTGGCCATCTTGACCGTCGCGGGGATGACGATCCCGGAGCCGCTGCGCCGCTCCGCGGCCTCCTGCTCCAACCTGATCATGACTCGGTCGTGCAGCATCTGAATTTCGAACTTGGGCTCTAGCACGGGCCCAAGTTTACGAGCAGCCGGACGTACGGTCCCCCATGACTCCCGGACCGGCCACTTACCGTGACCGGCGCGGCCGTGACAGGATGACGGTCATGATCATGGCCTTCGGTGAGACCGGCTGGCAGTGGCTCAACGCCCCCAGGCAGTGGACCGTGGACGACGGCCTGAGCCTGTTCTGCGACGCCGGCACCGACCTGTGGCGCACCACCCACTACGGCTACGTCAACGACAACGCCCATCTGTTCGGCCGCACCCTCGCCGGCGACCTGCGCCTGACGGTCACCTTCTCCGGCGAGTACGCCGAGCAGTACGACCAGGCCGGCGCCGTGCTGCGGATCGGGGAGCACGACTGGATCAAGGCCGGCGTCGAGTACGTCGACGGCGGCTACCACCTCAGCACGGTGGTGACCAGGCAGTTCTCCGACTGGTCGGTGCTGCCCCTGAGCCGTGCGGTCAGCGGGGTGACGTTCGAGCTGGAGCGCACCGGCGACGCGGTCACCGTGCGCTACGGCCTCGACGGCGCGCCGCCCGAGACCATGCTCCGCCTTGCCTACTTCCCGCCGGGCGAGGCGGTGCTCGCCGGAGCCATGGCCGCCGCGCCCGCCGGCAAGGGCTTCGCCGCCCGCTTCACCGACGTCCGGATCGCCCCGGGCCCGGTCACGGCAACCTGAGCTCGGCGAACACCGGACGATGGTCGGTGCGGTTCAGCGAGAGCACCCGGAAATCGAGCACCGCCATCCGCGCGTCCGCCAGCACGTGATCGATGGTCACCGGGGGCGCCTGCAGCCACGACCCGAACTGCGGCCAGGTTCCGCGGAAGCCCGCCCCCGTCACGTCGGCGGCGTCCCGGTAGCCGGAGTCCAGCAGCGCACGCATCGGCAGGTGGTCGAGCGTGGCGTTGAAGTCGCCGGCCAGCACCCGCAGGGTGTCACCGCCGCCCCGGGGCAGCGCGTCGAGGCCCGCCTGCCAGCAGGGTTGCCGCCCCAGCCGCTTGGGCGCGCACGGGTGCACGGACACGACCTCGACCCGCGTCCCGTCAGGATGCGTCAGCAGCGCTCCGACCTGGCCGAACGAGCCGATCTTGAGGTATCGGGCGGGCTTCAGCGGGAAGCGCGCGTACACGGCGGACCCGCCCACGCCGGTCAGCGGCCTGGTCACGGCGTGCCGCAGCGTGCGGCGCAGCCCGGCCTCCTCCAGCCGCCGCATGGCGTCGGGGGTGAGCTCCTGCAACGTCAGGACGTCCGGACGCAGCCGTTCGACCAGGGCCATCAGCCCGGCCGTGGACCCCTCGCCGACCATGAGGTTGGCCGCCAGCACCCGCAGCGCGGGCCCCTCGGCGACGGGGTTGCCGTCCGGGAGCCCGCGCGGCAGCAGCACGGCGGTCAGCGCCAGCACCGTCGCGAGCGCGACCGCGCCCGCGGCCCAGCGCCGCAGCGCGCAGGCCAGCGCCAGCGCGACCACGGCCGCGACCGCCGCGTACGGGGTCCCCGCCACCAGCGGCACCCACGGCCAGTCCGGCTCGAACCCGCTCAGCCGCACCACCGCCCACGCGGCGAAGGGCACGACCATTGTCCAGCTCATCCAGGTACGCACACCCTGTATCGCCACAAGGCGGGCACCGGGTTCATGAGAAGGTGTGCACCATGCATGACGGTGTGACGCGCTCCAGCGCGGCGATCGAGACCCGGGTCCTGGACGCCATCGACGCGGCCGGAACCGTGAACCTGCTGGCCGAGGCCGTCAGGGTGCCCAGCGTGACCGGCACGGACGCCGAGTCCGACCTGCAACACCGCTTCGCCCGCCTGCTCACCGAGGCCGGCATGGACGTGGACGTCTGGAAACTCGACCTCGCCGACCTGACCGCCCGTCCCGGCTTCCCCGGCGCCGAGGCCCCCAGGCAGGAGGGGTACGGGGTCGTGGCCGTCACCCCGGGCGGTGAGGGCCCGCCCGCGCTGGCCCTCCAGGGTCACGTGGACGTCGTGCCGACCGGCGACCTGGCCAAGTGGGCGGGCAGCGACCCGTTCGCGGCCCGGATCACCGGCGACGTCCTGCACGGGCGGGGCGCGTGCGACATGAAGGCCGGCCTCGTCGCGAACCTGGCCGTGGCCCGCGCGATCAAGCAGGCCGGGGTCCGGCTGGCCAGGCCGCTGGCCGTGCACTGCGTGATCAGCGAGGAGGACGGCGGGCTGGGCGCGTTCGCCACCCTGGCCAGGGGGCACACGGCCGAGGCCGCCGTGATCACCGAGCCGACCAGCGGCGCGGTCATCACCGCCAACGCGGGCGCGCTGACGTTCCGGCTGGAGATCGCCGGCCGGGCCGCGCACGGCGCCACCCGGTACGAGGGCGTCAACGCGATCGAGGCGTTCTGGCCGGTGTTCCAGGCGATCCGGCGGCTGGAGGCCGAGCGCAACCGGGACGTGCCGGAGCTGTTCGCGGGCAACACGATGCCGTACCCGATCGAGGTCGGCACCGTGCGCTCGGGAGACTGGGCCAGCACCGTGCCCGACCTGCTGATCGCCGAGGGCCGGCTCGGGGTGCGCCTGGACGAGGACCCGGCGGCGGCGCGGGCGGCCTTCGAGGAGGCGGTCGCCGAGGTGGCCGACCCGTGGCTGCGCGCCAACCCGCCCATGGTGAGCTGGCCGGGCGGGCAGTTCGCCAGCGGCCGGCTGCCCGCCGGGCACGAGCTGCTCGGCCAGGTCGGCCGGGCCGTCGAGGACGTCACCGGCGCGCGGCCCACCGAGACCGCCGCGCCGTACGGGAGCGACCTGCGGCTGTACACGGCCGGCGGCATCCCGACCCTGCACTACGGCCCCGGGGACGTGCGGTTCGCGCACGCGCCCAGGGAACAGGTCGAGCTGAGCGAGCTGCACGCGGTCACGCGGGCGCTGGCCCTGCTCGCGGTGCGCCGCTGCGCCGCGCTCTGAACGACCCGCGGGCCGCGAGGTCAGGAGGAGGCGGCGACCCGGCGGCGGGCCTCCGGGCCGCCTCAGTAGGCGCCCCGCACCTCGATGATCTCGGCGAGCGGGAACTCCAGGTAGTCGCCTGCCTCCTCGCACCAGGCGTCCAGCGCGCCGCCCTTGAGCTCGCCGTGGCTGATGGTGGCGGTCAGCCCGCCGGTGAGCGTGATCCCGGCGCGCACGCCCCGGTCGACGACGAACCCGAGCAGCGACTGCTGCGCCGTCGGCAGCCTGGTCGCCATCCGGCCGATGATCGCCCAGGTGCGCCCGCTCCGCTCGTCGTCCGCCTTCCCGGCGGCGACGAGGCGGCGGGCGTGCTCGTACGGGTCGGGCGCCGGCTCCAGGAGCATGTGGGGCGGGGCGTCGTACTCGGTCATGCCGGGGAAGTCCGACAGCTCCGCCACCTGGCCCCCGGGCAGCAGGATGAGCTTGCCGTGCGGGCTCTCCTCGGGCCTGGCCCGGTGGATGGTGATCTCGCCGGTGTCGGAGACGGGCACCGGGGAGTAGCCGACCTCGCGCAGCGCCGCCAGCGTGCGCTCGGCGGGCACCCCGCTGACCAGCACCGTAGGGGCCAGCAGCCGCAGCCCCAGCCGGCTCAGCCGCCGGTTCGCGGCGATCTCGGACAGCAGCGCCGGGTCGGCCGCCTGCACCACGCAGCCGACCGTGCTCACCGTGACCTCGCCGTGCCTGCGGGCGGTGTCGCGGACGAGGTACTCCAGCGGCTGCGGGATGGTGCCGACCGCGGCCAGTTCGTCGAGCAGGTCGTCGGCGTCGTAGCCGGCGTCGAGCGCCCGCCGCACGCTCGGGGTGGTGAAGCGCCACACCGAGGCCGCGCCCCGCGACTCCCGGTCGGCGCACCGGTCGAGCAGCGCGGCCAGCTCCGCCGACGGCGGGCCCGTGACGACCGCGGTCAGGTCGGGCCCGAACAGCGCGCTCCTGCGCACGCTGGCCAGCGCCCTGGTGGCCGCCTCCGCCAGCAGCGGATCGTGCTCGACCATGGGGACGGCGTCGTCGTGCTCGTCGCCCGGCCCGGTGGTCAGCCCGGCCAGCGCCCGGCCGAGGTCGGTCAGCGCGTCGTTGGCCAGCAGCCCGAGCAGCCCGGCCTCGTCGAGCACGGCGGGCGCGCACTCGCGCAGCAGGTCCCTGTCGATCAGCGGAGCGTGCCAGTGGACGTTGGCCATCAGGCTGTCGCGGTCGGCGAACGCCGTGCCCGCCGGCAGGTGGGCCAGCACCGCCAGCACGGCTCTGCGCACCTGGGCGACCACGGGGCCGGCGGGGTCGTCGCCGAGCACGGTGCCGTAGCGGCCGTCGATCTTGCGCAGCGAGGAGCGCTCCATCCGCCACCAGGCCGCCAGCAGCACGCGCAGCCGCGCCGAGCCCTCGTCGAGCCGCCAGCGGTCGAAGCGCGCGGTGGGGATCATGCCGCCGGACGGCTCGTCCCAGGCCAGCAGCCTGGCCAC
Organism: Nonomuraea sp. MG754425; assembly: GCF_021699195.1. Classification (GTDB taxonomy): domain Bacteria; phylum Actinomycetota; class Actinomycetes; order Streptosporangiales; family Streptosporangiaceae; genus Nonomuraea. Next base: position 10,787 of record NZ_SSXE01000139.1, on the reverse strand, counting down.
GGCGCACACCTCGAGCAGCAGCCGGGTCTCGTCCTCGTCGCAGCCGGTCTCCTTGGCGATCCTGCGGACCTCGCGCACGCCCACGCCACCGGTCTTGAGCAGCGGCAGCGGCGTTTTGGAGGTGTTGTCGAGCAGGGCCGAGCAGCGCTCCACGACGTGCGGGGCGGCCAGCGTCATCAGGTGGTCGACCTCTTCGGGGTCGACCGGGATGGTGGCCACCTCGGGCGCGTCGGGCCGGTAGGCCGGGTGGTAGCCGGAGCCGCGCAGGCAGATCGCCACCTCACGCGGCATCTCGGCCTTGTGCCAGCTCGGCCGGAACAGCAGGCCGTGGTCGGCGGACCAGCGCTCGGGCGTGCCGGGGGTGACGAAGCGCGCGCCGTCCACGGCGAGGGCGGGGCCGTCCCAGGCGAACCGGTCGAGCAGCGGCACGGTGCCCTCGGGGGCGTGGTGCATCAGCGCCCTGATGCGGTCGACGTCGCTGAGCGCCTCGACGACGCGGGAGATCATGCGGCGCTTGTTGCCCTGCACGGGCAGGCTGAGGGAGCGGGCGAGCGAGTGCAGCACGTCGTTGCTGATCGACCAGGCGTTCAGGTAGTGGTCGAGGGGCTCGCCGAGGCTGAGCGGCGCGGTCCACCAGCGGGTGAGGCCCTCGGCCAGGCGGACGACGCCGTCGTCGTCGGGCCAGGCCAGCGCGTGGTCGTAGAGGTGGCCGAGCCAGGGGGTCACCTCCTCGGGCGGGCTGTCGAGGAAGCGGGCCAGGGTCTCGGCGGTGGGGCGGGTCATGGCCAGGGCGGTCTCGGCGAGTTGCAGGCAGGGCAAGGGCAGACGGCGCAGGGTGTCGATCGCGGCCACGCCGTTGCCGAGGCGCTGGGCCAGGGTGTCGAGCCGCCGGGGCCAGGGTGCGGCGATGGCGTCGGGCCTGTTCGCCAGGACGCGCCCAAGCCGGTCCTCGTCGAGTGTTCGTAGCCAGCCGAGCAGGTGATCTTCCATCGGTCAGCACTCTCATGGGGTCGGCGCGGGACTCACCGTGAGCCATGACCATCCACGGTAATGCAGATCACCCCCGGTCAGGAGAGGACTGCCCAGACGATCTTTCCGTGTGGCGCGAGCGCGGACCAGCCCCAGCGGAGGCTGAGTGATTCGACGATGTGGAGTCCGAGGCCGCCGGTGTCGAGGGGGCCAGGGTATCGCAGCACCGGAACCGAGGCGCCGGGATCGGTGAAGGCGCTGGTGACGAGCGGCCCCCGGCGCACGAGGGACAGGTGCACGTTGTGCTGCCGGCCGGGGTCGTCGAGGCACAGGCCGTGGCGCAACGCGTTGGTGGCGAGCTCGGAGACCACCAGTTCCATGTTGTCGGCCAGCTCGCCGAGCCCCCAGCCGGCCAGCGCGCCGGCGGTGAAACTACGGGCGGAGTGGACCGAGGAGGCGGTGGGCGGGAGCACGAACGTGGCACTCGCGGACGGGCCGGGGACCAGCAGATCGCCGGCCGCCTCCGGCCACCAGCCGACGGGGGGCCACCAATCGAACGTGGTCCACTGGCCGTGTGCCGTGGTGGATTGCACGTGATCATTCTGCTTCAAACTCTCGTGCAGGTGCAAGAGCGAATGCACGTGCAGACATCTCGTGCAAGCGCTACGGTTTCCCCCAAAAGGTCAATATGGGGGAAAGGGGATCTTGTCCGCGGCCCATGATCTTTCGGCCGTGAAGTGACAGACTGTAGGTGCATACTCCGCCACCCTGCGGTGGACCGACCAAAAGCGGCAAACTGCGGGTGCGCTTCACTACGTGCGGTGGCGCCGCCGAGAACGGCGCGGCCCACCGTGTTGCAAGGAAACGACCAAGGAGCAGCACGTGTCGATTGATCCGCCCGGGACCGGTTCAACCGTTCGGCGCATCATGCTGGGGGCGAGCCTCAGGCGCCTCCGCGAGGCCAGCGGACTTGACCGGGCACAGGCCGGATTCCACATCCGGGCGTCCGAGTCCAAGATCAGCCGCATGGAGCTCGGCCGCGTGGGCTTCAAGACACGTGACGTGGAAGACCTCCTCACCCTGTACGGCGTCGTCGACGATGCCGAACGCCGTGCCCTGCTGGAGATGGTTCGCGAGGCCAACACCCCCGGGTGGTGGCACAAGTACTCGGCCGAGCTGCCGTCGTGGTTCACCACGTACGTCGGCCTGGAGGAGGCGGCCAGCGTGATCCGCACCTACGAGGTGCAGTTCGTGCCGGGCCTGCTGCAGACGGCCTCCTACGCGCGATCGGTCTTCCAGCTCGGCAATCCCGATGCGAGTCCCGACAGAATCGAACGGCGCGTGCACATGCGCATGCAGCGCCAGGAGCGCTTCACCCGGAAAGACGGACCCCGCCTGTGGGCCGTCATCGACGAGGCGGCGCTCAAGAGGACCATCGGCGGGCGGGAGGTCATGTCCGAGCAGCTCCAGCATCTGCTGGAAGTCGCCGCCCTTCCCAACATCACCATCCAGGTGATGCCCTTCAGGTTCGGCAAGCATGCCGCCGAAGGGGGCGCGTTCAGCATCTTGCGGTTTCCCGAGTCCGACCTGTCGGACGTTGTCTACGTCGAGCAGCTCTGGGGTGCCCTGTACCTGGACAAGCGTGAGGACATCGACCCTTACCTCACGGCCATGGAGCAGTTGTGCGTGGAGAGCACCACGCCAGGGGGCACCGTCGAGCTCATCGGCGGACTTCTCAGAAAGATGTAGATGAACCAGACCTACAACGGCATGCCGGCGGCGGACCTCACCCAGGTCGCCTGGCGCAAGAGCCGCTACAGCAACTCGCAGGGCAACTGCGTCGAGCTCGCCGAGCTCCCCGACGGTGGCGTCGCGGTGCGCAACTCGCGCTTCCCTGACGGCCCCGCCCTCATCTATACCCGCGACGAGATCCGGGCCCTGGTGCTCGGGGTTAAGGACGGAGAGTTCGACGGCCTGCTCGTGTAACAACATGTTTACCTCCGGCGCGCCCACGTAACGGGGGCGCGCCGGAGGCGTAACCGCCTGGTCTCGTCCTCCGGCCATGATCAGGTCATGCTCGACCAGATGACTCTGTATCCGATCGCCGACGACGTGCTCATCGCGCCGGGCGGCAAGGTCGTGATTCGCACTTATGGCGTGGCGCCCGCCACCACGGGCGCCTCCGTCTCCTACCGCACGTGGGTGACCGGCCTGCGGGACCAGCCGCGTTACTGGCACTGGGGTCACTTCGAGGACGCCGCGTCCGGGCACCGCAGGGTCCTGGAGTGGCTCACGGGGCGGGGGCCGCAGCCTTCCCAGGCGCTGACCTGATCGCTATCCTCGAAGCCAAGCAATCGCTTGGTGCCTAGAGGAGGCGTGGTGCGGCGCGCGATCCACCTGCTCGAAGAGGTCGACTTCCGGCCGATGAACTCCAGACGGCCGCTGGAGTACCTCACCTGGCTGACCCGCTACAAGCGCGAGGACGAGGCCCGCACCGCCCCGGAGCTGACCTCCGGCACGTCCATCAGGTCGCGCGAGATCGACCTCGTCGGCGCCTTCTACGCGGTCGGCATCACCGGCCACCCCCAGTTCAAGGCCGTCACCCTGTGGGACTGCCACGGGGGCTGGGAGGGCGGCTGGCGGCAGATGATGGAGATCTACCAGGGCGTGGACGCGCGCCTGTTCCTGTCCGACATCGACGACCTGCGCTTCTCCGCCTACTCCCGGCCCCTCGGGGCCGCGCCCGGCTGCCCGCCGCTCGCCGAGGCGCCCGCCGCCGACCTCTACCTCTTCGAGAGCGCCCGCGTACGCCCGGGAGCCGCCCTCGACTACCTGCACGCCGTGCGCACCGAACGGGCCCCGCTGCTCGCCGAGCACGGCCACACCCTCGTCGGCCTGTACGAGGTGCTCTTCTGCGACACCGAGGCGGTCACCGTCTGGGCCGTCTCCCTCGACGACCACCTCGCCACCCAGCGCGCCCGCGACGCGGCACTCGGCCTCGACGACGAGACGCCACCGGACCCGCGGCTGCTGCACTGGGGGAAACGGGCCCGTGACTACCTCGAAGGCCCCTGGCGTGAGACGCTTCTCGCACCGTTCCCCGGCTGCCGCCTGGCGCCAGGGAGCCCGCCGGGTTAGCGTCGGCTGCGGAGGTGGCCATGCCGGACTCCTACCTCGCCAACGGGCAGAGCCCCGACGACCACGTCGCCGCCTGCCCCGACTGCGCCGCCGCCATCGCGCTGCTCGACCGCCCGGGGGCGAGCGTCGAGCCGCCCCCCGCGCTGCGTGCGGCCGTCCTGTCCACGGCGCGCCGCCGCCGCAGCCCGGCCGTGGCGGGCGTGGCGACGGTGGCGGCCCCCTACGCCGAACAGGTCGCGCTCATGGACGACCTGCTCGCCGAGTTGAGCGCGCCCCAGTGGGAGGCCCCGATCGCCCGGCACGGCACCGTCAGGGGGCTGGTCGAGCACCTGGCCGCCAACGACACGACCGTGGCCACGCTCGTGGGCGTGCGCGGCGCGGGCGCCGCCCCGGCCCACCGGCGCTGGCGGGAGCAGGCCGGATCGCTGCTGGAGCGGATGTCGGCCGGCACCGAGGCGCTGCTGGGCGTGGAGGTGGCGCTGGCCGGCGCCGGCCCGGTCCCGGCCCGCGCCCCGCTGCGCCAGGCCATGATCCAGCGCACGTTCGAGACGTGGACGCACGCCGACGACATCAGAGCCGCCACCGACCGCTCCCGGCGGGCCCCTCGTCCGGAGCACGTGCACCTGATCGCCGGGTTCGGCCTGGCGATGCTGCCGCGCGCGATGAAGGGGCCGCGCCGCGACGTCTCCGCCACCGTGGTGCTGACCGGCCCCGGCGGCGGCACCTGGACGATCCCGCTCTCCCCGGCCTCCGACCACGTCGCCGTGCTCGTCTCGGCCGACGCCGTGGAGTTCTGCCGGCTGCTGGCCGACCGGTGGCCGCGCGGCGCCTTCCCGTACGCCGCCGAGGGCGATCCCGCGCTCGCCCGCGACCTGATCCGTGCCGCCGCGACGCTGGGATGCGACCGATGAGCGACCTCGACCTGTGCGCGCGGCTGACCGCCGGCGACCTCGACGCGCTGGCCGACGTCTACGACCGGCACGGCCCGTACGTGTACGGCGTCGCCGTCCAGGTCACCGGCAGCCAGGCGCACGCGGAGGAGGTCACCCAGCACGTCTTCTGCGCGCTGTGGGAGCAGCCGCTGTCCTACGACCCGGGCCTCGGCTCGTTGCGGGGCTGGCTGGTGAGCCGGGCCCTGCACGAGTCGGCCCTGCGCGCGAAGGTCTAGGCCGGGCGGCGTTCAACGGAAGGCGTTCAGCAGACGGCGTTCAACAGGCGGCGTTCAACAGACGGGGGCGTTCCACGTCACGAGCACCCGCTCGGCGTGCTCGAAGCCGAGCCGCGAGTAGGTGCCGGTGTCCAGCTTCAGCAGTCTGCCGTCCTGGGGCGGCAGGTCCAGCCAGCGGGCGGCCAGCACGCGCAGGAAGTGCCCGTGCGCCACCAGCGCCACCCGTCCTTCGGCCCGCTTGGCCCGGCCGATCACCCGGTCGGCGCGGGCGGCCACCTCCTCGGCGCTCTCACCGGGATGTTCGGCGTCGCCGGGGATCACGCCGTCACGCCACAGGTACCAGCCGGGCCGGTCCTCGCGGATCCGCGGCGTGGTGATCCCCTCATAGCCGCCGTAGTCCCACTCCCACAGATCGGCGTCCACCTCGTAACCGCTCAACCCGGCCAGGTCCGCCGTGCGGCGGGCACGCTGGGCAGGGGAGACCAGCACCAGGCCGAACGGCTCCTTCACCAGGGGCGCGAGCGCCCTGGCCTGTACCTCGCCGTGCTCCGTCAGAGGCAGGTCGGTGCGGCCGGTGTGCCTGCCCGCCTTGCTCCATTCGGTCTCACCATGCCGGAGCAGCAACATCTCATTCATGTGTCCCATCATCGGGCACGGCCGATCCCGGGCCGCGTCCAGGTGCGGGCTCAGGTCGCCAGGTCCTCGACGACGGGCTCGAAGGCGGCCAGGTCCCGCTCGTGGTGCACCACGAAATAGGACAGGTCGTGCTCGTCGCGCCAGTGGCGGAGCTTGTCGGCGATGTCGTGCCGCGTGCCCAGGAGCACCTGCGGCGTCTCGTCCAGGCCGGCGCTGTCGGCCGCGCTCCACGTCTCCTCCGCCTTGCGCTCGCCCACCTGCAGCACGCTGGTGCCGAGTTCGAGCCGCGGGTAGCGCTCACCCGCCGCCGACCGGACGGCGGCGAGCTTGGCGAGCAGCGACCGCAGGCCGCCGTCGCTCGCGTCGGGGCCGCTGCCGTCGGGCCTGACCCGCGTCCCGATGTTCACCACGTCGGCCTGCTCGGCGGCCAGCCGCAACATGCGGGGGCCGCCCGCCCCGAGCACCAGCGGCGGCCGGGGCCGCTGGAGCGGTTTGGGCCGCTGGTCCAGCCCGGAGATCCGGTAGTGCCGTCCCTCGAAGCCGAACGGCTCCTCGCCCCAGAGGCCGTTGAGCACGGCGAGGGCCTCGCGCAGCCGCTCGATCCGGACGCCCGGCGGGTCGAGGGCCAGCCCGGCGCCCCCGTAGTCGCCCGCCATCCAGCCGGTCCCGATCCCGACCTCCAGCCGTCCGCCGGACAACACGTCCAGCGTGGCCGCCTCCTTGGCCAGTACGGCCGGGTGACGGAAGTCGTTGGCGAACACGAGCGTGCCCACGCGCAACCTGGTGGTGGCGCACGCGGCGGCCGTGAGCGCGGCGATGGGCGCGAACCGGGGGCCGACGAGGTGGTCGGGGGTCAGCAGCACGTCGAACCCGGCCCCCTCCAGCCGCCTGGCCTTCTCCGCCCACTCCCGGCCCGACCCGGCCTCCCGCACCACCGCTCCGAACCTGAATCGCCGCACCGTCGCCTCCAGCCGCCTGCCTGCTCGGATGATAGGGCGGCGAATCGGGACTTACCAAGCGCTTGCTTCAAATGTCAGACTGGGCCCATGGAGACACCGGTGCGGCAGGCGACCGACGACGAGGCGGCGTTCTTCGCCGAGCACGGCTGGGTGCGCCTGCGCCGGCTCGTCCCGCCCGGCGTCGCCGCCGAACTGCGCGAGCGCGCCACGGGCTACCTGCGGGCCCGCTCCACCAGCCACCGGACGCCGGTCGACCAGGCGTTCGGCCAGTCGAGGGACGTCGCGGCGAGCGACGAGGCGTTCGCCGCGCTGGCCATGAGCCCCGCGATGGGCCGCACCGCCGTACGGCTGCTGCGCGGCGTCCGCGCCGTGCGCGTGCAGGTCACCAACCTGCTCGTCAAGGAGCCGGGCGAGCACGGCGCCACCGAGTTCCACCAGGACTTCCCGTGGATGCCGATGGACCGCTCGGCCATGCTGACCGTCTGGCTGGCCCTGTCCGACGTGCCCGCCGACATGGGATCGCTGCGCTTCTACGACGGCTCGCACCGGCACGGCGTGCTCGGCCGCAGCTTCACCCGCCCCGGCGACGACCAGCTCACCCAGCACCCGTGGATCGAGGAGCTGGCGCTGTCGCCCCCGCTCGACCTCGAGGCCGGCGACGCGACCGTGCACCACGCCCTGACCGTGCACGGCGCCCCCGCCAACCGCCGCGACACCCCGCGCCTGTCCTTCACCGTCACCTACTTCGACGCCGACGCCCTCTACACCGGCCTGCCCTACCGGCAGACCGACGGGCTCGGCCTCCAGGTGAACCGGCCGTTCGAGCACGCGAGGTTCCCGTGCCTGAGACCGTGAGGGGCCCGGTCGCCGACCTCGGGGCGACGCTCATGCACGAGCACGTCTTCGGGCTGAGCCCGGAGATCCTGTGGAACTGGCCGGACATCCCCGAGGGCTGGGACCAGGAGGCGCGGGCGCGCGAGGCGGCCGGCAAGCTCGACGCGCTCAAGGCCGCGGGCATCGACACCATCGTGGACCTCACCGTGGTGGGCCTGGGCAGGTACGTCCCGGCCGTGCAGCGGGTGGCCGAGCTGACCGCCGTCAACATCGTGGCCGCCACCGGCCTCTACACCTACGACGCGCTGCCGCCGTACTTCGCCAACCGGGGGCCGGGGTCGTTGTTCGGCGGTCCGGACGGGCTGGCCGGGTTCTTCGTCCGGGACCTCACCGAGGGCATCGGGCGCACCGGCGTGAAGGCGGCCGTCCTCAAGTGCGCCTCCGACCACCTCGGGATGACCAAGGGCTGCGAGCGGGTGTTCCGGGCCGTCGCCGAGGCGCACCTGGCGACCGGCGCGCCGATCAGCACCCACTCCCACAGCGCCTCCAGGGGCGGCCTGGACCAGCAGAAACTCCTCGCCTCGCTGGGCGTGGACCTGCGGCGGGTGGTCATCGGGCACGCGGGCGACTCGACCGACGTGGCCTACCTGGAGGAGCTCGTCGCGAACGGGTCGTACCTGGGGATGGACCGGTTCGGCATCGAGACGATCAGCCCGTTCGAGCAGCGGGTCGCGATCGTGGCGGAGCTGTGCGAGCGCGGGCACGCGGGGCGGATGGTGCTGAGCCACGACTCCTACTGCTTCAACGACCGCTTCGACGCCGACGTCGTACGCCGCCGGCATCCGCGCTACCACCTGCTGCACATCTCCCGTGACGTGCTGCCCGCGCTGCGCGGGCGGGGGGTCACGGACGACCAGATCCACCAGATGCTCGTCGTCAACCCGCGGAGGATCTTCGCATCATGACCGAGGACTTCGACACCGAGGACTTCGACGTCGGCGCGGACTGGCACGTGGCCGCCCCGTACCCGTTCCTCGCCCGGCTGCGCGCGCGGGCCCCGGTGTTCCGTAGCGAGCACCTGGGCGCGTACGTGCTGACCCGGCACGCCGACGTGCGGGCCGCGTACGGCGACCCGCGCGGCCTGTCCTCCAGGGGCTCGCTGACGATCTCGCGCAGCCTGACCCCCGAGACGAGGCGGCGGCTGGGCGAGCACGGCTCGTTCCTGTCCAGCTTCGTGGCCAACGTGGACCCGCCCGACCACACGCGCCTGCGCCGGTCGGTGTCGAAGGCGTTCACGCCGCGCGCGGTGGCGGCCATGGAGCAGGAGTTCCGGCGGCTGAACGAGCACCTGCTCGACCGGCTGGCCCCCCGCGGCTGGGCCGACTTCGTCAGCGAGATCGGGCACGAGCCGTCGGTCAAGCTGACCGCCCGCTTCATCGGCGTGCCCGAGACCGACGAGGCGTTCGTGCGCTCGCACGTCAAGGACTGGTTCCAGCTCTTCCTGTCGCCGCAGCCGCCGCAGCGGCAACTGGAGCTGGCCGACAGCTTCCTGACCTACCTCGACTACGTGGACGGCCTGGTCGCCGCCCGCGCCAAGGACCCCCAGGGCGACTTCACCTCGCTGATGACCTCGCTCATCGGTGACGAGCTGACGCACCGGGAGGTGGTGGAGCTGATCTCCACCATCCTGCTCGGCGGCAACGACACCGTGCCCAACCAGCTCGGCAACACCGTGCTGCGGCTGCTGCGCGAGGGCGTCTGGCCGCTGCCGCCCGCGCTGGCCGCCAACGCCTCCGAGGAGTGCATGCGCATCGACGGGGCCTCGCTGGGCTCCTTCCGGTACGCCACCCGCGACCTGCGCCTGCACGGCGTGACGATCCCCGAGGGAGACCTCGTGCTGCTGTCCACCGACTCGGCCGGCCACGACGAGACCGTCTTCCCCGACCCGGACCGGTTCGTGATCGACCGGCCGAACGCCGCCGAGCACCTGGTCTTCGGCTACGGCATCCACTTCTGCGTCGGGGCCGCGCTCGGGCGGCTGCAACTGCGCACGGCGCTGGACGTGCTCGGCCGCAGGCTGCCCCGGCTGCGCCTGGCCCCTGGCCAGAACGTCGCCTACCGCAGCTCGATCGTCGGCCGCGGGCTGACGTCCCTGCTGGTGGAATGGTGAGCGGGCGCTTCGACGGGCGGGTCGCGCTCGTGACCGGCGCCGGGTCCGGCATCGGCGCCGCCTGCGCCGCCCGCCTGGCCGAGGAGGGCGCCTGCGTCGGCGCGCTCGACGTGAACGCGGCCGGGGCGCGGGCCACCGCCGCCACCATCCGCGCCCGCGGCGGCACCGGCATGGCGCTGACCTGCGACGTCTCCGACGAGAAGCAGGTGGAGGCGGCGGTGGCGGAGATGGCGGCCTCCTTCGGCCGGGTGGACGTCCTGCACTCCAACGCGGCCGTGTTCGACCCCGCCGTGTACGGGCGGGACCGGGAGCTGGAGTCGCTCGACGTGGCCGTCTGGGATCGGACCATGGAGGTGAACCTGCGCGGGGCGATGCTCATGGTCAAGCACACGGTGCCGGTCATGCCCGACGGGGGCGCGATCGTCCTCACGTCGTCGGTGTCGGCCCTGGTGGGGGACGCGGTGCACGCGGCGTACGGGGCCTCCAAGGCGGCGCTGATCGGCTTCACCCGTTACGTGGCCACGATGTACGGCCCGCGCGGCATCCGCTGCAACGCGGTCGCCCCCGCCCTCGTGCTCACCAAGGCCGCCCAGCGGGCCATGACGCCTGCCCAGCTCGCCGACAAGGCGGCGGAGCGGCTGCTGCCGTGGGCCTGCGCGGTGGAGGACGTCGCCCACCTCGTGGCCTTCCTGACCTGTGACGAGTCTCGCTGCCTGACCGGCCAGACGCTCGTGCTCGACTCCGGCACCCTCGCCCACCGGCCGCAGCACGCCGTCGAGCGGTGGCGTTCGCGGCCGTAGCCGCGGGTTGTGGGAGGGTGAAGGAGCGATCTTTGGGGAAATGTCCCAAATGGCAGATTTGGGATGGGCGGGGAGGGCACGCATGGAGCCGGTGGCGGTCGGGCTGATCGGGG
>NZ_SSXE01000138.1 GCF_021699195.1 Nonomuraea sp. MG754425 | reverse complement strand
CCCGGACGGGGCCGAAGGGCTGGTGCACGCGACGCCGACCGGCAGGGCCCACCACCCCGGCCTGCCGCTGCCCGCCGAACTGCTGCACCCCGGCCTGTGGGTGGCCGACATCGTCTACCGGCCGCTGGAGACCGAACTGCTCAAGCAGGCGCGGGCGATCGGCTGCCGCACCCTCGACGGCACCGGCATGGTCGTCTTCCAGGCCGTGCACGCCTTCCGGCTGTTCACCGGCAAGGAGCCGGACGCCGAGCGGATGTTCGCCCACCTCACCGACCTCATCGCGGTCTGAGCCCGCCCAAGTCTGATCGCGGTCTGAGCCCGCCCAAGTCTGATCGCGGTCTGAGCCCGCCCAAGGAGGAAGCATGCGCAAGTCCATCGCCACGGTCTCGGTGAGCGGCACCCTCACCGAGAAGCTGGAGGCCGTCGCCGCCGCGGGCTTCGACGGCGTGGAGATCTTCGAGAACGACCTGCTGGCCTGCCCGCTGCCGCCCGAGGAGATCCGCGCCAGGGCGGCCGGCCTCGGCCTCGGCATCGACCTCTACCAGCCCTTCCGCGACTTCGAGTCGGTGACCCCCGACGTGCTCGCGCGCAACCTGCGCCGGGCCGAGCACAAGTTCCGGGTGATGCGCCGCCTCGGCGCGGACCTGCTGCTGGTCTGCTCGAACGTCTCGCCGGGCGTGGTAGGCGACGACGAGCTGGCCGCCGAACAGCTCCGGCTGCTGGCCGACCGGGCCGCCGAACACGGCATCCGCATCGCCTACGAGGCCCTGGCCTGGGGCCGGCACGTCAACGAGTACCTGCACGCCTGGCGCGTCGTGCGGATGGCCGACCACCCGAACCTGGGCACCTGCCTGGACAGTTTCCACATCCTCTCGCGCGGCTCCGACCCCATCGGCATCGAGGCCATCCCCGGCGAGAAGATCTTCTTCCTCCAGCTCGCCGACGCCCCGCTGCTGGCCATGGACGTGCTCCAGTGGAGCCGCCACCACCGCTGCTTCCCCGGTCAGGGCAACTTCGACGTCGCCGGGCTGGTCCGGCACGCGCTGAACGCCGGGTACACGGGCCCGCTGTCGCTGGAGGTCTTCAACGATCACTTCCGGCAGGCCGTCACGGGACGCACCGCACGCGACGGCATGCGCTCGCTGCTCGCGCTGGAGGGAGAGCTGGAACGCGCCGCGCATCCGTCCGTGCCGACCGGCTTCGCCTTCGCCGAGCTGAGCGGCCCGGGGCCGCTGCGCGGCGTGCTGGCCGCGCTGGGCTTCGCTCGTACCGGGACGCATCCCACCAAGCCGGTCGAGCTGTGGTCGCAGGGCGGGGCCCGCCTGCTGCTCAACGAGGGCCCGCCGGGGACCGATCCGGCCCTGGTCGCGATCGGCCTGGACAGCCCTCATCCCGGCGGCGCGGTCAAGCACGCCGAGTCGCTGCTGTCGCCGGTGCTGCCCCGCGAGCGCGCCCCCGAGGACGCCCCGCTGGACGCGGTCGCCGCCCCGGACGGCACCGAGATCTTCTTCTGCGACGACGGCTGGCTGGCCGACTTCGGCGGCCCCGGCGCGCCCGTCGCCGGGGAGGTCACCCGCATCGACCACGTGGCGCTCACCCAGCCGCCGCACTACTTCGACGAGGCCGAGCTGTTCTACCGCAGCGTGCTCGGGCTGAGCCCGCAGGAGAGCCTGGACCTGCCCGACCCGTACGGCCTGCTGCGCAGCAAGGCCATGTCGGCCCCCGACGGCTCGGTCCGCATGGTGGTCAACGTGGCCCAGGTCGGCGCCGGTCACCACCCGTGGCAGCACGTCGCGCTGGCCTGCGAGGACGTCGTGGCCGTGGCCCGCAGGCTGCGCGCGCGGCAGCCCGGCCTGCTGCTGCCCATCCCGGGCAACTACTACGACGACCTCGAGGCCCGTCACGAGATCGACCCCGAGCTGCGCGAGCTGGGCGTGCTTTACGACCGCGACGGCGACGGCGAGTTCCTGCACCTGTACACGGTCACCGTGGGCCGGGTGTTCTTCGAGTTCGTCCAGCGGATCGGCGGCTACCAGGGTTACGGGGCCGGCAACGCCCCGATCCGGCTGGCCGTGCAGCACGTCAGTCCCGCTCGCGGGGCTTAATCCTGCGGCAACACCCTTGTAATGTACGAACCGGTGAGTTAGTTTCCTGTCACCGCACTACCCCCCGACGTCGCCGTGAGGAGCATAATTGTGACGGTGCAGGGCAAACCACGCAAAGCGGCCATCGCTGCCTGGATAGGCAGCGCGCTTGAGTACTACGACTTCTTCATCTATGGCACGGCCGCCGCGCTGGTGTTCAACAAGATCTTTTTCCCCGCCTCCTCGCCCGCCACGGGAACGCTGCTCGCGCTGGCCACCTTCGGAGTCGGCTACCTGGCCCGGCCCGTCGGCGCCTTCGTGCTCGGCCACGTGGGCGACCGGTTCGGCCGCAAGCGGGTGCTGGTGCTCACCTTGCTGATGATGGGCGGCTCCACCTTCCTGGTCGGCTGCCTGCCCACCTACGACCAGGTCGGCGTGGCGGCGCCGATCATGCTGGTGCTGCTCCGCCTGATGCAGGGCTTCTCCGTCTCGGGCGAGCAGGCGGGCGCCAACTCCATGACGCTGGAGCACGCCCCCGAAGGCCGGCGCGCCTTCTACACCAGCTTCACCCTCAACGGCACCCAGGCCGGCCAGATCATCGCCACCGCGATCTTCCTGCCGATCGCCGCCCTCCCCGAGGAGCAGCTCCTGACCTGGGGCTGGCGGGTGCCGTTCTGGCTGAGCGTGGGCGTGGCCGTGGTCGGCGTCGTCATCCGCCGCACGCTGGAGGAGACCCCGGCCTTCGAGCAGGAGGTCGCCACCAACACCGTCGCGAAGATGCCCCTCGCGGTGCTCTTCCGCGAGCACAAGGCCGACGTGCTGCGCGTGGTCGTCGCCGCGGTCATCGCCTCGGTCAGCACGATCTTCACCGTGCACGCCCTGTCCTACGCGGTCAACACGATGGGCCTGGAACGCACCCCCATGTTGTGGGTCGGCGTGCTGGCCAACGTCGCCGCGGTGATCACGATCCCGCTCTGGGGCAACCTGTCGGACCGGATCGGCCGCAAGCCGGTCTTCATCGGCGGCTCCCTCGGCTGCGCGGTGCTGATGTTCGCCTACCTGTGGTCCATCTCCGCCAGCAACTACTTCCTGATCTTCGTGGCCGGGATCCTCATGTTCGGCGTCGTGCACAGCGCCACCAGCGCCGTCTGGCCGTCGTTCTACGGCGAGATGTTCACCACCCGGGTCCGGCTGTCGGGCATGGCGATCGGCACCCAGATCGGGTTCGCCATCGCCGGCTTCGCGCCCACGGTTGCCACGGCGGTGGCCGGCACCGGCCCCGGGAGCTGGCTCGGCGTCTCGATCATCACCGCCGTGGTCTGCCTGATCAACGTGGCCGCCGTCGCCACCGGGCGGGAGACGTACAAGGTGCCGACCGAGCAGCTCGGGCTCAAGGTGCCCGACCGGGTGCGGGCATGAGTAGCGCCTTCCGCGTCCAGGCCATCCGTTACGCTCAGCGCGACGCCCGCCGCGGCGAGCACTTCCACGGCTATGAGCCCGGCGGCGCGGGCTCCCACCCGACCGCCTACTACATCTGGCTGGCCGTCTCCGACGAGCACACCGTGGTCGTCGACACCGGCATCGCGCCGGAGCGGGCCGCCCGCGTCGAGGGCCTCGACTACCGCTGCTCGCCCGTCGAGGCCCTGGCCGAGCTGGGCGTCCCCGCCGAGTCGGTCGACCACGTGGTGCTGACCCACCTGCACTACGACCACACCGGCACCGCCCACCTGTTCCCCCGCGCCCGCTACGTCGTCCAGCAGGCCGAACTGGACTACTGGAGCGGGCCCTGGGCCGAGCGCATCACCCGCGAGCGCTGGCTGCTCAACGACGCCGACCTGGCGCACCTGCGCGAGGCCGGCGAGCGGGGCCGCGTGCGGGCACTGGACGGCGACGCCACCGTCGTCCCCGGCCTCAGCGTGCACCTCGTGGGCGGGCACACCGCAGGCATGCAGGTGGTGCGGGCCGAGACCGCCCGCGGGCCCGTCGTGCTGGCCTCCGACGCCAGCCACTTCTACGAGAACATCGAGAGCGACCGCCCCTTCCCGATCCTGCACAGCATGACCGGCATGTACGGCGCCTTCGACCGCGTCAACGAGCTGGCCGGCGGCCCCGAGCTGGTGGTCGCCGGCCACGATCCGCTGGTGCTCGAACGTTTCCCGCTCCAGACCCCGGACGTCGCGCTGATCAGCCCGTGACCTCGATCTTGCCCGTCGGGCGCGGGCTGTGGCAGTCGTTGAAGAAGTACTCGCCGGGCCGGTCGAAGGTGTGGCGGTAGGACTCACCGGGCTTCAGCCGCACGTCGAACAGCCCCTCGAAGAACTGGGTGGCCCCGTGGACGTGGACGTTGTCCGCGGGGTTGACGAACGTCACCGTGGTGCCGACCGGCACCCGCAGGTGGGTGGGCGCCATCGCGTTCACGGCCGTGGACTCGACCGCGCCCACCTGCCCGTTCTCGTACACCCTGGCCAGCACGACGGTGTTGCCCACCGCGCTGCCCTCCACCGGCGGGCCGGAGACCGGCCGGCGCACCACGGGCGGCGGCGGGGTGGGCGCGGGCGGCACGCCGCCGTCCAGCCGGAAGGCCCACAGGTGGTCGCCGCGCTGGGCGGAGCCGCCGTACGGGATGCTGGTGCCGCCCGCGTAGACCGCGACGTACTGCTCGCCGTCGATCTCGTACGCGATCGGGCTGCTGCTGACGGCGGCCCCCGTCTGCCAGCGCCACAGCTCCCGGCCGTCGCGGGCGTCCAGGCAGAGCAGGTTGCCGTCGGGCTGGCCGATGAACAGCAGGTCGGAGGCCGTGGTGAGGATGCCGTTGCCGTGCGCGAGCGAGTACGGCAGGTTGCGCTTCCACCGGACCAGGTTCGTGGCGGGATCCACGGCCACGACGCCGCCGGTCATGTACTCGCCGGGCGGGCGCAGCCCGTTCGACGCCTCGGTCAGGGAGTGCGCGGCGGCCACGTAGCCGAAGCCGGTGTACACCAGGCGGGTGCTGTGGCTGTAGGACTGGTGGTTCCAGTCCGCGCCGCCGCCGTGGCCGGGGATGGTCAGGATCGGCTCGTCCCAGTGCGGCGTGTACAGCGAGCCGATCGTGTAGTTCGGCACCGCCCGGTGCGGGGCGCCGGGAACCTCCGAGCCCAGCGGCTGCGCCACCGGCCGCTGCTCGGTCCAGCCGCCCTGGCGCGGGAACGGCTGCGTGGGCCAGGTCTTCTGCCGGGGCTCCTGCGGCACCGGACGTTCGTCGATGCCCAGCGGCGCGGAGCCGTCGGCCCGGTCGAGGATGTAGTACATGCCGGTCTTGCTGCCGTAGACGACCAGCTTGCGCATCCGGCCGCGGACGCGGGCGTCCAGCAGCACCGGCGCCATGACGTTGTCCATGTCCCAGATGTCGTGGTGGATCGACTGGAAGTGCCACCGGTAGGCGCCCGTCTTCAGGTCCATGGCCACGATCGAGTTGGCGAACAGGTTCTGGCCGCCGCGCTCGGAGCCGTCCTGCGAGGAGCGGCCGCCCCGGGCGTTGCCGAACGTCCAGTAGACCAGCCGCAGGTCGGGGTCGATCGCGCAGTGCATCCACGGCGTCGCCCCGCCGGCCTGCCAGGAGTCGCCCTCCCAGGTGCCGCCGCCCACCTGGCCGGGCGCGGCCGTGCCCCAGAAGTGCCAGGCCAGCTCGCCGGTCGCCGCGTCGAAGGCGAGCGCCGCGCCGCGCGGGCCGTCGTTGGTGCCGCAGTAGAGCATGCCGTCGTGGTAGGTGACCGCGACCTTCTCCAGGTTGCCGTAGCCGTTGTGCTGCCGCTCCCACAGCACCTGGCCGGTGCGCTGGTCGAGGGCGATCAGCCAGTTGTCGTTGGCGCAGGTGTAGATCCGGCCGCCGCCCACGCCCACGCCCCTGCGGGTGACCGCGCCGCGGGTCTGCTCGTACTTCCAGAGGGTCGCCCCGGTACGGCCGTCCACGGCGACGACGTTGCCCAGCGCGGACTCGATGAACAGCACGCCGTCCACGGCGACGGCGGTGCTCTGGCTGTTGCCCGCCATCAGCCCGCCCTCGATGTTGTTCACCCACCCCGCCCGCAGCCGCCTGACGTTGCCCCGGTGCACCCCGCGCAGCGCGGTGTGGCTCTGGTTCGCCAGGTTCCCGCCGACCTTCGGGAAGTTCCGGTCGGCGCGTCCCGTGCCTGCGGTGGCCGGCCCCGCGCCCGCTCCGGCGAGCGCGACGGCCGCGACGGCGCCGGCGAGTAACTCTCTGCGACGGACCATGGTCATCCTTTCTTCACGGACCGGGGCCGCACGGCCCGGGCCCTCAACCCGGCGTCTTCACAGACCGAGATAGATGCGCCTGACCTGGGGGTCGTCGCTCAGCTCCGCCGAGGCGCCGCCGGCGGCGATCTCCCCGTTCTCCATGACCAGGCAGGTGGTGGTGACGTCGAAGGTGAGCTTGGCGTTCTGCTCGACGAGCAGGATGGACAGGCCGCCGGAGTTGAGCTTCTTGAGCACGGCCGCGATGTCGTCGACCAGCTTCGGCGACAGCCCCATCGACGGCTCGTCCAGCAGCATCACCTTGGGCCGGCACATCATGGCCCGGCCGACGGCCAGCATCTGCTGCTGCCCGCCGGACAGCGCGCCGGCCAGCCGGCCGCGCATCTCGCCCAGCACCGGGAACAGCTCGTACACCTCGTCGATCGGGGTGTGCTTCCAACTCCCGGTGTACGCGCCCAGCAGCAGGTTCTTCTCCACGCTGAGCCCGGGGAAGACGTGCCTGCCCTCCGGGACGTAGCCGATGCCGTGCCGTACCAGGGTGTGGGCGGGCGCCCGGAGCAGGTCGTGCTCGCCGAACCGGATGGCCCTGGCCTGCCGCGGCGCCAGGCCCATGACGGCCTTGAGGGTGGAGGTCTTGCCCGCGCCGTTCGCGCCGATGATGCCGAGCGACTGGCCGGGCTCCACGGTGAACGACACGTCGTGGGCGGCGCGCACGCCGCCGTAGTGCACCGACAGTCCTTCCACGGTCAGCGTGCTCATCGGTTCGCCTCCTCGACGGCGGCCTCGGCGCTCTCCTCGGTGGGCGCGGCCATCGAGTCGCCGAGATAGGCGGCGACGACGTCCGGGTGCACGGCGACCTCGGCCGGCGGGCCGTCGGCGATGACCCTGCCGCTGGACAGCACGGTCACCTGGTCGCACAGCGACATGACCAGCCCCATGTTGTGCTCGATGATGATCACGGTGACGCCCGCGTCCCTGATGGAGCGGACGATCTCGGCCAGCCCGCGCACCTCCCCGCCGTTGAGCCCGGCGGCGGGCTCGTCGAGCAGAAGCAGGCTGGGGGACATCGCCATGGCGCGGGCCAGTTCGATCCGGCGCTGGATGCCGTACGGCAGCGAGCGCGGTTCGGCGTCGGCGACCTCCGCCAGCCCGAACCGGTCGATCAGCTCCCCGGCCCGCGCGCGCAGCGCCCGTTCGTAGCCGAGCACCTTCCACGGCAGGCTCGGATAGCGCCAGATCCACCAGGTGCGGGTGCGGTCCAGGCCCAGCAGCAGGTTCTCGCGCACGCTGAGGTCCTCGAACAGGCGCAGGTTCTGGAAGGTGCGCGCGACGCGGCGCTGCGCGAGCTGGTACGGGGCCAGCCCGCTCACCTCCCTCCCGTGCAATGCCACCGACCCCCGGCTGGGCGTGTAGAAGCCGCTGACCACGTTGAACAGGGTCGTCTTGCCCGAGCCGTTGGGGCCGACGATGCCGCGGATCTGACCGGCCGGGACCGTGAGCGACACCTCGTCGAGCGCCACCAGGCCCTTGAACCGCATCGTCAGTTCCCGGACCTCCAGCGCGACCCGCTCCTCGGCGCGGGGCACCGCCTCGTACGGCCGGAACGGGCCGAGCTGGGCCCGCGAGCCGCCGCCGCGTCTGCGCCGCAGCGCCTGGAGCTGCCCCGGCAGGCCCGCCAGCCCCTGCGGCGCGAACACCACCACCAGCACCACCACCAGGCCGTAGCCGAGCTGGGCGTACCCGGAGGCGTCCAGCAGCGCCTCCCTGACCAGGGACAGCGCGACGGCGCCGACCACGCAGCCCAGGATGCTGCTCCGGCCGCCGATGATCACCATGGCGAGCAGCAGGAACATGTTGGCGATGTTGAAGGACTCGGGGGCGACGAAGCGGATGAGCCCGGCGTACAGGATGCCGGCCAGGCCGCCGTACAGGCCGGACAGCACGAACGCGGTCATCCGCAGCAGCGGGATCTCCGCGCCCAGCGCCCCGGCGGCGAGGTCGTCGTCGCGCATCGCGCGCAGCCGCCGGCCCAGCGGCGAGCGGGTGACCAGCAGCGCGAAGGCCAGCGCCACCGCGAACACGATCAGCTCGACGTAGTAGAACAGGTAGCCGCTGGACAGGTCGACGCCGAACATCGGCGGCACCGGGATGTCGCTGATCCCCTCGGCGCGGCCCGCGATGTGGGCGTTGGTCACCCAGTTGGTGAACGCCAGCGCCAGGCCGAGCGTCACGATGCCGAGGTAGTGCGACTGCATGCGCAGCGCGGGGATGCCGGTGAGCACCCCGAACACCACGGCGGTCAGCAGCGCCAGCACCGACGCGGTCCAGAAGCCGAGCCCGGCCTCGGTGGTCAGGATGGCGACCGTGTACGCGCCGACGCCGAAGAAGGCCACCTGGGCCAGGTTGATCTGCCCGGCCACCCCCATCGTCAGGCCGAGCCCGATGGCCAGGATCGCGAAGATGATCGCGACGTCGGCGACGTGGATGGCGTAGCCGCCCAGTCCGTAGGGCAGCAGCCAGGCCGCCACCGCGGCGGCGGCGATGAGCACCAGTCGTTTCATGCGCGGTTCACCGTTGCCTCTCCGAAGACGCCGGTCGGGCGGATCATCACGATGAGGGCGAAGACGAGGAACGTGACCAGCTCGGAGTACTCCTGGAAGTTGCCCGCGGCGAAGGAGTCGAGCAGGCCGAAGGCCAGGCCGCCGACGATCGCGCCGGGCATGCTGCCGAAGCCGCCGAGCATGGCGGCGGCGAAGCCCTTGATGCCGAGCGTGCCGCCCATGGTGGGGTTGACGTACAGCATGGGCCCGATGAGGCTGCCGGCCAGCGCGGCCAGGCCGGCGCCGATGGCGAAGGCCATGGCGTTGCTGCGGCCGACGTGGATGCCGACCGCGGTGGCGGCCTGGTGGTCCATGGCGACCGCCTGCATGGCCGCGCCCAGCTTGGTGCGCTGCAGGAACAGCGCCAGCAGCCCGGTCGCGGCGGCGGCCACGGCGATCACCAGCAGGCTGTAGGTGGGGATGCGGATCCCGGCCACGTCGATCGGCCCCGTCGCGACCGGGGACGGCACGGCGTGCCCGGTCGCGCCCCAGACCAGGACCGCGCCCGCCTCCAGCACCGCGCCGAAGCCGATGGTGCCGATCAGCATCAGGGTGAAGTCCTTGTTCTCCAGCGGACGCAGGAAACGCTCGATGACCAGGCCGATGAGCCCCGTCACCGCGATGGCGACGACGATCGCGACGGCGAACGGCAGTTGCGTGGCCAGGTAGAAGGTGGAGGCGGCGTACGCGCCGATCATCACGACGCTGCCGTGGGCGAAGTTGACCAGCCCCATGGTGCGGTAGACGATCGAAAACCCCATCGCCACCAGCGCGTACACCGCTCCGAACGTGACCCCGCCGATCAGGGTCTGAAGGAAGACCTGCACGTCAGCTCGCGGCCTCGGGTACGACCTTGCCGTCCTTGACCAGGCCGATCTTCGTCTCGTGGATGCCGACGCCGTTGGCGTCGTAGGTGTAGTCGCCGAGCAGCCCGGCGCGCTTGACCCCGCGGATGGCGTCGGCCAGCTTCTGCCCGCCCTCGCCCTGCGTCTGCTTGAGCGCCTCGATGAGGATGGACGCCCCGTCGTACGCCTTGGCGACGTGCATGCGGGCCTCCTCGTTGTAGGCGGCCTTGTACTTGGCGGCGAACGCCTTGATCGGCTCGCTGGCCTCGTTGCTCAGGTAGGGGGAGCTGACGACGGTGCCTTCGGCGTTGTCCAGGCCGGCCGTGGTGGCGTACACGTCGGTGCCGACCGGGGCGCCGCCGGCGAGGACCGCCTTGATGCCGAGTTCGCGCGCCTGCTTGGCGATCAGCCCGGACTGGACCTCCTCGGCCCCGATGAACAGCACCTCGGGGCTCTGCTCGCGGATCTTGGCGAGGTTGGAGTTGAAGTCCTTCTGGTCGGGGGTGACGATCTCGTCGGCGGACGGGGTGACGTTCCTGGTCTTGAGCGAGGCGAGGAAGGCGTCGTGCTCGCCGGCGCCGTACGCGCCGTTGTTGCTGATGAGCGCGATCTTCTTCATGCCCTTGTCGTCGATCAGGTACTTGGCCAGCGTCTCGTCGAAGGTCACGCTGGTCGGGGCGTTGAGGAAGAGGAAGGGGCTCTTGAGCTCGGCGAGCTTGGGCGACTGTCCCGAGGTGATGTTCGGGATCTTGGCGTCCTTGAGGATGGGCGCCATGGCGAGGGTGACCGCGCTCTCCGCGGTGCCGAGCATGGCGAGGTAGCCCTCGGCGGCGATCTTCCTGGCCACGTTGGTGCCGATGGTGGGGTCTCCCTGGCTGTCGAAGAGGTCGAGCTGGATCTGCCGCCCGTTGACACCGCCGGCCTTGTTGGCCTCGTCGACGGCGAGCTTGACGCCCTTGTGCTCCCACTGGCCGAGCGAGCTGAGCTGGCCGCTCTGGGCGTTCACGTTGGCGATCTTGATGGGGCCGGTGGTGTTCGATTCCGAGCCGCCCGTCTGCCCGGGAGGGGCGCAGGCGGCGAGCGCCAGCAGGGCGGCGGCCGCGATGGAGAATCTCGTGAAATGCACGGTTCACCTCGTAGGGGGGTAGGTGAGAAGTAATTCACGGACTAGTACGTTCGTTATAAGCGACGGGAAACGTTGAGGGAATCTCGAACGTGCAACGGTTTCCGGGCGACCGGCCGGGCTGATCGGGCGAGCTGATCGGCCCGGCTGATCGGCTGGGTTGATCGGTCGGTCAGCCCCTTCGGTCGGCCCCTCGATCGGCCCGTGGCTCAGTCCGTGAACAGGCCCTGGTAGATGTCCTTGATGTTCCAGTGGCCCGGGGTCGGCACCGGCTCGTTGACCATCGGCACGTCGATCACCGCGGGCCGCCGGTCGGCGACGGCCGTGCGCAGCGCCTCGCCGAGGCCGGCGGGCGTGGCGACGCTGTGGCCCACGGCTCCGCACGCCCTGGCCAGCGCCGCGAAGTCGGGGCTGTACGGCTTTCCGGCCGGGTCGGTGAAGTCGCAGCCGTGGCTGCGGCCGAAGTACGCCGACTGCAGGTCGGAGATCGTGCCGTGGGCGCGGTTGTTCATCACCACGAAGATCACCGGGGCGTCCTGCTCCACCGCGAGCGGCAGGGCGGGCAGTTGCGCGCTCATCCCGCCGTCGCCGACGAGCGCGACCACCGTCCTGCCCGGCTGGGCGAGTTGCACCCCGACGGCGGCGGCCGGCCCGAAACCCATGGTGGAGGCGCCGCCCGGGGTGATGAAGCGGCCTTCGGCGGGCAACTCGTAGCACTGGGCGACGCCGTTCTTGTTCCAGCCCACGTCGGTGACCAGGATCGCGTCGGCCGGGAGCGAGGCGCGCAGGTCGGCCAGGATGCGTTCGGGCCGCAGCGGGAAGTCCGCGCTCCGGCCCCGTTCGGCACTGGCCGCGTACAGCTCCGAGCGTGCGGCGCGGATCCGCGCGCGCAGCTCCGGCCGGTCCCGTACGGGGTGGGCCGCGGCGGCCTCGGCGACGGCCTGCACCCCGAGCCGCACGTCGGCGACCGCGCCGATCTCCACCGGATAGTTACGGCCGATCTCGGCCGGGTCGATGTCGATCTGGATGAGCGTGCTGCCGGAGAAGTCCCAGGTGTAGCGGGGATCCCAGGAGCTGGCGTCGGTCTCGGCGAACCGGGTGGCCAGCGCCAGCACCACGTCGGCCGCGCGGGCGTAGTCGTTGGTGAGCTCCAGCCCCCAGAAGCCCGGCATGCCGAGCAGCAGCGGATGGGCGTCGGGGACGGTGCCCTTGGCCATGAGCGAGTGCACGATCGGGATGTCGAGATGCTCGGCCAGCCGGATCAGCGGCCCGGCGTCCTCGCGCAGGCCGCCGCCCACGTAGATGAGCGGGCGTTCGGCGGCGGCCAGCCGGGCGGCGATCAGCTCCGCGGTGCCCTCCGGCAGGACGGGCGGGGCCGCGTGGCTGAGCTCCGGGTACGGCGTCGCGGGCCGCGAGAAGACGTCCATCGGCACGTTGACCAGCACGGCCCCGGGACGTCCCGAGACGGCGGTCCAGAAGGCGCGCTCGACGTGGCGGCCGAGATCCTGCGCCCGGTGCACGTTCCAGGCCCGCTTGACGAACGGCCGGAACACGCTCGCCTGGTCGGCGTCGGCGTGCAGGTTGATCTCCTGGTGCGGATGGCGTCCGTGGTAGTACGAGGGGACGTCCCCGGAGATCACCACCAGCGGCACCGAGTCCAGCGCGGCGGTCAGCACGCCGGTCGCGGCGTTGGTCAGCCCCGGCCCGACGTGCACCAGCAGCACGCCCGGCTTCCCGCTGGCGCGGGCGTAGCCGTCGGCGGCGTGCGCGGCGGCCTGCTCGTGGCGGGCGATGACGAACCGGACGCGGCTGTCGGCCAGCGCGTCCAGGACGGCAATGTTGGTGTGCCCGCAGGTGCCGAAGACGTACTCGACGCCGAGCGCCTCGAGCTGCGCGACGAGCGCGTGGGCGGCCGTCGTGGTCACTGATCCCCCCAGATGGACAGGCCCTTGAGCATGAGGGTCTTGGTCACGGTGAAGTCCTCGATCATCCAGCGCGGCGACTCGCGGCCGACGCCGGAGTCCTTCACACCGCCGAACGGGACGTGGTCGAGCCGGAAGTTGGACGAGCCGTTCACCACCAGGCCGCCCACCTCCAGCTCGCGCCAGGCGGTCACGATGCGGCGCACGTCGTGGGTGAACAGCCCGGCCTGCAGCCCGTACGTGCTGCGGTTGCACTCCTCCAGCACCTCGTCGAACCCGTCGTACGGGAGCACGGCGACCAGCGCGCCGAACACCTCCTCGCGCACGACCCTGGCCTCGGCGGGCGGATCGACGACGACGGTGGGCGCCATCACCGCGCCCTCCCGCGTGCCGCCGGCCGTCACCCGGGCGCCCTGATCGGCGGCCTCGGCGCTCCAGCGGACCACCCGCTCGGCGGCGTCGTCGTCCACCATGGAGCCGACGTCGGTCGCCGGGTCCATGGGGTCGCCGACGACCAGCGTCTTCACCTGCGCGGTCAGCGCGGCGGCGAACTCCTCGAACCGGCTGCGGTGCACGTAGACGCGCTGGACCGAGATGCAGCTCTGCCCGGAGTTGCTGTAGCCGGTGCGGGCGCAGGCCAGCGCCGCCGCGGCGACGTCGGCGTCCTCGCAGACGATGGTGGCGGCGTTGCCACCGAGTTCGAGCAGCACCCGTTTCGGCCCGGCGGCGTGCGCGACGGCGCGCCCGGCCGGCACGCCGCCGGTGAAGCTGACGACGGCGATCTCCGGCGCGGCGCACAGCCGTGCTCCCACGTCGCCGCCTCCGTGCAGGACCTGCACCGCCTCGACCGGCATCCCGGCCTCCAGCAGCAGTTCCACCAGCGCGGTGGAGACCGCGGGCGCCTGCGGCGGCGGTTTGACGATCGTGGTGTTGCCGGCCGCGAAGGAGGCGGCGAGCTTGTGCGCGAGCAGGTTCGCCGGGGCGTTGAACGGCGTGATCGCCAGCACCGGCCCGGCCGGGGCGCGCTGGGTGATCGCGGTGTTGCCGACCCCGCGGCCCCAGCCCGCGACCGGCAGCACCTCGCCGCCGATCGCGCGCGCCTCGGCGGCGGCGACGGCCAGCGTGTCGGCGACGCGGGCGATCTCGCCCCGTCCGTCCTTGAGTGGTTTGCCCAGCTCCAGCGCCAGCAGGCGGGCCAGGTGGTCGCCGCGCGCGGTGGCCGCGGCGGCGGCGCGTTCCAGGATGTCCGCCCGGGTGGCGGGCGCGAGCCGGGCGACGTGCCTGGCCCCCTGCCGGGCGTAGGCGAGGGCGGCGTCGATGTCGCCGGGCCGCGCGGTCCTGGCCCGGCTGACCGGCTCGCGGCGGTAGGGGCCGACACGGTCGGCGTACTCGCCGTCGTTCAGCCAGTTCCCGGCGACCAGGCATCCGGCGTCGTGGATGGTGTTCACGGTGACTCCCCACCGGATCCGCTCAGCGGTTCCGACAATCCGCACTGTGGATTGCCTCACGGTATGAGCCCGGTGAAGGTTATGGCAAGGGTAAAGATTTTCCGCCAGGTGGTTCGCCTGGACCGTTCAGCGGACTCGGTGTTAGGGTGCGGGCCATGCCTTCGAACTTGCCGCTGGACGGCGTCAAGGTCGTGGACCTGACCAACGTCCTGGCCGGGCCGTACTGCGGCTACCAACTGATGTTGTTCGGCGCGGAGGTGATCAAGGTGGAGGTGCCCGGCGCCGGCGATCTCGCCCGCCGGCTCGGGCCCGACCCGGAGCTGAACCGGGAGCGGATGGGCGCGTCCTTCCTGGCCCAGAACGCCGGGAAGAAATCGGTCGAGCTCGACCTGAAGAGCCCGGCCGGGCGGGCCGCCTTCGAATCGATGATCACCGGCGCGGACGTGCTCCTGGAGAACTTCCGGGCCGGGGTGCTGGCCAGGCTCGGCTACGGCTGGGAGAGCCTGCGCGAGCTCAACCCCGGTCTCGTCTACTGCTCCATCTCCGGATTCGGGCAGAGCGGGCCGATGAGCTCGGCGCCCGCCTACGACCAGATCATCCAGGGGCTGTCCGGCATGATGAGCGTCACCGGCACCCCCGACACCGCCCCCGTACGGGTGGGCTTCCCCGTCTGCGACACCGTCGGCGGGCTGACGGCCGCCCTGGCCGTCTGCGCCGCGCTGGCCGGCCGGCAGCGCAGCGGGCGCGGCTGCCACCTCGACCTGTCCATGCTGGAGGCGTCCATCTCCGCGATGGGCTGGACCGTCTCCAACTACCTGATCGGCGGTGTCGAACCCGAGCCGATGGGCGACCAGAACGCCACCGCCGCCCCGTCCGGCACCTTCGAGACCGCCGACGGGCCGCTCAACATCGCCGCCAACCAGCAGGCCCAGTTCGAGACGCTGTGCCGGCTCGTCGGACGGCCCGACCTGCCCGACGACGCCCGCTTCGCCGAACGGGAGGCGCGCAAGACCCACCGGCGGGCCCTCAACCAGGAGCTGAACCAGGCGTTGCGCGCCAAGACCGCGCTGGAGTGGGAGGAACTGCTCTCCGAAGCGGGGGTGCCCGCCGCCCGCATCCTCACCGTCCCGCAGGCGCTCGCCCTCGACCAACTGACCCGGCGCGGCTTCCTGACGGAGGTGCCGCTCGCCGGAGCGGGCGGCCGGCCGGTCACCGTCACCGGGAACGGGGTGGTCGTGGACGGCGTCCCCCTGCGGCCCCGCGGGAGCGCCCCGCGGCTCGGCGAGCACAACTCCGAGATAGAGGAGGCGTCATGAGCGACAGCTCCGAGATCGAGGGGGCGTCATGAGCGACGGCGAGGCCGCCGGCTGGTGGGCCACGGCGGTGTCGCGGATCGAGCCCGACCTGATCGAACTGCGCGGCCGGCCGGTCCAGGACCTCATCGGCCGGATCGGGTTCGCCGAGCTGATCTGGCTCATGCTCCGCGGCGAACGCCCCGACCCGCGGCACGCGGCGCTGCTGGAGGCGGCGCTGGTCTCGTCGGTCGACCACGGGCCGCACGCGCCGTCCATCGCCGTCGCCCGGATGGCCGTCACGTGCGGGGTCGGGCTCAACAACGCCGTCGCCACCGGCGTCAACCTGCTCGGCGACGTGCACGGCGGCGCGGGCGAGCAGTGCGTCGGCCTGCTGGAGGAGGTGGTCGCCGACGGTGACGCCGCCGCCGTGGTGGCGCGCCGGCGCGCGCGGGACAAGTACCTGCCCGGCTTCGGGCACCGGTTCCACACCCGCGACCCGCGCCGTGACCCGCTGCTCGACCTCGTCTCCGGCGCGGTCGCGGCCGGGGTGGTGCCCGGCGCGCACCTTCGGGCCGCGATCGAGGTCGAGCGGCTGATCGCGCCGGTGCCGATGAACATCGACGGGGCCACCGCCGTGGTCTACGCCGAACTGGGTTTCCCCGCGCCCCTGGCGCGCGGGCTGTTCGTGCTCAGCAGATCGGTCGGGATCCTGGCCCACGCCTGGGAGGAGAGCGGACAGGGGCGGCGCAACAAGGGGCCGATCCCGCCGTCCATCCTGCCGACCTGGCTCTGAACGGTGGCCCGCCGCCGCCCGCTTGTCGACCGGAAGATCCGAAGTTACGCTCAAGTCCCCTGAGTGGACCCATCGATCCATCTGGTGGATCGAAACGTGAGGTGCTCATGCGCAGCAAACTCTCCGTCGCCGCCGCCACCGGAGCGGCGTTCCTCCTGCTCACCGCCACCGCCCCCGGCTCCGCCGCATCCCTGTCCGCCACCTCCGCCACCTCGTCCGCCGCGCCCCCCGGCCCGGCGCAGAACCTCGGCGACCCCGACTACGGCGTCTGCCGGGGCACCGACCCCCGCTGCTACCACGACTGGGGCAACTTCGACCCGGCCAAGGGCTACAAGCTGCTCGTCTACAGCCGCACCGCCGGGCCGCGGCACGCCCACCTCGGCACGCCGCTCGGCCCCGGCCTCAACCCGCCGCTGAACGACGACAACGTCGCCGTCAAGGCGATGATCGAGATGGGCCGGGAGAACGGCTTCTCGGTCGACTACACCGAGGACGTCACCCAGCTCTCGTCGGCGGGCCGACTGCTGGCCTACAACGCGGTGATGTTCCTCAGCACCACCCGCGACGCCCTCGACGACGCCGCGCAGACCGCGCTGCGCCAGTACGTCCGCGCCGGCGGCGGCTTCGCGGGCGTGCACAACGCCTTCGGCACCGAGTACAACTGGCCCTGGTACGAGGGACTGCTCGGCAACGCCAACTTCTACGACCACGGCGCCAACCAGCCCGGCACCGTCGTCACCGTCGGCCGCCGCGACGTCTCCACCCAGGGGCTCCCGCGCACCTGGGCCTTCACCGACGAGTGGTACAACCTCGTGCCCGCCCCGACCCGCGTCCGGGTGCTGGCCGAGGTGGACGAGCGCACCCTGCCGCGCGGCGTGCGCGGCAACCTCGGGCACCCGGGCCACGGCGAGCACCACCCGGTGAGCTGGTGCCAGTACTACGACGGCGGCCGGGCCTGGCTGACCACCCTCGGGCACGACGTCAAGGCGTGGACCGCCGAGCCCATGGAAGGCGACGAGCACTTCACCCGGCACCTGCTGGGCGGCGTGAAATCGGTGCTCGGCATGGCCCCGTTCTGCCGTTGACCCGCCTCAGCCCGGGCGTCTCCCGGACGAGGCCCCGCCGGCCACGTGGAAACGCTCGTGGTTGGCCACGGTGGACAACGACCGCGGCTCGGCCCGGTCGAGGTAGAGGACGCCGTTGAGGTGGTCGGTCTCGTGCTGGGCGATGCGCGCCGGCCAGCCGGACAGCTCCAGCTCGTACGCCCGCCCGCCCCCGTCGAGCGCCGCCAGCCGGACCTGCGCGTGCCGGGCGACGACGGCCGTCAGCCCCTCGACGCTCAGGCAGCCCTCGTTGAAGGCGTGGTAGCGGGAGCCGAGCGGGGTGACGACCGGGTTGACGAGTTCGAGCGGCGGCAGCGGCGGGCGCTCCCGCTCGGCGGCGAGCTCCGGCGGCACCTCGGCGGGGTCCTCGATGACGGCCAGCGCCAGCGGGATGCCGACCTGCGGCGCGGCGAGCCCGACGCCGACGCCCGGCAGGTGCCGGAACATCGCGTCGAGCAGGTCGCGCAGCAGGGCGTCGGGGAGCTGGCCGTCGTACGGCTCGGCGGTGCGGCGCAGCACCGGGTCGCCGATCTGGACGACGGACCAGGGCCTGGGCTGCGCCAGCAGCGCGTGCACCTGCTCCACCAGCCGCTCGCCGCCGCTCATCGCGACTCCCGGCAGGGGGCGTTCCGGTGTTCCATGGAGAGGAGTCCTTTCGCAGCGGTCGTCCGCCTGACGATAGAGCACCCGGGTGCCGGGTTCCCGGCCGTCCTCAGCCGGGCTCCCCGGCGGGCCGCCAGCCCAGCGCCGGGCCGAGCTTCGTGGCCATGTCGGTGAGGATCTGCACGTAGTCGTCGTGCTCGAAGGTGAACGGCAGCGCGAACGCGACCTCGTCGATCTCCTGGAAGGCGGCGTGGGCGTGCAGCCGTTCGGCGAGCTGCGCGGAGTCGCCGACGAGGTCGGGCGCGAACAGCATGCGTGCCGGTCCCTGCGGCTCGGCGGTGCGGGGCAGGCGAGCGGCGGCGTAGGCCGCGTATTTGGCCCGCTGCTCCGGGGTGGCCGTGTCCGTCGGGAGGACGACCAGGCCCTGGGAGACGCGGGCCCGCTCGCCGTCGGGGTGGTGGGCGCGGAACTCCCGCACGTGGGAGAGCTGGACGCGCTCGAAGTCCGCCGACTCCTCGGCCTTGACGACGCTGCTGGTCAGGAAGTTCATGCCGTGCTCGCCCGCCCAGCGGGCCGAGCGCAGGCTGGCGCCGCCGTACCACAGGCGGGCGGCCAGGCCGGGGGAGTGCGGCTGGACCCGGCCGGAGAAGACCTCGAAGCCCTCCGTGCCGCTGAAGGCGCTGGCCGGCTCGCCGCGGACGAGGCTCACCAGCCGCCGCACCCGTTCGTGGCTGAAGTCCTCCAGGTCGGCGGTGTCCGGGTAGAGCGCGCCCTTGACCTGGTCGTAGTGGGACGGCGGGCCGACGCTGACGCCGGGGTTGAGCCGTCCGCCGGACAGCACGTCCACCGTGGCCAGGTCCTCGGCCAGGCGCAGGGGGTTCTCCCAGCCGAGGGGGATGACCGCGGTGCCCAGCTCGATGCGGCGGGTGCGCTGGGACGCCGCGGCCAGCACGGCGATCGGGGAGGAGATGCCGTACTGCAGGTGGCGGTGCCGCACCCACACGCTGTCGAAGCCGAGCCGCTCGCCCAGCTCGATGATCCGCAGCGTGGACTCGTGGCCGGGGCGCGGGTCGTCCCCGGCGAACAGCCCGATCGTCAGGAAACCCAGCTTGCGCAGGGGGCGGGTGGGTCGCGGCACGGTGGCTCCTCCTTCATGATCCCGCTGGTACCAACCAGGAGAACCGGGAAATAATTGCCTGTTTCAGTCGGCCCAGCGCCGCAGGTCGGCGACCGCGCGGTCACGCTCGCCGGCCGGCAGCACGTTGTGCCCGGTGAGGTGGAAGACCATGGGCCGGTCGTACGAGCGGTGCTGGAGCATGATCCGCTGCTCGAACCAGCCCCGCCCGGGGTCGCGGTGATCGACCGGCTGGCGGGTGGCCGGGGCGCGGTCGGCGTGGGTCGTCATGTGTGGTCCCCTTCGGTTGCTCGGTGCACACGGAACCACCGCAGGAGCGCGGGACGAGATGACGAATGCGCTGCTGTGCAATCCTTTTACGTGAGCGTCTACGGGATTGGACGATCGCTGGTGAGAGGCGCGCGCACGACCTGGAACACGGTGGTGCGGCGCAGCCGGAAGCCGAGCCGCTCGTACAGGCGGATGGCGTCGGTGTTGCCCGCGGCGGCGTGCAGGAACGGCGTCTCCCCGCGGGCGCGGATGCCGGCGGCGACCGCGCGCACCAGCCGGGCCGCCAGGCCCCGCCCCCGGTGGGCGGGATGGGTGCAGACGGCGCTGATCTCGGTCCAGCCGGGCGGGCGCAGGCGTTCGCCGGCCATCGCGATCAGCTCGCCGTGGCGGCGGATGCCGAGGTAGACGCCCAGTTCGATGGTGCGCGGCAGGAACGGCCCCGGCCTGGTGAGCCCGACCAGCGCCAGCATCTCGGGCACGTCGGCGGGGGTGAGCCGGACCGCCTCCTCGTCGGGGGCGGCGGCGACGCCGTCATCGACCAGTTGCACGCCCTGGCCGCGCGCGAGGATCTCCCACCCGGCGGGCGGCAGGACGTCGTCGGCCGTGTAGGAGACCTGCCCGCCCGGCCCGACGAGGGCGGCGGCGTCGGCCCAGTCGCGTTCGGCCGGGTGGTCGGGCAGGGCCGCGAACGGCGACACGTCCACCGGGTAGCGCAGCACCTCGCCGCGCCGTTCGGCGAGGTGGGCGTGCGGCCCGGTCAGCGCGGCCCGTGCGGTGCGGTCGAGCGGGTGCGGTGGGGGCGCGCCCGCGTCCGGCTGGGTGGCGGCTGCGGAGATGCTCACGTGGTTCACAATACCTTTAATATCAGTAGGTTTTACGGGATTCTTGGTCGTCGCTCGGCAGAAGTGTGCGATATACGATATGGCTCGCAAATCACCCGAGGAGGATCGTGAACCTGGTCGAGCAGGGCAGCGCTTTCGCCGCCTTCTGGCAGGAGCGGCACCTGTGCACGCTGTCCACCGCGCGCCCCGGCCGCCCGCCCCACGTGGTGCCGGTGGGCGCGACACTCGACCTGACGACCGGCCTGGCCCGGGTGATCACCTCGGGCGGCTCCGTCAAGGCCCGGCTCGTCGCCGCCTCCGACGGCGTGCCCGTCGCGCTGTGCCAGGTGGACGGCCGCCGCTGGTCCACGCTGGAGGGCCGCGCGGTCGTCCGCACCTCGCGGGAGGAGGTGGCTGACGCCGAGCACCGCTACACCGCCCGCTACCGGCCGCCCCGCGCCAACCCCGCCCGGGTGGTCATCGAGATCCAGGTGACGCGCGTCCTGGGCAACGTGTGATCACCGTCGTCGGCGTCGGCGCGGACGGCTGGAGCGGGTTGCCCGAGGCGTCGCGCCGCGCGCTGGAGACGGCCGAGGTCGTCATGGGCGGCCCCCGGCAACTGGACCTGCTGCCCGCCGCCGCAACCGCCGAACGCGTGCCCTGGCCCTCGCCGCTGACGGCCGGGCTGCCCGCGCTGATGGAGCGGCACGCCGGCCGCGCGGTGTGCGTGCTGGCCAGCGGCGACCCCATGTTCTACGGCATCGGCTCCACGCTGGTGCGCCTGCTCGGGGCGGCGGACGTCCGCGTGCTGCCGCACGTGTCGTCGCTGTCCCTGGCCTGCGCCCGGCTGGGCTGGGCGGTCGAGCACGTGGAGACGGTCAGCCTCGTCGGCCGCCCGCCCGAGACGCTGAACGCCGTCGCGCTGCCCGGCCGGCGCGTCGTCGTGCTCGGGGCCGGCACCGACGCCCCGTCCACGGTCGCCGCGCTGCTGACCGCCAACGGGTACGGCCCGAGCGCCATGACCGTGCTGTCGGACCTCGGCGCGCAGACCGAGACCGCCCAGCACGGCACGGCCGGGACCTGGACCGAGCCCGCCGCCTCCCCGCTGCACGTGATCGCCGTCGAGTGCGCGGCGGCCCCCGGGACCGAGCCGCTGCCCCGCGTGCCGGGCCTGCCCGACACGGCCTACGAGCACGACGGCCAGCTCACCAAGCGGGAGGTCCGCGCGGTCACGCTGTCGCGGCTCGCCCCGCGTCCCGGCGAACTGCTGTGGGACGTCGGGGCGGGCGCGGGCAGCATCGCCGTCGAATGGCTGCGCAGCCACCCGGCGTGCGCCGCCGTCGCCGTCGAGAGCAGGCCGGAACGCGCCGCCGCCATCCGCCGCAACGCCGGCCGGCTCGGCGTGCCGTCGCTGCGCGTCGTCGAGGGCAGCGCCCCGGCCGCGCTGGAGGGCCTGCCCGCGCCCGACGCGGTGTTCGTCGGCGGCGGCCTCACCGCGCCCGGCCTGCTCGACCGCTGCTGGTCGCGGCTGCGCCCCGGCGGGCGGCTGGTCGCCAACGCCGTCACGCTCGAGTCCGAGGCCGTCATCGGCCAGTGGTACGGCAGGCTGGGCGGCGATCTGGTCCGCCTGGCCGTGCAACGCGCCTCACCGGTGGGCGGCTTCACCGGCTGGCGACCGGCGATGCCGGTCACCGTATGGTCCCTGACCAGGAAGGACGTCACGTGACCGTGTACTTCGTCGGTGCCGGGCCCGGCGCCGCCGACCTGATCACGCTGCGCGGGCTGCGCCGGCTCCAGACCTCGCCGGTGTGCCTGTACGCGGGCTCCCTGGTGCCCCGCGAACTGCTGCGCTCCTGCCCGCCCGGCACCCGGCTGGTGGACACCGCGGACCTGAACCTCGACGAGATCGTCGCCGAACTGCTCACCGCCCACCGCGCCGGGCTCGACGTCACCCGGCTGCACTCCGGCGACCCGTCCGTCTTCAGCGCCGTCGCCGAGCAGATGCGCCGGCTGGACACGCTCGGCGTGCCGTACGAGGTGGTGCCGGGCGTCCCGGCGTTCGCGGCGGCGGCGGCCTCCCTGCGCAGGGAGCTGACCGTGCCCGGCGTCGGCCAGACCGTCATCCTGACCCGCACCTCGGCGCGGGCCACGCCGATGCCCGACGGCGAGGACCTCGCCACGCTGGGGGCGAGCGGGGCCACGATGGTGCTGCACCTGGCGGTGCAGCGGATCGACGAACTCGTCGCCGAACTGCTGCCCGCCTACGGCGCGGACTGCCCCGTCGCCGTGGTGGCCCGCGCCAGCCGGCTCGACGAGGAGATCCTGCGCGGGACGCTGGCGGACATCGCGGAGCAGGTGCGCGCCGCCGGGATCCGCCGCACCGCCGTCATCGTCGTCGGACGGGTGCTGTCGGCCACGCAGTTCCCCGACAGCCACCTCTACAGCGCCGGCCGGGACCGGGCGTGCGGCGAGTCCTGATCCTGGGCGGCACGGCCGAGGCCCGCGCCCTGGCCGCCGCGCTGGCCGGCCGCCCCGGGCTGCACGTCGTGTCGTCGCTGGCCGGACGGGTCAGCAGGCCCCGCCTGCCGGTCGGCGAGGTGCGGGAAGGCGGGTTCGGCGGGGCGGAGGGACTGGCCGCCTGGCTGCTGGCCGAGCACATCGACGCCCTGGTGGACGCCACCCACCCGTTCGCCGCGCGGATGAGCGCCTCGGCCGCCGCCGCGTCGGCGGCCACCGGCGTGCCGCTGCTCGTCCTGCGGCGGCCGGGCTGGCGGGAGGGCCCGGACGACCGCTGGCGGCGGGTCGCCTCCCTGCACGAGGCCGCCGCCCTGCTCACCCCGGGCGCGCGGGTCTTCCTCACGACGGGCCGGCGCAGCCTCCCGCTGTTCACCGGCCTGCCCGGGGTGTGGCTGCTGGCCCGCTCCGTGGACCCGCCGGAGCCGCCCGTGCCGGCCCACGTGCACGTGCTGCTCGACCGGGGCCCGTACACCGTCGAAGGGGAGCGGGCGCTCATCCGCGAGCGCCGCCTCGACGTGCTGGTCACCAAGGACAGCGGCGGCGAGCTGACCACCGCCAAGCTCACCGCCGCCCGCGAGCTCGGCCTGCCGGTCGTCATGGTGGACCGGCCGCCGCTCCCGGACGGCGTCCGCCTGACCGGCACCGTGGCCCAGGCTGCCGACTGGGCGGCGGACTGGGCGGGCGGTCCTCAGGGGTAGCGGCGGGGCGTGTAGACCAGGCCGCGATCGGTGACCCGGGTGGTCGAGGAGCCGATGATCAGCAGGCAGCGCATGTCCACCTGGCCGGGGTCGAGGTCGCCGAGCGTCGTGACCGTGACGCTCTCCTCCGGGCCGCCGACGTCGCGGCCGATCACCACCGGCGTGGCCGCGTCCCGGTGCTCCAGCAGCAGGTCACGGGCCGCCGCGAGCTGCCACGTGCGAGAGCGCGAGGCCGGGTTGTAGATCGCCAGCACCAGGTCCGCCGCGGCCGCCGCCGTGATCCGGCGGGCCACCACCTCCCACGGCTTGAGCAGGTCGGACAGCGACAGCACGCAGTAGTCGTGCCCGAGCGGCGCGCCGGCCCGGCCGGCCACCGCCTGCGCCGCCGTCAGACCGGGCACGATCCGCACCGGGACGTCCGGGAAACCGGCCGCCTCCTCCATCACCGCGCTGGCCATGGCGAACACGCCCGGATCGCCCGACGACACCACGGCCACCCGGGCGCCGTCGCGGGCCAGCTCCAGCGCGTGCCTGGCGCGCTCGGCCTCCACCCGGTTGTCGGTGCGGTGGCGGCGCTGGCGCGGGTTGGGCGGCACCCGGTCCACGTACGGGCCGTAGCCGACGATGTCGGTGGCGGCGGCCAGCGCGTCCTGCGCCTCGGGCGTCAGCCACGGCCGCCCGGCCGGGCCCAGCCCCACCACGGTCACCTCGCCCGGCCCGGCCGGCGGCGCGGCCGGCTCGGGCGCGAACGTGCGCTCGGCCGGGCTGGCGAGCAGCGCCAGCGAGAAGTACGGCACGCCGGAGGGGTCCACGTCCTTCAGCGGCGCGACCCGCTCGGAGCCCATCGTGGCGCGCTCGACGTACCAGGCGTCGTCCAGCCGGCCGGCCTCGGCCAGCGCGTCGCGTACCTTCCCGAACGTGCGGCCCAGCTTGAGCACCGCCGCCGAGTCCGTCCCGCGCAGCCGCTCGGCCAGCACGTCGGCGGGCAGCGTGCCGGGCAGCACGGTCAGCACCTCCTCCCGCTCCACCAGCGGACGGCCCAGCACGGCGGAGGCGGCGCTGACCGACGTCACGCCGGGCACCACCTCCGTCGGGTAGCGGTGGGCCAGGCGTTTGTGCAGGTGCATGTACGAGCCGTAGAACAGCGGATCGCCCTCGGCCAGCACCACCACGGTGCGGCCCGCGTCCAGGTGCGCGGCCAGGCGCCGGGCGCAGTCGGCGTAGAAGTCGTCGAGCGCGCCCTGGTAGCCGCCGGGATGGTCGGTGCTCTCCGTGGTCAGCGGGTAGAGCAGCAGTTCCTCGACCTGATCCGCTCTCATGTACGGCACCGCGATCGAGCGCGCGATACTGCGGCCGTGCCGGGCGGCGTGGTAGGCGATCACGTCCGCCTCGCCGATCAGCCTGGCGGTCCTGACCGTGACCAGTTCCGGGTCACCGGGCCCGAGACCGACTCCGTACAGGCGTCCCTTCAACGTGCTCACTCCGTCTCACTGGCCAGGGCGTTGACCGCCGCCGCCGTCATCGCACTGCCGCCGCGACGGCCGTGCACCACCAGGTGTTCCAGGTCGCTGTCCGCCAGCGCCCGCTTGGACTCGGCCGCGCCGATGAACCCCACCGGGACGCCGAGCACCGCCGCCGGCCGGCCCGCGCCCTCCGCGACCAGCTCCAGCAGCCGGAACAGGGCGGTCGGCGCGTTGCCGATCGCCACCACCGCGCCGTCGAGGCGGTCGCGCCACAACTCCAGGGCGGCGGCGCTGCGGGTGGTGCCGAGCC
Source organism: Nonomuraea sp. MG754425 (assembly GCF_021699195.1). Taxonomy (GTDB): domain Bacteria; phylum Actinomycetota; class Actinomycetes; order Streptosporangiales; family Streptosporangiaceae; genus Nonomuraea. The sequence goes on along the minus strand of NZ_SSXE01000138.1, from coordinate 971 downwards.
GTTCGGCCAGGCCGGGCACGCGCGGATCGGCCAGCGTGCACAGGACCTCGTTGTCCGCCGGGAGCCTGCGCCTGGTCACGCCCGAGGCGACCATCATGGCGTCGCACAACACGGGAGCGCCCGCGCGCAGGGCCGCGCGGGCCCGCACGACCACCCCGGGGGACCAGGCCAGGTCGGTCACGAGGTCGGTCATGCCGCAGGCGTGGATCATCCGCACCGCCACCTGGGCCACCTCGGCGGGCAGGCCCGTGAGGTCGGTCTCGGCGCGGATGGTCGCGAACGAGCGCCGGTAGATCTCGGCTCCGTCGCGGATGTAGTCGGTCACTGGGGGTCGCCTTCGCGGGTCGTCGGTCGTACGTCCGTCGTTCGTTCGCGTGCGGGGCTCATCGGGGCCGTCCTCGCCGGTAGCCGTCGCCGGTGGCGATCAGCGCGACGACCGGGCCGCGCGGCAGGCCGCACCGCCGTTCGCAGCCGGCCCAGTGCACGGGCGTCCCGGCCGCGCGGTCCGGCGCGTCCGGGGGGTGTGCCAGGCCCTGGACCCAGCGCCGCGCGTCCGCCTGGACGTCCGCCAGCGCCTTCGCGCAGCCCGGACGGCCGGTGCAGGCGGTGACGCCGGCCCAGGGGGAGGCCGGGTCGGTGACGAGGCCGGAGCCGGTGAGCGCCCGCTCCGCGCGGTCCGCCTCCCCGGGGGTCAGGTCCAGGCACACCGCCGTGCGCCACGGGGTGAACCGGATCGCGGGGCCGTCACCGGCCCGGGTGCCGGCCGTGGTGTCGGCCAGGGTGTCGGCCAGGGCGCGGGCCTGGGCGGGGGTGAGCCTGCCGAGCGGCGCGAGCGCCTCCAGCGCCACGCGCCCGTCCCGCTGCGTCGTGCGCCCGGCCCGCCGCGGGGGCGGGCCCGGCGTCGGGATGCCGCGCGACGCCCCGCGGGAGGACGCGCCGGGCGAGGCGTCGTGGGTTGGGGCGTTGGGGGG
>NZ_SSXE01000137.1 GCF_021699195.1 Nonomuraea sp. MG754425 | reverse complement strand
CGACAGCGGGCACGCCGCCGCAGGGCACCGTGCGCGTCTTCTGGCTCAAGCCGTCGGACGTGGCCTACGACCAGCGCTACCCGGACGGCGTGGCCAAGGTCATGCAGGAGGCGCAGCGCTTCTTCGGCCGGCAACTGGGCAAGACTTTCACGCTGAACGACCCGATCGTCGAGGTCGTCAACGGCGACCAGCCCAGAAGCTGGTACGAGAACACGCCGAACTGCGGCGAGAAGTACTGGTGGTCGGTGTGCAACATGCAGGCCGAACTGCGCCGCAAGTTCGGGCTCGGCGCACCGGACCGCCGCTGGGTCAACGTGGGCGAGGTCAGCGCGGAAGGCGAGGGCGCCGGCGGTGGCGGCGGCAACGGGTGGGTGATCCTCAGCGGCCACGACGCCGACGGCGCCGCGGGCATCAACGGCCCGATGAACCGCTGGTACGGCGGCATGGTGCACGAACTGGGGCACGCGTTCGGGCTGCCCGACGCCACGTCCACCGACGGCACGTGCATGTCGGCGTCCTTCTACAGCTACCCGAACTGCACCTTCAGCCAGGCGCAGAAGAACGGCATCCTCAACGGCCCCTACGGCGGCTTCCTCACCTGAGCGGCGGACCGGGAGGCCGGCCGGACCGGCCGGCCTCCCGGTTCAGGACGCGGGCGCGATCTCGCCTCCGATGCCCGTCTCGTTGCCGTCGGCGTCGTGGAAGACCCACTTGCAGACGTTCCCGTGCTGCTCCGTGTCCACCGGTCGCAGCCCGCGTTCCGCGATCCGGTCCACCTCGGACGCCGGGTCGTCCACCCAGATCATGCCCACCGCCCCGCCGGCGCGAGCGGCATCCTCGATGACGTAGACGTATCGGTCCTCGTCCAGTCGCCACACCGCTTCGATGTCGTTGGGAAAGAACGCCGGCTCCTTGCCGAGCAGCTTGGTGTACCACTCCACGGCGCTCTTGCAGTCGCGGACGGGAATGCCCGCGAAGATCCCTACTGCCATTGTCGGTCTTCCCTTCTGCCGGGACCCCGGAGGTCCGGCTCTCAACGGGTATGGACCAGGAACGTCCGCAAAGGTCATCGCGACCCCGGACCCTCGGCCTGACCGACGCCCTGACCAGTGCCGGCATCAGGCGAGCGACCGGGCCCGCGATCCGGCGCCCCTCCGTGCCGTCGTCTCACCAGGCACCGCCGCCGCCTCCTCCCGAGCCGCCCCCGCCGCCACCGTAGTGGCCGCCGGCGGAGCCGGAGCCCGAGTAGCCGCCGTACGAGTGCCCGGAGTGGGTCCCGCGGCCCTGCGCGCGGGTGGCACGACGACGCCTGCGCAGTTGGTCGATGAGCGCGTATCCGACGATGAGCAGGAGGCCCCCGCCGATCACGGCGATCGTCCACCGGACCGCGGGGTCGTCGAGGCTGGTGCGCATGTTGTTCAGGTGCGCGCTGCCGCTGCCGAACGCCACATCGGCCCCGGCGGGGTTCGCGTCGAGCAGACCGCGCGGGAGGGCCAGTTCGGCGGTGCGGGCCCGGCCGGGGGCGATGCCGCGTTCGGTCAGGGTGGCCGTGCGGGTGGCCGCGTCGACGGTGAGCGCGGGGTCCCTGGCGCTTTCCAGGACGCCCGCGCCGGGGTCGCGCTCGCGCGGCAGCCGGATCTCGACGCGGAGCAGGTCGAGCCGCTGCGGCCAGTTCTCGCCCCAGACCGGCAGGCTGAGGAACGCCTGGTCGTCGTAGGCGGTGACGGCGCCGCGCAGGGTGTAGCGGACGGCGAAGGTGCGGACGGAGCCGGGGGCGGCGGCGAAGTACCAGGCCACGCGCTGTCGCCCGCCCTCGCAGCAGGCGGTGCCGAACGTGCCGGCCGGGCGGTGCACGCCTTCGGCGGCGTCGGGGCCGCGTCGGTAGACGGTCTCGCCCTCGCTGACCGAGACGTCCTCGACGCGTGTCTCCGGGCCGAGCGGGATGTCGAGGTAGGCGCCGTGTCCCGGCCCGTGCCAGGCGAAGGTGTGCTGCTCGGTGACCGTGACCCGGCCGTCGGCGGCGACCTGCGCCAGCACGGCGGTCTCGGAAAGGGTGTAGAGGGGGTCGCCGGCGGTCGCCGCCCCCGTGGACGCGGTGCCGGCGAACGGCAGCATGCAGAGTGCGCAAATGAGCGCCGTCAAGCCACCCATCGTCCCCCTCGGCGGGATCGGCGCGGGCGTCCGAACCAGGATCAGCCTACGTCGAGCAGCAGTCCGGCGAGCTCGGCCGGCATGGTGATCATGCAGTCGTGCCCGGTCGGCAGTTCCCGCACCCGCGCCGGGCTGCCGTTGGGCTGGATCGCCGGGACGGGCCGCCGCTCGATGCCCTCGGGTACGCCGGCCACGCAGTGGATGTGCGTCCGCGCGATCGTGCGCACGGCGGGGTTGTCCAGCCGGACCGGTTGCCGCAGGCAGAGCGCCGACTGGTCCGACAGCATCGTCCGCAGCCACGCCAGGTCCGCCGGATCGGTGACCCCGAACAGGCCCAGGGGCGGCGGCGCCTCGGGGAGCGGCGGGATCCGCCAGCCCGTCCCGGACCGCGCGGCCCGCTCGATGAGGGCCCGGGTCATGGGCTGCACGTCGAGCGCGCTCTCGCCGTCCTCCGGGACCATCGCGTCGAGATAGACCAGATGGGCGATACGGTCCGGCACCCGGTTGGCGGCCGAGGAGATGACCAGCCCGGCGTAGCTGTGGCCCACCAGGATCACCTCGGTGAGGTCCTGCTCGACGATCAGCCCGACGATGTCGTCCACGTGCGTGTCCAGCCCCACCTCGGGGCCGAGCAGATGCGCCTTGTCGCCATGGCCGGTCAGTGACGGCGCGACCACCCGATGCCCGGCCGACGCCAGCGACGGGACCACCCGATCCCAGCATCGCCCACTGTGCCAGGCCCCGTGTACCAGCACATATGTTGACATGATGGAGCTCCTTGTTCTCGGCGGGACCACCGGCTGATGCGTCGGCGTTCGTCCCGGAGGCAAGGTTTCCGCCCGCCCGCCGGCCGAGCCAGAGCCCCCGCGATCCTGGGGGTGACAGGACCAGGTACGCACGAAGGCACGCGCACTACAGTGGCGAGATGAGCGACGGATCCAACGTGCTGGGCGACTACGTACGCGCCCGCCGCAAGCTCGTCACTCCCGAACAGGCCGGTTTCCCCTCCGTGGGGGTGCGCCGCGTGCCGGGCCTGCGCAGGGAGGAGGTCGCGATGCTCGCCGGCATCAGCGTCGACTACTACCTGCGCCTGGAGCAGGGACGCGACCGCAACCCCTCCGCGTCGGTCCTCGAATCCCTCGCCCGCGTGCTGCTGCTCGACGACGACGCGACGGCCTACCTGCTACGCCTCGGGACGGCGAAGCCCCGGCGACGGCGGCGGCCCCGTAAGGAGAGCGTCCCCGCGGGCGTCGCCAAACTGCTGCGCACGCTCCCGCTCCCCGCCTACGTGGAGGGCCGCTGCTTCGACGTCCTGGCCGCCAACGCGCCGGCCACCGCGCTGTCGCCGCGACTCGTGGCCGGGCGCAACCGCCTGCGTGACGTGTTCCTCGACCCCGCCGAGCAGGCTCTCCACCCGAACTGGCAGGACGCCGCGCAGGGTATGGTCGCCGGCTTCCGCGACTCCGTCGGCACCGACACGGACGATCCCCGCTGCATCGAACTCGTCGGCGAGCTCTGCCTCGAAAGCCCGCACTTCAGCACGCTCTGGGCCCGTCACGACGTGAAAACGTGCGAAGGCACGCCCAAGTACCTGGACCATCCCCAGGTGGGCGGCCTGTGGCTGAACCGGGAGCGGCTGGGCGTCAGCGGTGCGGCCGGGCAGACCCTCGTCGTCCTCCACCCGGACCCCGGCACCGACAGCGCGGACAAGCTGGCGCTCCTCGCGTCCCTCACCCGCACATGACCTCCTCCCCCGCCGCGCAGCGCCTGAGGCCGGGGTGGCGTTCAGGCGCTCGCGGCCAGTGCGGCGTCGTCGGCCGCCGCCTCCTGCTCCGTCCATGGTGATGGGGAGGGGTGGTCCAGATGCCAGCGTACGGACTGGGCGACCCGCCCGGCAGGGTCACCGGCGGACCAGCCGAGCAGCGCGGCGGCGCGGTGGGAGGCCACGAGGACGTGCTGGAGCGGTGCGCCGGCCAGCGCCAGCCCGGGCGGAAGGGCGGCATCGGGGACGCGCACGAGCTCGGCGGACGAGCCGGCGGCAGCCAGAATCTGCCGGAACCAGCCTCCCAGGGTCAGGGTGCGTGACTCCCCGATCGTGAGGGCCTGTCCGTCGGCGGCCCGGCTGTCCAGCGCGGCGAGTACGGCCGAGGCCAGGTCGTCGACGTGCAACCGCGTCCAGAGCAGGTTGGCCGCGCCGACGGGGATGCGCTCACGCCCGGCGCGAACCCTGCGGAGAATGAGGTCCTCGCGGCGTTGCCCGTCATGCGGGCCATAGATCATCGGCAACCTCAGCACCACCGCGCCACGGGGCAGCCACCGCTCCTCGACATCGAGTTTCTCGTAGTCGTCCGGAACGCCCGGCAGGCCCGCGCCACGGTAGGGGTAACGATCGCGGCGCAGCTCGGACTCCTCGTCGAGGGGCATGGCGGCGAGCTCACGGCCGGTGTTCAGTCCGGTGAACGCCTGGTAGACGTCGACGCTGGACAGCACCACGGTGGGGACGTCCGGCAGGACCGGGAGAACCGCTTCCACGTCGGCGCCCGTCAGCGCGAAGGCGTCGACCACCGCCTCAGGGGCGAACCGGCGCACGCGGGCGGCATGATCGGCCAGCGCCCGCCGGGCGGTGCGCAGGTGAGACACCCCCGGCAGGTCCTCGGCCACGGTCGTCCCTCGATGGACCACCAGGACCTCGTCGCCGCGCTCGGCCAGCCGCCGGGTGATCCGTCTGCCGGTGAATCCGGTACCGCCGAGAATCAGGACTCTCATTCGACTGACTCTGGCACGTCCCGAGGCATCGTGGGCGGTACGTGATGCCGTCGGTTGAGCCGGCACCCCCGTCAACTACGCCACCCGGTGTAGCCGGTGATGGTTCGCCCGTTGGATGCCGTCGGCCGCGGTGCGCGGAACTCTTGTTCCACTGCCTCTTTCGGAACGGGAGTCCACATGTTGCCGCTACTCATGGCCGGCGTCCTGGCCACCACCGCGGTCGCCGATCCTCAGGTGATCGGCTGGATCGAGCAGAACGCCCGGCAGGAGATCACCGAGGAGTCGATCGGCGGGGCCACCGTCGTCGGTCTGGGCGAGTCCACCCACAACACGCACGAGGAGGCCGCGATCAAGTTCGGCCTCCTCAGATACCTGGTGGAGGAGAGGGGATTCCGCTCGATCGCCTGGGAGGAGGACTGGACGACGAGCGTACGGGTCAACCGGTACGTCCTCGGCGGCCAGGGCGGCCTCGACGCGCTCATGGGCGAGCTGACGACGACGTGGCGGACCCGCGAGGTACGCGACGTGCTGGCCTGGCTGCGCTCCCACAACGCCGCCCACCCCGGCCGCATGGTGCGGTTCGTCGGCGTGGAGTACTACGCCACCCGCTCCCTGGCGCACGACGCCGTCTCCTCGTACGTGGCCAAGGCCGCCCCGTGGCGACTGCGGGAGCTGCGACGCCACCTGAGGTTCATCGCCCCCCGCCACGAGGACACCCGGGCCAACCTGGACTGGTACCGCGCCGAACCGAACAAGCGACCCTTCATCAGCCACGCCCGCGCGGTCTACGAACTGGTCGAACGGCTGCCCGAGAACGACGACCAGCAACTGGCCCTGCACAACGCCCGCCAGATCCTCTCCTGGTACGAGGCTTTCAGCCTGCCCTTCGAGGAGATCTACGCCTACCGCGACGCCCGCGCGGCGGAGAACCTGCGCTGGTGGCAGCGCCGTACCGGTGACAAGGTGGCCTACTGGGCGTCGACCGCGCACACCGCCGCCGCGCCGGGCCTGCGGCTGACGCTCGGCGGCCCGCCGCTCGTCTTCGACAACGCCGGCTCCTACCTGCGCCGCTGGTACGGCGACCGGTACCGCTCGATCACCGTGCTGTTCGACCACGGGACGCTGGGCACCGGCTCCGGCTGCGGCGTGGCCCCGGCTCCGGTGCCGCGCCCGGACGCCGATTTCGCCAACCGCGTCTTCGGCGACGCCTTCGCCGGCAACGGCCCCGCCCAGTACGTCGTGGACCTGCGGAACAAGGCGCCGCAGGCCGTGAGCGAGTGGCTGCGCGCCCCGGCGAAGGTACGCGGCTACGCGGGCTACGACCCGGCGTTCGCCCAGAAGTCGTACATGGAGGGCGGGTCGCTGGCGCAGTGGTTCGACGTGGTCGTCCACCGGCAGGTGATCACCCCGTGCACACCGCTCTAGCTCTGTTCGCGGATACCCGGCGAGCCGTTCTCGGGGTCCTGCGGTGACGCCGGTCGGGCCAGCGGCCGGTAGGTCAGGTGCAGGACGCCGTTCTCGAAGGCCCGGTGCGCCTCCAGGCGCAGGGTCAGAGGCGGGGCATCGGCCGGGAACAGGCGGGTGCCCCGGCCGAGGGTCAGCGGATAGACGAACAGGTTGAGCTCGTCCACCAGGCCGTCGGCGAGCAGGGCGCGCACCAGGGTGCCGCTGGCGCTGATGAAGATGTCACCCTCGGCCGCGTCCTTGAACCTCCGGATGGCGTCGGGGTCGTACGGGCCCAGGATGCTGGAGTTGCGCCAGGTCGGCGTGTCCAGCGTGGTGGTGACCACGTACTTGGGCGTGTCGTTGAAGAAGGACGCGTGCGGGTCGTCGGCGTCGGTGCGCTCGCCCCACGGCCCCTCGAAGAACCGGTAGGTGACTCGGCCCAGCACGATGGAGCGGCAGCGTGCGGTGATGCCGGCGACGGCGTCGTTCATGGCGTCGGTGAAGGGGTAGCCGGCCGACCAACCGGGGTCGTCGATCACGCCGTCGGCGGTGATGAACTCGTGGACCAGGATCTTTCCCATGTGCGATGTCTCCGTGGGGAGGCCGCCCGCAGGCGCGGGCGGCACAGGCGGTGATGTGGTCGTGGCGAACGGGCGATCTCAGCGCTGTCTCAGCCACTCGGCGAGGGCGTCCGCCAGGTGTTCCGGCGACACGTCGTGGTCGTCGCCGGGCAGTTCGCGAGCCGTGGCGTTCGGCAGGACGGCGGCGATGGCGTGGGCCGCCTCCGTGAACCCGGGGAAGGCGTAGGCGCCGTAGGTCACCAGCGTGGGGACGTCGATCGAGGCGAACCGCTGGAGGGTGGTGAAGTCTCCGCTCATGGTGTCGCCCATGGCGGCGGCGTCGTTGGGCAGCGAGGACGCGAGCTTCTCCAGGCCCGCCCAGTAGGGCTCGGCGCGCATCTGCTCGACGGCCTCCTCGGGGAACGCGCAGGCTTCGACGAAGAACAGCGTGGCCGCCTCGCCGGGACGCCCGTCGGCCAGCGCCTGCTGGACCCGCTCCCGGTAACCGGGGGCGAGCGGAGGCCGGGACGGCCCGACCACGAAGGGCGGCTCCCACAAGGCGAGCGCGGTGATCGGCAGACCCGCCTGCACGCCATGCAGCGCCAGCACCCCGCCGGAGGAGAAGCCGAGCACGGCGGCCGTGCCGCCGGCCTGGCCGATCAGGGCGGCGATGTCGCCGACCTCCGCCTGGATCGCCTCGTCCACCGTCAGAGCCGGATCGGCGGGCCCGCTCTCCCCGCGCCCGCGCCGGTCATAGGTGATCACCGTGTGCTGCCCGGCCAGCCTCCGCGCGAGGCCGGCCTCGGTGGATCGAGCGTTCCGGTAGTCCATGGCACCGTTGACGATCACGATCCCCGGCCCGGAACCGACCGCGGTGAACGCGATCTCCGTCCCGTCCGCCGAGCGGGTGGTGCCATTGATGGCGGTCATGTCCTTCTCCTTGGCTGTGAAACAGTGCGGAGATTTCCCGCCGCGCTGCTTTTCTCCGGACGCCGAAGCGTTCTTGAGAGTATGAACTCTCGCGCCTGTCCGGGAAAAGGAAAACCGTCCGGACATTGATCGGACATTTCGCAGCGATCCTTGAATTCCAGTGGCTCCGGTGAACTGCTCCTGTTATTCGCTTACCCCCGGGAGTGCCTGGATCTCGCGCCGGACATCGGCGGCCTTGGCGTCACGGACCCGGGAGAAGATGGCCAGTGACTTCCGCCAGGCGCTCTCCGCGTCCGCCGGTCTGCCCTGGGAACGATAGGCGCGGCCCAGGTTGAAAATCGCCATGGCCTCTCCCCGGGGGCTTTCGATCGCCCGGCACACCGAGATCGCCTCAAGGTGGTGCTTGACGGCGTTTTCGTGGTCTCCCAGAGCGGAATAGGCGCGCCCCAGATTCGTGATGTTGGTCGCCTGCACGAAGAGCGCCCCGCTGCGCCGGTTGATCTCCAGTGCCTGCGACCAGCAGGCGATCGCCGAGCCGATGTCCCCCAGGCCGAAATGCGCCTCACCGAGGGTGTCCAGCGTGTGCGCATGACCACGCTCGTACCCTGAGTCGGACACCACCGCGAGCGCCTGCTCACACCGCTCTCGCGCCGCCACGTAGTCGCGGACGTCTATGGCGTTCATCGCGATGTTCCCGAGGACCTTGGCCTCGCCGCGGCGGTCGCCGCCGTCCCGGATCGCCGCCAGCGCCTGGTGCAGATAGCGGGCCGCGTCCTTCGGGCGGAGGAGTTCGGAGGACGCGTTGCCCATCGCGCTGAGCAGGTGCCCCTCCAGCCGGCGGTCCCCGATCTGCCGCACCGCTTTCAGGGCGGCCCGGTGACCGGCGAGCAGGTCGTGGTGGTAACCGTAGTGAAAGAGGTACACCTGCAGCAGGTAGGCGATCTGGCCGGCGGCGCGGGGCTCGCCGTTGTCGTGGGCCCAGGCGGGCAACGCCGTCAGCGTCTGGTGTTCCAGGTCGCACCAGCGCAGGGCCGCGGACAGGTCGGAGAAGCCGACCGGCTCCATCGACCGGCTCAGCTCGCCCAGGTCGCCAAGAGGCTCACGCATGCGACCGGGTGTGAAGGCGACGTCGGCGGCGTACATGCCGTGGCTGAACCAGGTCAGCAGTCGGGACACGGCCTCGGCGCGCGTCGCGGGGGAATCGTGGCGGCGGCTCTCCTCGGCGGCGTACGCGCGGATCAGGTCGTGCAGTTCGTAGCGGTCTCCGTGCTGCTCCACCAGGTGGGTGGAGACCAGCCGGTCCAGGTGCCTGCGCGCCTGCCCGACCGGGAACCCCGACAGGGCGCCGGCCGCGACCAGGCCGAAGTCGGCGCCGGGATACAGCGCGCCCACCGCGCGCAACATCCACGCCGCGTCCCCGTCGAGCCGCTGGTAGGACCAGGAAAGGACGGTCCGCAGGTCCGAAGGGGCGTCGTCGCCGCTGTAGAAGACCTCGAGTCGTTCGCGTCCGTCAGCGATCTCTTCGACGATGTCGGGCAGAGCGACGCCGGGCTGCCGCGCGAGACGTTCGCCGATGATCCGCAACGCCAGCGGCGAGGTGTCACACAGGTTCATCAGCCTGCGCACGGCCGGATCAGCAGCCGAGATCGTGCTGCGGCCGGACACCCGGTTGAGCAACTCCGCACAATCGCGCAACCCGAGCGGCGGGATGCGGATGCGGGCGGTGGCCTCGCGCACGGCCAGGCTGCGTAACTGGTCGCGGCTGGTGACGACGACGGCGCAGCCGTGTGCGGGCAGCAGCGGGCGAACCTGCTCACTGTCCAGCGCGTTGTCGAGCAGGAGCAGCAGCCGGCTGTTGGCCGTCCGGGTGCGGAACAGCGCGGACGCCGCCGCCAGATCGTCGGGAACCTCGTCCGGGGCCACACCCAGACTGCGCAGCAGCACGGCCAGCGCGTCCAACGGCTCGACCGGACGCAGTGTGCCGAACCCCCGGAGATTGACGTACAGCTGCCCGTCCGGGAAGTCGTCCGCGACCGCCGAGCACCACTGGAGCGCCAGCGTCGTCTTGCCCATTCCGGCGCCACCGACGATCAGCACCGACAGATGCGCCCCCGCCGCCGACTCCTTGTGCAGGTCGTCCAACATGGCCAGTTCCGTACGCCAGCCGACGAAATGCGCGGCGACCGGCGGGAGCTGCCGCGGTGTGCTGTCCGGCTCCGGCCGGGATCCGGCGGTCACCCAGGCCGAGAAGGCGCGGGCCGCGGCGGCCAGCTCCTTCTCCTCCGGGGTGCTCAGGCTCAGTGCCTTGGCCAACCCGTAGACAGAAGTGCTCCGGGGGCGATGCGCCAGGTCGAGTTCGAGCCGGCGAATGGTGCGGACGTTCAGTCCGGCACGGTCGGCCAGTTGCTGCTGGGTCAGCAGCGCCCGTTCCCTGTGGGCCCGCAGCAGGGCTCCCAGGCTCGGCCCGTTCCCCACCGTGCCGGCGTCCGCCGCTTTCTCTTCGTCAATGGACATGGCGTGATTCCGTGAACGTCAGCGAACAACGGCCAGAGCCCTGGAAGGGCGCCGGGCGGGGGCCGGGGAGCCTGACGTTCATCGTCGTGTCCTTTTCATGCCCCCACACTCGTCGAGGCATGCGGCCGCGTCGTCCGTCCACGGTCGTATCCGGAATCTACACTTCACCGCGTATTCAGCGCCGGCGCACTACTCCCGACCGACAGCCTTTTCCGCCGGCGAGGGCGAATGCCCGGCAAATGTCCGGGTACCGCCCTTGCGCCGGGCATGACCAGCAATTAGTGAGGCCCGGAGAATGTCCGATCTCTGTCTCTTGACGCTTTATTCATGCCACGGCGAAACTCGCCCTATGCGTTCTCCACTGAGGGCACTGACAGTCGGATTCGCCCTGACCTGCCTGACCGTAGTAGGCACGACAAGCACCGCCCACGCCGCCGATGGACAATTGACATTGAGCAGTGGGTCCGCCAGTCGCACGATTCTCTACGACACCTGTCAACCGCCGCGGCAATTCCCCTTCCAGCAGTTCCAGATCGACGCCTTCCACAACCAGCCGAGTCCCGGATGCCAGGCACTCCTGATCAACCAGGCAGGGGCGAGCACGGTGTTGTGCGTCGGACGCGGAACCGTACCGGCCGAATTCCGTCAGGTACGCCTCGTCCAGCTCCAGCCGGGCACCGCGCCGCCCTGCGGCTTCGGCACGACCTCAACCGGCTGACCCATCCGCTCCCGGGCCGTCAGCCGGTGATCGGCGTCAGCGGCGGTGCTCCCGACAGGACGGCGCGGACGTTGTCGGCCGCCAGCCGGGCCATCGCCGTGCGCGTCTCCGTCGTGGCGGAGCCGAGGTGCGGCACGAGCACGACGTTGTCGAGGTCGAGCAGCCCGGGATGGACGCGCGGCTCGTCCTCGAACACGTCGAGCCCCGCGCCCGCGATCACCCCGCTCTTGAGCGCCTCCACCAGCGCGGCCTCGTCCACGACCGGGCCGCGGCTGGTGTTGACCAGGTACGCGGTCGGCTTCATCGCGGCCAGCGCGGCGGCGTCGATGAGGTGGCGGGTGGCCGGGGTCAGCGGGCAGTGCAGGGTGAGCACGTCGGAGGCGGCCAGCAGGTCGGGCATCGGCAGGTAGGACGCGTCGAGCTCGCGCTCCACCTCGGGCGCCGCGCGGCGCCGCCCGGTGTAGGCGACGCTCATGCCGAACGCCCGCGCCCGCCTGGCCACCGCGCGGCCGATCTCGCCGAGCCCCACCACGCCGAGCAGCTTGCCGCCCACCTGCGAGCCGAGCATGAAGTCGAGCGCGAAGCGCCACGGGCGGCCGGACCGAATGAGCCGCTCGCCCTCGCCGAGCCGCCGGCTCACCGACAGCAGCAGCCCCATGGCCAGGTCGGCGGTGGCGTCGGTGAGCACGCCCGGGGTGTTGGTCGCGGTGACGCCGCGCTCGCGCAGAGCGGGCACGTCGAGGTTGTCGTAGCCGACGGCGACGTTGGCCACCACGCGCAGCCCCGGGCCCGCGGCGTCGGCCACCGCCCCGTCGATCCGGTCGTGCAGCATCGACACGATGGCGTTCGCGCCCGGCACCGCCGCACGCAGCTCCTCCGGCGACAGGGGGCCGCCGTCTGGCGGCGTCCACAGTGTCCCGGCGGCGGCCAGCTCGCCGAGCACCGCCTCGGGCAGGCGACCCGTCACCACCACTTTGAACGTCGTCATGGTCTCCACCCTAGTGATCGTCCACGGCACGGGTGTCCCAGGCCCCCGCGCCGCCCGAGGCGCGCACGGTGCTCACCCAGGCGGCTCCGCCGTCGACGGAGAGCACCTCGCCGTTGACGTAGCCGGCGTCGTCGCTGAGCAGGAACGCCACCGCCGCCGCGACCTCCTCCGGCGTCCCGGTGCGCCGTTGCGGCACCGTGCTCCCCCTGCGCCGCATGTCGGCCGCGGCGGCGGGCGACGCGGCGGCCGGGCCGGTGGGCACCAGGCCGGGGGCGACCGCGTTGACCCGCACGCCCTTCGGCCCCCCGTACACGGCGGCGCCGCGGACCAGGCCGATCAGGCCGTGCTTGGACGTCTGGTAGGGCAGCAGGTCGTGGCTGCCCCGCAGGCCCGCGATCGACGAGGTGACCACGACGGCGCCGCCGCCCTCCTGCCGCTCGTAGCGACGGAAGGCGGCGCGCACGCCGAGGAAGGTGCCGCGCAGGTTGACCGCGATGACCCGGTCGAACTCCTCGACGCCGACCTCGGTGAGCGGGGTGAGGCTGCCGGCGACGCCGGCGTTGAGGTGGTGCAGGTGCACCGCGCCGAAGGCGTCGACGGCGGCGCTCACGTACCCCTCGACCTCGTCCTCGCGTGACACGTCGGCCGCGACGGGGAGCGCGGGCCCCGGCAGGCCGGCGGCCACCCGCTCGGCTCCGGCGGCGTCGACGTCCACGACGACCACGCTCGCCCCCTCGTCCGACAGCCGCCGCGCGCTCGCCGCGCCGATCCCGCTCGCCGCCCCGGTGACCACCGCCACCTTCCCCGTCAGCCGTCCGCTTGACATCCGCTCTCCTTCACGTCGCAGGCCGCTGGCTCATACCGGTCGATGATGACGTACGACCGATCACGGGGCATCGAGCACCGCCTCGCGCCGGGTCGCCGCCTCGGAGCGCCGGATCCGCGCGTCGAGCACCAGGGCGAGCACGGACGAGCACAGGATGCTGACCCCCAGCACCAGCACGGCGAGCGTGAAGTCGCCGGTCGCCTCGCGGATGAGCCCCGTGACCTGGGGACCGATGTAACCGCCGATGTTGCCGAGGCCGTTGATGGTGGCCAGCCCCGCGGCCAGCGCCGAACCCGCCAGGAACGTGGACGGAATGGAGAGCTGGATCGGGATGCAGCAGTACAGCCCCACCCCGGCCACGCAGAACCCGGCGATGGCCAGCACCGGCTGGTCGATGAGCAGCCCGGCGGCCAGGAACCCGACACTGGCCGTGGCCGCCGCGGCGGCGAAGTGCCGGATGCGTTCCTGGGTGCGGTCGGAGTGCCTCGACCACCACACCATCGGGACGACGGCGAGGACCGGCGGCAGCGCCGCCACCCAGCCGATGGCGTTGGTGTCCAGCCCGAACTGGCTCAGGATCTGCGGGATGAAGAACTGGTAGCCGAACAGGCTGAACGCGAACAGGATGTAGACGACGACCAGCACCGCGACCCGGGGGTTGAGCACGCCGCGCCGGAAGGGGTGCGCCGCGTGCCCGCCGAGACCCGCGCTCTCCCTTGCCAGCTCCGAGGTGAGCCAGGCTTTCTCGTCCGGGTCCAGGAAGCCCACGTCCGCGGGCCGGTTGCGGATCACGAGGTAGAACACGAAGCCGAGGATCACCGGCGGCAGCCCCGTGACGAGGAACATCCACCGCCAGCCGGCCAGGCCGAGCAGGCCGTCCATGCCGGTCATGATGTGCGCGGAGATCGGCGTGCCGAACCCGGACAGCGGGACCGCGATCACCATCAGCGAGATGGCCGCCGCGCGCTGGGCCGGCGGGAACCAGCAGGCGACGAAGAACAGCATGGCCGGGGAGAAGCCGGCCTCGGCGATGCCGAGCAGCAGACGCAGCAGCATGAGGCTGATCTCGCCCTGGGCGGCCGCGGTCGCCATCGTCACCAGGCCCCAGCTCACGATGATGCGGGAGACCCACACCCGCACCCCGACGCGGGAGACGATGTAGTTGCTCGGGATCTCGAACAGGGAGTAGGTCCAGAAGAAGATCCCGGCGACCAGCCCGTAGATCGCCGGGGTGATGCCGAGTTCGGCGTTCATCGTCAGTGCGGCGACCGAGACGTTGAGCCGGTCGAGGTAGAGGGCGAAGTAGCAGAGTCCCAGCAGGGGCAGGAAACGCCACATGACCTTGCGTAGCGTCCTGGTCCGGATGTCCACCGGTGGGGTTGTCATTGGGTCGAACCTTTCTGCGCGGCCGGCGGGATGCTCGCCGCCGGCCGCTGACGTCCTGCCGGGCGTCAGCGCTGGGTCAGAAGCCGTCGGAGATGGTCCGCGGACGGCGGCACGGAGATCGCCGTCACGAGGACGGCGGCGACTCCCCCCGGTAGCCGATCGTGCGGCGGCAGCTCGTGGCCGAGCCTGGAGTGCACGGCCAGCGACCCCCGGGCGGCGGCGGCCAGCTCGGTGACGGTGCCGAGCAGCCGGTCGCCGGACTCCGTACGCAGGACGGAGTTCAGCAGCGGCATGGTGAGTTCCGCGCCGGCCTCGTGGTAGCGGCCGAGCCGCTCCGCGGTGCCGGCGCGGTCGTGTTCCAGGCCGTCGGACCTGGCCACGAACAGCAGCCCGGAGCGGCTGCGGGCCTCGGCGATCAGGTCCGCGAACTCCGTGGCGGGCAGCAGGGTCCCGTCGGGGCGCGAGTCGCCGATCACGATCGCGGCGGCGCCCGCGTCCGTCGCCTCGGCGCAGAGCCCGGCGGGGTCGCCGAAGCCGTCCTCGCCGTCCACGATCACGGGGACGGGCGAGCTGCGGCAGATCAGGCGTACGTAGGACAGGTAGGTGTCCGCGCCCCAGCGCGGGATCATCGGCTCGTCGAACAGGGCGCGCCCGACCGCGCCGCCGGAGACGAAGACCGCCCGCGCCCCGGCGGTGGCGGCCATGCGGGCGCTCAGCGGGTCATGACAGCCCGGGACGAGCAGTGGACGGTCGCGCAGCGCGGCGCGCAGCGTGGACGGTGACATGGGCATGCTCCTTGACCACACGCACGTCGTGGTGGTGTGGGGTTGACGGGGCCGTCAGCTCGACCGGTAGGCCGCGTAGCGCCGCCACGCGTCCGTGATGGCCTGCTTGAGCGAGCCGGCCGCGTTGCTGAGGAAGTGCGCGTCGATCTCGGCCAGCACCGGGCCGATGTCGTCGGCGAAGTTCACTCCCACCAGGAGTTCGGACACCCAGTCGCGGACCATGCCGGCGATGGCGGTCGAGTCGACCTCGATGATCGCGCCGGTCTCACGGTCGATGCGCAGGCTGACCGTGAGGAACTCGCTGGCGCCGTGGACCGCGGAGGTCCTCGGCACCTTGGCGTATCCCACGACGATCAGGCTTGCGCGCGCACCCATAGGGGCAGTGTGCCACCACTCGGTGAGCGAGGCCGTCATGGGGCCTGCTCCGTCAGCTTCTCGACCTCGGCGGCGTCGAAGTCGACGAACGTGGTGACCGGCTCGGCCACGGGCCGAGGGGTCTCGCCGTCGTCGTACAGGCCGACCGCGTGGGCGGCGAGGGTCGGGTCGCGCTGGAGGCCGGGGGCGTGCACCTCGACCATGGTGCAGGGCTCGTCGGACCTGTTCCAGGCCCAGTGCACCGCGCCCGCCGGGATCCGCAGGAAGTCACCCGTCTCCAGGCGGAACGCCCGGTTCTCGATGAAGATCCAGACCTGCCCGGCCCGCAGCCAGTTGAGCTGCTCGCAGTCGTGGGTGTGCGGCTTGGAGTGGTAGCCGGGCGGGCGCGTCGCGATCATCAGCGAGGCCGCGTCGCCGTACACCGCTTTGGTGACGAAAGACGTGGTGCCCATGTCGGCGAGTTGCTCTCGCACTTCGGTACCGGAGACGTGCAGGGTCATGGTGGCTCCCTCGGCGCGCCGGAGGCGGCGGCGACGAAACGGCGGCGCGAGGGCGACGCCTGCCCAAGGGAGAGGGCCCGACGGTGATGCGGGTGGACCGGGCATCCTGCCCGGCAGGCCACATCGTCGAGATCCGCTGTTGGTAGGTGTGAGGCTAAACGAAACGTTCGACCAGCCGCAAGACCTTGTTTCCAAACTTTGCCGCGCTGCTCACCCGCTCGTGAGACGGGCGGTGAGCGTGGCGCTCACCAGAGTTCGCCGAGGCTCGACAGCGCGAGGATCGACAGGACCCCCAGGGAGAGGCGTCCGCTGTAGAGCTGCGCGCGCACGACGCTCACGACGATCACCCGGAGCACGGCCACGAACAGGGCGGCGCTCGCGGCCGCCCCCATGACCCGCCGCCGCCTGCGCCACCGCGCGACCGGCTGCCGGTCGGCCGGTGCGGGCTCGTCCGGGGTGCGGGCGGCGTCGCCCAGGTCGCCCGCTCCCCTCGGGGAGTCGAGTTCGACGGGGGGACGTGGCACCGTCCTGCCCTCGCGGCTCCATCGCTCGGCTCTCTGCCGTGCCTCGCGCACCCGTGCGGCGGCCTGGTCCGCCCGTTCGCGGCAGACATGGGCTCGTGCGGCGGCTTCCGCGGCGCGTTGCCGGCAGAGGGCGGCGTAGTCCTCGTGTGCTTGCCGACCTTCCACGGTCTCAGTGTGCGCCCGTCGTCAATGTCATTTCCAGGATTCTCACCGCCCTTCTCGGACAACGACGCCACTCGCCCGATCAAGCCCCAATACTGTCCGCGGGAAACTCTCTCCTGGCGGGACGAGGACCGCATGATGACGGATCGTGTCGCCCAGGTGAGCGCCTGGATGGACGAGCGGGCCGAGGACATGGCCCGGCTGCTGGAACGCCTCGTGGCCGTCGAGTCGGAGAACCCGCCCGGCCGCGCCCTGGGCCGCTGCGCCGACGTCCTGCGCGAGGAGATGGACCGCCTCGGGCTGTCCCCCGAGATCCTCACCGTCACCGGCGCTCCCGGCGAATGGGACCCACGTGGTCTGGGATGCCGCCAATCATCTGGGCCGGCGCTGACCGACGGGTGACCCGGCTCGGCGGACACGGGGCCGGAGGACATCAGGGCCGCGACGTTCGTCCAGTTCGACGATCTGGTCTCACGCGTTCCCTTACGCCGAGGTCAACCTGAACATGAATCCCCGCCTGCCTCCTGGGGCGGCTGATCCCGGAGGCGTCGGCTCAGGTCATGGCTCGAAACCTATTCGATGGGTCAGCAAGGTTATTTGACGTCAAGTACGGCTTTGCCGTTGATGCGGCGGGCGAATAGCGCGTCGGCAGCGGCGGCGACGTCGTGCCAGGTGCTGCGCCAGGCGATCTGGGGGTCCAGGTTGCCGTGTTCGAGCAGGGTCAGCAGGTAGGAGAGGTCTTCGCCGAGGAGATCGCCGAGGAAGAACGCGTTGAGACGTCCTTGGCTCATCTTGTGCGGGGTGTCAAGCGGGATGGCCTGACCGGAGACGGTGCCGATCCATTCTGCGGTGGCCCCGGGGGCCAGCAGGGCGAAAGCGGCGGCGAGCTGGGGTCCGGCTACGTTGTCCAGGATGCCGTGCAGCGGCGCCTGGACTCCGTGCAGGCCGGTGACGAGTTGGTGGGCGCCGAGGGCGGCAAGTCCTTCGGCGCGCTCCGGGCTGCCGACGGAGGCGATGACGTGGGCGCCCGCGCGGGCGGCGAGTTGCACGGCGAAGCGCCCCACCCCGCCGGAGGCACCGGTGACCAGTATCCGCCGTCCGATGACCCCGCCGAGGTCGCGCAGGGCACGAAGGGCGGTGACCGCCGCCACCGGCAGTGTGCTCGCCGCACCCGACTCCACCGTGTCGGGGACGATCGCGAGTTCGGCCGTGTCCACCGCCCGTAACGCACCCCAGGCCCCGCCCCAGCCGAAGGTGACCACGCGGGAACCGGCGGGCGGTCCGGAGCCGTCCGAGGCGCCGCGCACCACGATCCCGGCCGAGTCCCATCCCGGCACTGTCCCCGGCGTGTTGCCGGCGATGTTGCGCAATTCCCCATAGTTCAGCGAGATTGCCTGATTCTCGACCAGCACCTGTCCCGGGCCGGGCAGCGGGTCGGGCGCATCGGCCAGTCGAATTCCGTGGGATGCGGAAGGGTCGTGGATGAGAGCTTTCACAGTGAGATCGCCGCCTGATGTGTGTGATGGTCAAGACAGTCGGATGACGACGCGGCCGGTGCAGCCGCCGCGTCGTACGTCGCAGAACTCCTGCGGCCCCTTCCCTATGTGGTCCAGGACCGTCTCGCGTAGCGGATTGCGCCCGAGCGCAGCCGACGGCCGAAATGCTTGCCGTGGTCGGTGACGGTGCGTGCGTGGATCCGCAGCCGTTCCGCGATGATCAGCGGTTGGTTCAGCGCGGCGTCGCCTCGTCGCCGTGTCCTAGCATCTGGCCGGTCATGGCACCGCAGAGCAGGACGCGCCCGCCTGCGTTCATGACCTCGACCGTGGCTTCCCGGGGACTACTCCGGCATTGTCGAAGGAGACGTTGATGCCGTCCTGGGCGGCGGCGGTGAAGGCCGAGCAGGTGGCCATGGCCGAACATGGGCCGCTCGGGGAGCAGCGTGGTGAACTGGGCCCACAATTGCTCGATCAGCCCAGCGGGATGTTCCTCGTACAGGCAGCGGATCGGGCTGTCCTGCGCGGCGCGTGGGATGGTGTGCTCGCCCAGCCGGGACGTCCGCAGCACCTCGCGATCAGGCGACCCGCTCGTCTGCGGTGTCGCCGGGTGCCGCCAGCCAGGGCATCCGGTGGATGAGGCTGTCGCGCAGCCGGGTGAGGGTGGCGATGCGCTCCTGCAGCTCGGCCACCCGCTGCGCGGCGACGGCGTTGGTGGCGGCGCACGGCGGCACGTGGCAGAACACCTCAGGCAGCTCGGCATCGAGGTAGTCCAGGAACGACTTCACGTCCTCGACGGTGAACCCGCAGGCCAGCAGCTCACGAATGTTGCGGACGCGGAGGGTCGCGCCGGGCTCGTACACGCGATACCCCGCGGCCGTACGGCCGGACCCCAGCAGGCCCTGCTCCTCGTAGTAGCGCAGCGCACGGGTGGTGGTTCCGGCCTTCGCGGCCAGTTCACCGATGAGCATCACGGGCACCTCCGGGTCCAACGTACGGCTTCACGTATACGTCAAGGTCAAGTCCCGAACCGGACCACCGTCTTCCCGGTGTATGCGCCTTTCACGAGATCGAGGAGGGCCTGCGGTGCGTTCGCGAGCCCGTCGATCACCGTCTCGTCGTAGACGATCGCGCCTTCGCTCAGCCAGGTACGGAACTGCGTGGAGAACTCCGGAGCACGGTCACGGTGATCGCTCACGGTGAAGCCGCGCATGGTGAGGCGCTTGCCCATCACGCTGAGCAGGTCGCCCGGCCCGTCGTCAGGACGGCCTGTGCTCTGCCGGTCGAGGGATCCGCACAGCGCGATGCGGCCGTGCGGGCTCATGACCTCGATCGCGGCACGCAGGTGTTCGCCACCCACGTTGTCGAAGTAGACGTCTATGCCTTCGGGGGCGATCTCGCGCAGCCGGTCCACGATCGGGCCGTCGTGATAGTCGAAGGCCGCATCGAACCCGAGTTCGCCGGTCAGATGAGCGGCCTTCCCGGGTGATCCGGTGCTGCCGATCACTCGAGACGCTCCCTTGAGCCGGGCGATCTGGCCGGCCATGGTCCCGGTGGCTCCAGCCGCGCTGGAGACGAAGACGGTGTCTCCGGGCCGTAGCTCCGCGGCGTCCATGAGCCCGACATAGGCGACCAGTCCGGAGCCCAGGTGGATAGAAGGCGTCGGGTAGGCGTCCCGGTCGACGCGGTGGAACAGCCCGGCCTGCGCCACGGCGTACTCACGCCAGCCGAACCGGTGCATCACCAGGTCACCTGTGCCTAGTGACGGATCGGCAGAGGCGACCACTTCACCGATGGCGGCTCCGTACATCACCTCGCCGATCTCATAGCGAGGCATCGGCAGATCGGAGGCCCCGGCGATCAACATGAGCATGGCGGGCTCGAGCGACATGAACAGATTGCGGACCAGTACGTGACCCACTGCGGGCTCAGGGACGGCGACCTCGATGATCTCGAAGTCGCCGGGACCGGGCAGGCCCTTCGGACGTGCGACAAGCCGGGCCTCCAACCCAGTGCGGGAGGTGCCGGAGAACATTGGATCCTTCGAAGGTGCGTTCATGCCGACGACGGTAGGGATTGACCCATGCGTGAAGGTCAAGCCGTCCTCCCGAATGACGGCCCGGAAATATACCCGGCCGCACCCTGGGTCCGAAGGGGATCGAGCGGTTCATCGCGGCCACCGGAGTCGAGTCGACGATCATCCGGCCGGGAACGCTCGCGTCAAACTCGCCGGCCTGGTGGGCGTCCGCGATCCGGGCCGGCGAGGTCGTCCGGTGGCCTTACGGCGCTGCGTGCCACGTTCGGGATCATCAGCGACACCGAGATCACCGCGAGCGCACCCGCCCACGCGGCCGGCACCGTCGACGTGTAGGGGCAGTTCCCTAAGAGGGCATCTGATCTAGATCTTGAACTCTATGTCTGTTTTAGTCATATTTGATGCGCCAGGTTTGGGTTGATTCTCCAGTCAATGTCCGGCTCATTATGTTAGCCATCGCCCAATAGATCATGGAGCGGGACCGCTGCGGGAGAGTCTCGTAGTCGCGCACCAGCCGCCGATGCTGCATGAGCCAGCCCAGCGTTCGCTCGACCACCCAACGACGCGGTAGGACCTGAAACCCGCTGCCGGCGCCACACTTGACCACCTGGATATCGATCCCACGCTTGGCGCCATGCCGGATCACCGTGTTGTTGTAGCCGCCATCGACCCAGGCGGCCGCCACGGTGGGGTGGTCGGTGGCGATCCCTTCCTGTCAAAATAGACATAGGCAACAAATGTGCATGAAACTCTGTGCTGAAGGTGGGGAAGGAGACATCCCTTCGTGGGAGCAAGCAAGCCGGATCCGGAGATCCCTGATCCCCAGGTACGCGAACGGGCCAGTGCCCGCCGTTACTCCGCCGCCTACATGGCCCGGCTCTCCCGGCGCAGCAGCGCGCCCTTGCCGCCGCCCCGCGCACGGCGGCGGCCGACTCGGCCAGGTCCCGCCGCGGAGCGGGCGGTCAGCGTCAGCGGTCCCGGGAGGCGGACGGCGTGCCCGCGTGGTTACCCACTGGTCATGCGACAGGTGATTCTGTTCCGTTGTGAACCTTGAGCCGGAGTCCGCGCCGTGCCTCCCCAGCAGATAGTTGCAGGCTGTAACTGTATAGATACTCATAGCGATGGCTTGGTGGTGGTAACCAGTTCTCAAAGGCGGTGGCACGCATCGGCCCCGCTCTCAAGGAAAGGAACCCCTGACCATGACCCTCGACCTCGCCACCACGGCGGCCACCTACGAGCCGCCCACCATCGAACAGGTCGGAGACTTCGCCGAGCTCACCCGCGGCACACTCATGCAACCGATCAGCCCCGACAGTTGGAGCAGCATGTGGTGGTACTGGGAGCAGTAGAAGGTCAGGCTGTGGGACTGGCTCTTGACGGCGCCTGGTTCGTGGCGCTGCCTGATAGCACCACCAATCAGGCGGCGGCGCAGGCGGCCCGGCTGACCGGCCTGCCGGGGGCCTCGGTGCTGCTGCGCCATGCCACTGGCCGGCCCTGCCTGATCGGCGCGCTCACCGCCACCCCAGTGGTGAGCGCGCAGGCAGGGCCGGTCTCCGTGGCGGTGATCGGGTGCTGCCCGGTCACCGCTGCCGATCTGGCCCGGCTGGCCGCCGGGGTCACGCGTCTGGACGACGCCGACCTGCTGCCCGACCGGCTGCCGGGCAGTTACCACCTGCTGGTCGCCCTGCACGGCGCGGTCCGAGTGCAGGGCAGTGCCTCGGGCCTGCGCCGCATCTTTCATGCCCGCCTCGACGGCACCGCCGTCGCCGGGGACCGGGCGCACGTGCTGGCCGCGCTGACCGGGGCCGGCCTGGACACTGAGCAGATGGCGGTGCATCTGCTGCGGTTCACGCCGCCGGCCCTGTCCGGCTCGCTGTGGCAGACGGTGACGGCCGTGCCCGCCGGCAGCGCCGCTCACCTGGAGGCCGGCGGGACGGTGCGCATCCGCCGCTGGTGGCAGCCGCCCGAGCCCGACCTGCCGATCGCCCAGGCCGCGCCCGCGCTGGCCGACGTCCTGGCCGAGGCGGTGGCCGCCCGCGTCCCGGCCGGCGGCGTCGTGGCGGCCGACCTGTCCGGCGGGCTCGACTCCACCCCCCTCTGCTTCCTGGCTCAGGACGCCGCCCGCGAGCGCGACGCCCGCTTGATCACCATCCGCAAAGAGGTGGACGACCCGGCCCACGACGACGCGGCCTGGGCGGCCAAGGCCGCCGCCCACCTGGACGCCGAACACGTGGTCACCGCTCCCGGCGAGCTGCCCGCGTGGTTCGCCGGCGTCGCCGAACCCATCGCCGGACTGGACGAACCGCTCGGCGCGGTGAGCTCCCTGCACGAGATCCGCGCTGTGGCGGCGCTGCTGGCCCGCCACGGCGCGAGCGCGCATCTGACCGGGTTCGGCGGCGACGAGCTCACCCTGACCGGCGACGGATACCTGCACGATCTGGCCCGGATCCGGCCGCTGGCGCTGTGGCCCCGGCTGCGCCAGGTGCGCGCCCGGCGCCGCTGGCCCCTGACCGCCACCATGGCGGCCCTGGCCGACCGGCGGCCCTACCCCGTCTGGCTCGCCGGCCAGGCCGACCTGCTGACCGCCCCGCAGCCTCCGATCAGCCGGCCCAGCCTCGGCTGGGACGGCCAGCTACGGCTGCCTTCCTGGATCGGTCCTGACGCCGCCCGCACCGCCGCCCGGCGCCTGCGCGAGGCCGCCACCAGCGCCACCCCGCTGAGCGAGCGGCGCTGCCAGCACCAGGCCATCGCCCTGCTGCGCCACAGCAGCGCCACCGTCAGCCCTGTCCAGCAGCTCCTCGCCGGCCACGGCCCCGCGCTGCACGCCCCCTACTACGACGACCACGTCATGCAGGCATGCCTGGCGACCCGGATCCAGGACCGGGTCCGGCCCGGCGTCTACAAGCCGCTCATCGTGGCCGCCATGACCGGCCGGTTGCCCGCCGGCAGCCTGGCCCGCACCACCAAAGCCGCCTTCGGTGCCGTCTTCACCCACGGGCTGCGCCGCCACCACGACCAGATCGCCGCCCTGGCCGAAGACTCGCGCCTGGTCGCGCTCGGCCTGGCCGACCAGACCGCGCTGCGCCGCGCCTGCTCGCGCCCCTCCGCGTCCGCCACCTTCGGCATCGACCTGGCGATCCTGGTCGCGGCGGAGAACTGGCTACGCGCCCTGCCCCATGCCGACCACACCCTCCAACCCGCCACCGGCCACCGGCCCCACCCTCCAGAGAGCACTCCATGACCGTCCGGCTACGCCCCTACCTCACCCTCACCCCCGTCGAGACTCCCCATGGCTGCGAGGCGGCCGTGCTGGACGAGCGCACCGGCCGCTACCACCGGCTGAACGCCACCGGCCTGATCATCGTGCGCGCCCTGCTGGACGGCCACGACACCGCCGAAGCGGCCCGCCGCCTGGTCGCCGCCCACTCCGGCGCGGCACCGAACGCCGACGCCGCCGACGCCGCCTTCGTTACGGCCCTGCGCGATGCCGGACTGCTCACCGACGCCGAACCCGGGGGCAGCCGATGAGCGTGCCCATGACCCCAAGGAAGCCGACTACGTCGGCTCCAACGTCGGGACACCCGACGAGCTCACCCGGCTCCTCGCGCTGATCGACGACGGACAGGTCGTCCCCACCATCGAGCCCATCGCCTTCACCGACATCGGCGCCGGTCTCACGCGCCTGGCCGCCGGACAGGTCACCGGACGCCTCGTCGCCGTCCTCTGACGGCCGGGCACGACCCCACGTCCCGCACGTGCCTCACAATCCATTGGATACCTGTAAGGCACGTACCTCGAACGCGTACAGGTCTCACATGCCTGACGCTCCGTCAGCGCAACGCCGCCGGGTGGGGTTGCCACGGTTGTAGCCGGTCAGGCTCCCAGCAGCGCCGGGTACCTCGGCGTCCCCATGACCTCCACACTCCGACTCGAAGCAGGCACATCGCACAGAGCCGGCAGGCCCGACCGGCTCGAACATGTCGAGTTCGGCGTTGCACGGCGAGCGGGATCCCGCCGGCTGGTGTTGAGGATGTACGGGCGAAGCCCGTGCTGTTGCGATCCATGGTGAAGACCATGGCCGAGACGTTGATGTCGGCCGAGGCTGACAGCCTGTGCGGGGCCGGCTATTCAAGGCTGAACAAGGAGATCCGCCGCCGCACCGACGTGGTCGGCATCTTCCCCGACCGACCTGCGATCATCCGCCTTGTCGGCGCGGTGCTGGCCGAGCAGACCGACGAATGGACCGAAGCCCGCCGCTACATGGGCCTGGACATCCTCGCCAAAGCCCGCGTCCGGCTCATCACCGGCGACACACCGGCCCAGAACCCACTCCCACAGACACTTACCGCTTAACCTGCAGAAACAGGATCACGCGAAGATCGATTCATCCACCACGTCCGTGGACGTGACCCGCGTCCGCGGCACCGGCAACCGGTGCGCCGACAACCGTGGGCCGAGCGGGCTACGGGCGCGCGGACAACCGTGAGCTGAGCAGGCGCAGCCCTTCGGGGAGGGCGTCCGTGCCGATCGCGCCGTAGCCCAGGACCAGGCCGGTTCTGGGAGGGGACGTGCCGCAGTACGCCTCCAGGGGCTCCACCGCGAGGTCGGGCGCGGGCCGTACGGAGACGCCGAGGGCGCAAAGATGCAGCCCGGCCGTGGACGGGACCAGGAACTCGCCGAGCGCCGCCACGATCAGGGCGTGCCTGGCCGCGTACTCGCGGGTGGCCTTCCTGATGTGCCTGGCCAGCAGGCCCTCGTCGATGAACCGGGCCAGGGCGGCCTGCGTGGGCAACTCGCCGTGCCAGTCCGACAGCCGTCTGGCCGCGCGCAGGGCGGGGGCGAGCGAGGCGGGAGCGATCAGGAAGCCGAGCCTGAGCATGGGGAGCAGGGTCTTGGAGAACGAGCCCACGTAGATGACGCGACCGGCGCGGTCGAGGCTCTGGAGGGGTTCGAGCGGCCGGGCGCCGAAGCGGAACTCGCTGTCGTAGTCATCCTCGACGATCACCGCCCGGCGGCGTTCGGCCCAGGCCAGCAGCGCGGCCCGGCGGGCCAGTGACATGGGCGTGCCCAGGGGGAACTGGTGCGACGGGGTGACGTACACCAGGCTCGCCGCGTGGGGGATCGCCGTGACGTCGATGCCTTCGCCGTCCACCGGCACGCTCGCGACCCTGGCCCCGAGCGAGCGGAAGAGCAGCCGGGCCGGCGGGTAGCCCGGCTCCTCGACGGCCACGACCGCGCCCGGCTCGATCAGGACGCGGCCGACGAGGTCGAGCGCCTGCTGGGCGCCGTTGGTGATCAGCACGTCGTCGGGCCCGGCGTGGACCGAGCGGCTGAGGCCGACGTGCCGGGCGATGGCCTCGCGCAGGGGCCCGTGGCCGGCGGGGTCGCCGTACCCGGCCGCGCTCGCGCGCAGTTCGCGGGCCACCAGGCGGCGCCAGGTCTCCATGGGGAACAGCCGGGCGTCGGGGACGCCGACCCGGAAGTCGTACCGGGCGGTGGGCGGGCCCGGAGGAGGGTCCAGCCCGGCCCAGACGGTACGGGGGCGTACGACGCCTTCGGGGGCGGCCCTGCCCCTGACCGGCTCCGCCGCGACGAACGTGCCCGCGCCCGCCCGGCCCACGAGGAACCCGTCGGCCCCGAGGCGGTCGTACGCGAGGGCGACCGTGTTCCTGGAGACCTCCAGGCGGCGGGCCAGTTCTCTGGTCGGGGGGAGCCGTTCGCCGGATCGCAGCCGGCCGTCCAGGATGGCGTCGAGGAGTTGCCGGTAGATCTGCGCGGCCAGGTCACCGCGGCCTTCGAGGCTGAGGTGAACGTCCATCTTGGCCCAATCAATTAGCTCGATATTGGAGCTTATATCGGGACAAGTTGGGTCGGACGATGGGTGCATGGCGGTCGTTCCCCCAACCTTCACGAAACATCGGCGCATCCTGGCGCAGGCCCAGCTCGCGAACTCCATCGGCGACGGGGTCTACCTCGTCACCTCCGCGTTCTACTTCGCCCAGATCGTCGGCCTGCCGGCCGGCCAGATCGCTCTCGGCCTGACGCTGGGCTGGGGCGTCGGCGCGGTGGCCGGCGTCCCGCTGGGTCACCTCGCCGACCGGCGCGGCCCGCGCGGCGTCGCCGTCCTGCTCGCCCTCGCCACCGCCACGGCCGTCGCCTCGTTCCTGTTCGTCCGCTCGTTCGCGCCGTTCGTCCTCGTCGCCTGCCTGTACGGCACCGCGCAGACCGGCCTGTCGGCCGCCCGCCAGGCCCTGCTCGCCGCCCTGGTCGAGCCGGCCGGCCGC
>NZ_SSXE01000136.1 GCF_021699195.1 Nonomuraea sp. MG754425 | reverse complement strand
ACTCGTGGGTGGGGTGGGGGCGTTCAGGGCTCTGGCGCGGCCGACCGGGCGCAGCGGCGTCACGAGCATGGGCACCTGGTCGGCGAACTCCCGCCGCACCTCGCGCACCAGCTCCGCGACGTACGGGTCGTCGTCGCCGTCCCCGGTGATCTGCACGCTCACCCGCGGCCCCCACGAGCGCACCTCGCGCAGCACGCGGAAGGCCGTCCGCCGGTCCACCTCCCGCTCGTGGAAGCGGTCGAGGCTGACGGCGAAGTGATCGACGGCCGCGATCGCCGCCCGCAGCGCGGCGGGCACCGCGCGTCCCTCCCGCGCGAAGTACAGCCCGGACAGCAGGTACGACCTCGTCCCGGACAGGCGGGCCGACTCGGCCAGGTCGCGCACCAGCCCCGGCCGGAGCAGCGCCTCGCCCCCCGACATGGCGACGAACCGCGGATGCTCGGCCTCGGTGAACGTCGCCACCAGCCGCCGGAAGGGCCGTTCGGCGTGCTCCGCGCTGTCCATGGCGGACTCCGTGGAGCAGTGCGCGCACGACAGCGGGCAGCGGCGGGTGAGGGCGAGGAAGACGCCCGCCGCCGGCACCGCGCGCAGCATCGCCATCTCGGCCAGGTGCATCAGGTCACTCCGTGGCCCGTGGTGGCGGTGACGAACCGGCCCAGCGCGTTGAGCAGGTCGTCCACGGCGGCGTTGCCGGCCTCCGTGCGGCTGAGCGCGATCTCCAGCCGGGTCCAGGGCGTCAGCCCCTCCCTGGCGCTGCGGGTCAGCGAGCGGGCCGCGGCCATGAGCGTGAGCGTGATCGCCGTCTGGGCGGCCAGTTCGGTGAACAGGTCGATGGCGGCCATCTCCCCGAAGCGTTGCAGCGCCGGGTCGAGCACCTCCATGACGCCGATCGTGCGGTCCTCCAGCTCCAGCGGGGCCGCCATGAGGATGTTCGGCACGTACCCGGTGCTCTGGGCGAACTCCCGGTCGAAGCGCGGGTCCTCGCGGACGTCGCTGAGCAGCACGGTCTCGCCGGTCTGGAACACCCATCCGGCGATGCCGCGCCCGGTCGGGATGGCGACCCCCACCAGGCGGTCCTCGCCCTCGCCCGACGACGCCTCGAACACCAGCCGGTCGCGCTCCTCGTCGTACAGGAACACCGACGCGGCCGACGCCGAGAACGTCAGCCGGGCCAGTCGTACGGCTGACCTCAGCAACTCGTCGTGCTCGGCGGGGCGCAGCAGCCGCCCCAGCGAGGAGGTCAGGGAGTCCGGGATGCCCGCGCCCATGGCGGCCTCCTCATGTCCTGTTGTCCGCGATGGCGGCCAGCACGTGCTTGAGCTGGCCGGTGGCGAAGCCCGGGTGCCGCTGCAGCACGCGGGCGCACAGCCCGGTGACGTGCGGGGTGGCGAAGCTGTTGCCGGTCTGGCGCGCGGTGCCCCCGCCGGGCAGCGGCACCTCGACCTGGACGCCCCGCGCGAAGAACTCGGCGGGCGGCTCGGGGTTGCACTCGATGTGCTCGGCGAGCGTCGAATGGTGCGAACCCACGGAGATCACGCTCGCGAAGTGCCAGGGGTAGCTGCGCACCGGACGGTTGTGGGCGGAGGCCACGATGGTGACCCCGGCGAAGAACGCCCGGTCGACCAGGTCGTGCAGGCTCTCCTTGTGCTCGGCGCGGCGCGTCGAGAGGCTCAGGTTGATCAGCGGGAAGCGCTGCTCGATGGCCCACTCCAGCGCCGCGAGCAGCACCTCGCCCCGGCCGTGCAGCCCGCCGCCGAGCACGCGGACGCTGGTCAGCTCGCAGCCGGGGGCCATGGCCCGGATGACGCCGGCGCAGGCCGTGCCGTGTCCCGCCTGGTCGCCGGCCTCGTCGGGCACCACGTCGAGGCCGTCGCCGGTCACCGTGTACGTGCTGATCGGGCTGGTGAAGCGGGGGTGGTGGGCGTCCACGCCGCTGTCGATCAGGCAGACCCGCACGCCGGACCCGGTCGCGGAGCCCCACGCCCATTCGCGGGTGACCGGGGAGGGGAGCGCCAGCCGGGCGGAGTCGATGGCCGCGCCGCGCGAGGCGTGCGCCAGCCGGAAGATCCGGGGAGGCGGCGCCTCCACGACTGCCTGGAAATCAGCCATTGCCCACCCTCAGCGTCATTGTTCCTGGCTCCGGGTAAATGGTGGGAGAGGCTGTTCATAGTTACTTCACAGTCGGATCAGAGCGCCCCGGAAGACTGATTTGGAGGGCTTGAGAAAAGCGCACTTGTGGCAGAACATGAGAGCGCGATCAAAGCGGAGAGTGACTCATGTTGGAGTTTCGCTTGCTCGGCGCCGTCGAAGCCTACTCGGACGGGCGGCCCGTGGGGCTGGGACCACGTAAACAACGACTGACATTCGCCGTTCTGGCCCTGGAGGCCAACCACCCGGTCTCCGTCGACCGGCTGGTCGAGCTGAACTGGCCGGCGTCCCGCCCGCGTACGGCGCAGCACGCGATCCGGGTGGCGGTCTCCCAGCTCCGTTCGGTCCTGGGCGGCATCGATCCGGCCCACGCGCAGGTCACGCTCACGGCCCAGGGCTCGGGGTACGTCCTGCGCACCGACCCGGGGCGCATCGACGCCCACCGCTTCCGCGACCTGGTGCGCCAGGCCAGGACGGAGGCCGACGACGAGCGCCGGATCGCGCTGCTCGACCAGGGCCTCGGCCTGTGGCGCGGCCCCGTCCTGGCCGGCACCGCGCCGCCCGAGACGCAGGAGCGCCTGGGCAGCGGGCTGGAGGAGTCCCGGCTGGTGGCGCTGGAGGACCGGATCGACGCCGGGTTACGCCTGGGCCGCCACCGCCGCCTGCTGGACGAGCTGACCGAGCTGACGCGATGTCACCCGTTCCGCGAACGCCTGACCTGCCAGCTCATGATCGCCCTCTACCGCAGCGGCCAGACGCACACGGCCCTGGAGGAGGCCAGGAAGGCCCGCCGCCGCCTGGCCGACGAACTCGGCATCGACCCCAGCCTCGAACTGCAGCGGCTGGAGGTGGCCATCCTGCGCAACGACCCGGTGCTGCTGCCGCAGCCCGACCGGGTGCTCGCCGCCGGCCCGGCCGTGCCCGCCATGCCCGCCGTGCCCGCGCAGCTCCCGCGCTCCGTCGCCGACTTCACCGGCCGGGCCGGGCAGCTCAGGTGGCTGGACGAGCACATCCAGGACCACGCCGGCACGCCCGTCACGCTCGCCGTCACCGGCGCGGCCGGGGTCGGCAAGACCGCGCTGGCCCTGTACTGGGCGCACCGCGTCCGCGACCGCTTCCCCGACGGCCAGCTCTACGTCAACCTGCGCGGCTTCGCCGCCGAGCCGCCGATGCGGCCCGAACAGGCGCTGGCCCGCCTGCTGCGCTCCCTCGGCGTCGCCCCCGAGCAGGTGCCGGTGGACCCGGACGAGGCCGCCGCGCTCTACCGGACGTTGCTGGCCGCCAAGCGCGTGCTCGTCCTGCTCGACAACGCCGCCACCCCGGAGCAGGTCCGGCCGCTGCTGCCCGGCGCCTCCGACTGCCTGGCCCTGGTGACCAGCCGCGACCGGCTCGGCGGGCTGGTCGCCCTCGACGGCGCCCGGCAGCTCCCGCTGGGCGTGCTCGACCCCGCCGAGGCGCGTACGCTCCTGGCCCGCATCCTCGGGGCCGACCGCGTCCGGCAGGAGACGGACGCCGCGGCCAGGCTGGCGCAACTGTGCGACTACCTGCCGCTCGCGCTGCGCATCGCGGCGATCAACCTGTCCAGGCAGCCGGGCCGCGCGATCATCGACGGCGTCACGGAGCTGGCCGGCAGCGACCGCCTCAACGCCCTCCAGGTGGACGGGGACGACCAGGCCGCGGTGCGCGCCGCGTTCGACCTGTCGTACGCGGCGCTCGACGAGCCGGACCGGCGGCTGTTCCGGCTGCTCGGCCTCAGCCCGTGCCCCGACCACGCCCCGCGGGCCGCCGCCGCGCTCGCCGCCATCCCCGTCGAGCGGGCGCGGCGCGCCCTGGACCGCCTCGAACGCACCCACCTGATCCTCCAGACCACCCCGGGCCGGTACGGCTTCCACGACCTGATCAAGCTCTACGCCAGGGACGGTGCGGCCGGTGCGGAGGGCGACAGCGCGCTCGCCCGCCTGTTCGCCTTCTACCTCGGCGGCGCGGACGCGGCCAAGCGCCTGCTCTACCCGCAGGCGCTGCAACTGTCGGGCCCGACCGAGCAGCCGCGTCCCGAGGCGGGCGCTCCGGCGTTCGAGGATGCGGCGGCGGCGCTGGCCTGGCTCGACGCGGAGCGCTCCGGCCTCATCGCGGCCGTCACCCACGCCGCCGCCCACGGCCCGCGCGACGTGGCCTGGCGGCTGGCCGACACGCTGCGCGGCTACCTGTCGCTGCGGCGCGACCCCGACGACTGGCAGACCGTCGCCGAGGCCGCCCGCGCCGCCGCCGGCCACGACGGGGACCTCACCGCCCAGGCCGCCGCCGAACTCAACCTGGCCCAGGTCCACCAGAGCCGGGGCCTGCACCAGCAGGCGCTGAACCACTACGGGCAGGCCCTGACGCTCGCCCAGCGCGCCGGGTGGCGCGAGTGCGAGTGCGCGGTGCTCAACAACCTGGGCAACGTGCACTGGAAGCTGGGCTCGCTGGGGGAGGCGGCCGACCACTACAGCCAGGCCATCGCGATCGCGCGGCAGACCGGCCAGCACACGATCCACGCCACCGGCCTGGCCAACCTCAGCATGGTCTACCGCAGCCAGGGCCAGCTCGCGCGGGCGGCGGAGCTCCAGCACGAGGCGCTCGCCCGGCACCAGCAGGCCGGCTACCGCAACGGCGAGGCGATCGCGCTGGAGAACATGGGCGAGATCTACCTCGACCTCGGGGAGCTCGACCGCGCGCTGGACTACCTCGACCGCGCCCTGCCGGTCTTCCGTGAGTCGGGCAACCGCTACGGCGAGGTCCTCGTGCTCAACACGCTGGCCGCCGTGCACCGCGACGCGGGCCGCCAGGACAGCGCGCTCGACCTGGCCGACCGGGCGGTGGAGCTGGCCGTGGAGATCGGCGACCGCCGCGCCGAGGCCGACGCGCTCAACACCCGCGCCACCGTACGCACCCGGCTCGGACGTCCGGACCTGGCCGCCGAGGAGCACGGCAGGGCGCTGGCCATCGCCCGCGAGGTCGGCAACCCGCAGCCCCGCCTGGAGTCCCTCGTCGGCCTGGCCGCCGCCCACTGCCGGCTCGGCAACCTCGGCCGGGCCTCCGCGCACGGCCAGGAGGCGCTGGACGACGCGCGCCGCAGCGGGTTCCGCCAGATCGAGGAGCAGGCGCTCGGCGTGCTGGCCGCCATCAATCTGCGCGCCGCCGACCAGGAAATCGGCGCGGCATTGTCCGTCGATTCGGAATGATTAATCCACGCGAATCTGCTTATTGCATCAACCGGCTTCTGGATTTATCTTCGAGATATGCGGAAAACAGCCTTTTCGTCGTCCGGAGTGCACGACGACATTTAGTGATCGGTGCGCGTCAGCGGATTTCCCCCGGCAAAAAGAGTTTCTGTTTCCATCGACCGCGGGCCGCCGCGCTCCCGTTTCGCGCGGGAGCGCGGCGGACGGCTCCGGCCAGGTGGGGGCGGACGGACGGCGCCGGCGCCGGAGCGGAGAAAGGCGTTCCGCGTTCGCCGAATTCCGGTGCCGAAATGCGCGCCGCCGCGCGTCAGCGGCGCAGCAGACCGCGTACGCGGTCGATGGTCGCGCTCGCCCGCTCCAGATTCTCCAGCAGCGCCCCGGTGGACCCGCGCAGCCGGTCGGCGACGAGCCCCCGGTCGGTCAGCAGCGCGTTGCCCGCCGCCATGAACTCCTCGGCCCGCCGCTGTTCCTCGGCCTCGGCCTGCTCCCTGGCCCGGTGGATCAGGTCGAGGATGGTCTCGGCGAGCCGGGCCGACTCCATCCGCATGGCGCGCGGGTCCAGCCGCAGCGCCCGGACGCCGGACGCCGCGTCGTACTCGACGCTCACCCAGCCGTCCCGCGACACCGCGCGGGACGTCGCGGACTGCTCGGGCAGCCGGGACAGCCCGCTGAAGAGGCGGTCGGCGTCGGCCGCGAGCCGTTCGGGGTCGAGGCCGAGCGCCTGCTCGAAGTCCACGGCGGTCACTCCCAGGGGAACGGGTAGGAGCCGTCGGCGGCCTGGCCGGGCGCGAACCGGCCGGTGACCGTCTGGCCGCCGCCCATGACGTCGGTCAGCGCCTTGGCCCCGGCCACCTGGGTGAGGCCGGGCGGGAGCGGCGCGCCCGTACCCGGGTTGACGCCGCCGAGGCCGTGCGCGGTCAGGTCGCGCTCGACCCGGTTCATGGTGCCCCAGACCAGCATCGGCCCCTGGGCGAACGTCGCCGACGCCAGGTCGCGCAGCCCGCTGAGGTCGCCGCGGGCCGCCTCGGCCGCCACGTCCACGACCACGGCCGCGCCCAGGGCGGCGGCGCAGCCGTGCAGCAGCGCCTCGATCGCCTTCTCCACCTCCCGGTAGCGCGCGAAGAGCCCGGTCAGGCAGCGCGTGGCGGTCGCGCGGGCGGCGACGAGGCCGGGCGGCGTGAGCGCCGCGGCCAGCACCCACACCGCCAGCGCGGCCATGGCCGCCGCGACCAGGAACTGGAACAGGATCATCGCGACGAACGCGGCCCCCGCCGTGTACAGGGTGACGGCGGTGACGACGGCGCGGATCTCGATAGAGCGCAGGCCGGCCAGGTAGGCGTCCATGCGGCGCTCGAAGGCCCGGCCGTCCGCGCTCCGCCAGTTCGGCACGGCCACCTCGCCGACCAGCGCCCCGACGTTCCGCCGGGTGGCCGCCACGTCGTCGTGCACGGCCAGCCAGGTCGCGGCGCCGTCGAAGAACGTCTGGGGGTCGTACTGGTGCACGTACATGCGCCCGACGAACGGCCAGCCCGCGGGGACGCCGAGCGCCGACAGCGTCACCGCCGCGCCCGTGCCCAGCGCGAGACTGTCGCGCGCCAGCCGGGCGGCGTTCACGCGGCGCTCACGGTGGCGGCGTCCTCGGCGGCCCGCCAGGTGGCGATGGAGGCGTCCATGCCGTCCTGGACGCGCACGGTGTCCTCGGCGCGCTCCCGCACCTCCGCGATCGTGAACGCCTCGACCTCGTTGTAGGCCAGCGCCAGCGAGTAGGTGAACGAGGTGAACGCCGCCTCGGCCACGCTCAGCGCGACCAGCTTGGGCAGCACGCCGCCGAGCGGCCCGGCGGCCTCGGGCAGGCGGGACCTCAGCTCCACGAGCCGGGAGCGCTCGATCTCGATCTCGTGCCGGCCGGAAGGCCATGGGGATGGGGTGATCGGCATGCGTCCGCCTTCGTCCGTGCGTGCAGGATCTCTCCAGCTTGCGGCGGGACGCGCGGGCGCGATGCCGTTCTGACGCGACCGCTACGCGATCTTCGCGTGTCCTGTCGCGATCCTGACGGCCCCGGGCGGGGGAGCGGGGTCAGGCGAGCTGCCGGGCCGCCGTGCGGGACGCCATCCGCCGCTCGAACCACACGGAGGTTAACGGCGGCACCGCGCAGGCCAGCCCGAGCAGGATCGTGCCCCTGCTCCAGCCCGCCTCGCGCGCGGAGAGCAGCACCCCGGCCGCGTACACGACGAACAGCGCCCCGTGGACCGGCCCGAACACCTTCACCCCCAGCTCGCTGGTGTCGGTCACGTGCTTGAAGAACATCCCGATCAGCAGGCCCGCCCACGAGCATGCCTCGGCCACCGCGACGACCCGAAACCAGCGCAGCACGATCATCCCTTTCGTCCGATACCGCGGTTAACTCTACAAGCTGTAGAGAGTGACGATCCCGAACAAATATGCACGACATGCATTCATGCGCGTCGTGCATTTTTTGTGTGTAAGGTGACCGGAGATCAGGACGACGACCGGTGAGAGGACGTGGCGATGACGACTTCCGGCGACCAGGCAGGCGACCGGCCCGGCGCGGTGACGGAGTCCCCGACGCAGATGCGGCGCATGCTGCCGGCCGACATGGTGGAGCGGGCCGGCTGCCCGTTCGACCCGCCCTCCGGCGTACGGGAGCGGCGCGGCCAGGGCGCGATCCAGCCGCTGCGGCTGCTCAACGGCGCGCCCACCTGGCTGGTCACCGGGCTGCAGGAGGCCCGCGCCGTGCTGGCCGACCCGCGCTTCAGCTCCGACCGGGTGCGCTACCCCGACGTCACCAAGCTCCAGCCGCACGAGGTCGAGCAGCTCACCGCGGCGGCGGAGCACGGCGGCCCCGGCGTCGGCTCCGGCGGCGGGCTCGCCCCGAAGGTCGACAGCCGCGCCGACGGCATGTTCGTCTTCATGGACCCGCCCGAGCACACCCGCCTGCGCCGGCTGCTGACCGGCCAGTTCACCGTGCGGCGGATGAAGGCGCTGGAGTCGCGCCTGCGCGAGATCGCCGTCGACCACATCGAGGCCATGACCGCCGCCGGCACCGAGGCCGACCTCGTGCCCTCCTACGCGCTGCCCATCCCCTCGCTGGCCATCTGCGAGCTGCTCGGCGTCGACTACGCCGACCGGGCCGAGTTCCAGGAGCGCACCGCCATCGCGCTGAACTCCGACACCCCGGAGGAGGAGCGCATGCGCTCCGGCCTCGAACTGTACGGCTTCATCCAGGAACTCGTGGCCGCCAAGCGGGCCGACCCCGGCGACGACATCCTGTCCGGGCTGGTCCACGACGCCGACCCGCCGCTGACCGACGCCCAGCTCACCGACATGGCCCTGGTACTGCTCGGCGCCGGGCACGAGACCACCGCCAACATGCTCGGCCTGGGCACGTTCGCGCTGCTCGAACACCCCGACCAGCTCGCCGCGCTGCGCGCCGACCCCGCCCTGATGGACAACGCCATCGAGGAGCTGCTGCGCTACCTGTCCATCATCCAGATGGGCGTCAGCCGGGTGGCCATCGAGGACGTCACGGTCGCCGGCGTACGGATCCCGGCCGGCGGCACGGTGATCATCGCCACCCCCGAGGCCAACCGCGACGCCCGTCACTGGGACGACCCCGACCGCCTCGACGTGCGCCGGCGCCGGTCCCCGCACCTGGCCTTCGGCCACGGCATCCACCAGTGCCTGGGCCAGCAGCTCGCGCGGGCCGAGATGAAGGTCGGCCTCGGCGAGCTGATCACCCGGCTGCCCGGCCTGCGCCTCGCCGTGCCCGCCGAGCAGGTGCCGTTGCGCAACGAGATGCTGATCTTCGGCGTGCACTCCCTGCCCGTCACATGGGCGTGATCGGGCGGCGCGAGCGCAAGAAGCTGGCCACCCGGACCGCCCTGCGCGAGGCGGCGCTGCGACTGGCGTTGCGCGACGGCGTCGAGCACGTCACCGTCGAGCAGATCGCCACCGAGGCCGACATCGCGCTGCGCACCTTCTTCAACTACTTCTCCAGCAAGGAGGAGGCGGTGGTGGCCGCCGCCGCGGCCGGCGCGGAGGCGCTCATCGCCGAGTTCCGCGCCCGGCCGGCCGGGGAGTCGGTGCTGCGGGCGCTGCGGCAGGCGGTGCTCGCCGTCCTCGACCACGACGACACGATCAGCCGCGACTACCTGCGGGCGATCCAGCTCATCCGCCGGACGCCGTCGCTGCGCCCGCACGAGCTGGCCGTGCTCGCGGCCCAGGAGAAGGCGCTGGCCGGCGCCATCACCGAGCGGCTCAGCCCCGCCCCGGCCGGGATCTATCCCGACCTGTGCGCGGCCACGGCGCTGACGGCCCTGCGGGTGGTGCTGAGCCGGTGGCTGGAGCACGCCGGCGGCCCCGACGAGACGCCGCCCATGACGATCCTGCGCGCGGAGTTCGACCAGGCGATCGCCGCCCTGGCCGCCGGGCTGGACCGTCCGGGGACGGCGGACCCGGCCGACCCAGACCGGGAGGCCGGGTCAGGCCAGTGAGCCGGCGCGGCGGCCGAAGACCGCGCCCGAGGTGAGGCCGGTGCCGCCCGGGTAGTTGCCGCTGAACAGGCCGCCGAGCATCTCGCCGCAGACGTACAGGCCGGGGATCGGCTCGCCGCCCACGTCGAGCACCCGGCCGTGGGTGTCGGCGTGCAGCCCGCCGAAGGTGAAGGTGATGCCGCAGGTCACCGGGAAGGCGTAGTAGGGCGGGTGCTCCAGCGGGACCGCCCAGTTCGACTTCGGCGGCACCGTGGCGGACGCGCGGCCGTCGAGCACCGACAGGTCGAGCGGCACCGACCGGTCGATGGAGGCGTTGAACCCGTCCACGGTCGCGCGCAGCGCCGCCGCGTCCACGCCCATCCCGGCGGCCAGTTCGTCGAGGGTGTCCCCGGTGACGACGGACGCGCCCGGCATGTCGTACTCCTCGGCCCGCAGGCTCGGCCTGGTGGTGGCGTCGAAGAGCTGGAAGGCCAGGCCGCCGGGCTGGGCCAGGATGCGCGCGCCGTACTTGGCGTAGGTGAGGTTGCGGAAGTCCGCGCCCTCGTCGAGGAAGCGCCGCCCCTCGGCGTTCACCACGATGCCCAGCGGGTACCCGCCGCGGGTGAGCTGGTTGGTGAGCTCGCGGTTGCTCTCGTTCTCCTTGTGCCAGGCGTCCCAGGCGACGCTGTGACAGGTGCCCCAGTCGCCGTACGTCCCCGCGCCCGCGGCGACGGCCGCCGCCAGCATGTCCCCGGTGTTGTACGGCGTGCCGCGCACCTTCGCCCGCTGCCACCCCGCACCGAGGTGCTCGCGCCGCATGTCGGCGCTGGCCTCGAACCCGCCGGCGGCGAGCACCACCGACCCGGCGCGCGCCACGCCGGTCAGGCCCTGCTCGTCCTCCCAGGTCAGGCCGGACACGCGGCCTCCGTCGAGGGTCAGTTCGCGGGCCCGCACGCCGTAGCGGATCTCCACCCCGGCCTGCCGGGCGGCCCGCGTGTGCTGCTCGATCAGCCCCCTGCCGCCGCCGGTGCTGCCGACGGCCAGTCCGCCCCAGAAGACCTGCCGGCCGTCGGCGTCGGGGTAGGCCTGCCGCTCGTACATCAGGCGGAAGCGCAGCCCCTTGCCGTGCAGCCAGCGGATCGTCCGGGCGCTCTCGCCGATCAGCACCTCGGTGAGCGCCTTGTCGTTGCGGTCGCCGGTCACCTTGGCCATGTCGGCGGCGAATTCGGCGGCCGGGTACGGGGGCAGCACGCTGACGGCGTGCCGGTCGTCGGGGTCGAGGACGCCGGCCAGGTCGCCGAGGCCGTCGTGCGCGACGCGGAAGGCTCCGGCGGTGTAGTAGCTGTTGCCGCCCGCCCCCTCCTCGGGGCCCTTCTCCAGCAGCAGAACCCGGCGCCCGCGCTCGGCCGCGGCGTGCGCGGCGCTGAACCCGGCGTTGCCGCCGCCGGCCACCACCACGTCGAAATCGCCGTCCGAGGCTGCCCGAACATCCCCTGCCATCGTGCCCTCCAGGTCTTGTTCTCAATTGCACGTGAGTGTATACAGTCGTACACCATAAATTCTGACAACGGGATTCGGGGAGCGGTGAAGGGCTCGATGACTACTGTCAAGCGGTGGGCCGCGCTCGTGGCCGCGCTGCTCGCCACCGGCGCGCTCATCGCGACCGCGCCGGCGGACGACGAACGGGCCGACTCCGTGGTGGCCCGCGCGCTCGACGGCAGGCAACTACGGATCATGGCCCCCGCTGCGCCCGGCGGGGGATGGGACCAGACCTCGCGGGAGATGCAGGCGGCGCTGCGCGACCTCGTCGGCCGCAGCGAGGTGTACAACGTCGGGGGCGCGGGCGGCACGATCGGCCTCAGCCAGTTCGTCCGGCTCGACGGCGACCCCAGCCAGCTCATGACGACCGGCCTCATCATGATCGGTGCGATCGAGACCAACAACTCGCCCCACTCGCTCGCGGAGACCGTCCCGCTGGCCCGGCTCACGACCGACTACCAGGTGGTGGTGGCCGCCGCGAACTCCCCGCTCAAGGACATGGAGGCGGCGGCCCAGGCCCTGCGCGGCAACCTGTCCGCCGTGTCGATCTCCGGCGGCTCGGCCGGCGGGGTCGAGCAGATCCTCGCCGGGCTGATGGCCAAGGCCGTCGGCGCCGACCCGTCGAAGGTGAGCTACGTGGCCCACTCCGGCGGCGGCGAGGCCCTCACCACGCTCCTGTCCGGACGCTCGACCCTCGGCATCTCGGGCGTCTCCGAGGTCATGCCGCAGATCAGGGCCGGGCAGGTGCGGGCGCTCGCCGTCTCCAGCCCCGAACGGCTGCCCGCCCTGCCCGACGTGCCCACGCTGCGCGAGGCGGGCCTCGACGTGGAACTGCAGAACTGGCGCGGCGTGGTCGCGCCCAAGGGGATCACCCCCGACCAGGAGCGCGCCCTGGAGCAGTTGCTGCTCGACATGACGCGGACCACGGAGTGGCAGGAGGCGCTCGCCGACCGCGGCTGGGGCGACGCCACCCTGGCGGGCCCCGAGTTCGAGGAGTTCGTCCGGACGGAGCAGACCCGGGTGGCGCAGATTCTCAAGGAGATCGGATTGGGACGGTCATGACCACCGACACGAACGAGCAGGCGACGGCCCCGCCCGAGCCCGAGACCGACCCGGCCTGCGACCGCAGGACCGCGCTCAGCTCGCTGATCTTCGGCGGCCTCATGCTCGTGGCCGGGCCCGTGATGGTGGTGGACGCACGCGGCCTGCCCGACGACGGCAGCGCGATGGGCCCCGCCGCGACGCCGTTCGCGCTGGGCGTGCTGCTCGGGATCACCGGCCTCTGGCTGCTGCTGCGCTCCTGGCGGGAACTGCGCGCGGCCACCCGGGGAACGCCGCTGCGCGATTACGCCGTGCTGCGCGTCACGGCGCTGGCCGCCGCGCTCGTGGCCTTCGCGCTGCTGCTGCCGGTCATCGGGTACGTGCTCGGCTCGGCCGCCCTCTTCGTCGGCACCGCCCTGCTGCTCGGCGGACCGCACGGCTGGCGGCTGTACGCATCCGGATGGGCGCTGGCGGCGTTCACCTTCGTGATCTTCGACCGGGTCATCGGGCTCACCCTGCCCACCGGGCCCTGGGGGTTCTGACATGGACCAGATCGGGCTCCTCCTGGACGGCTTCGTCGGCGCGCTGACCCCGGCGCACCTGCTGTGGGCGCTGATCGGGGTCACCATCGGCACGGCGGTCGGCGTGCTGCCCGGCATCGGCCCCGCGCTCACCGTGGCGCTGCTGCTGCCGATCACCTTCCGCCTGGAGGCGTCCAGCGCGCTCATCCTCTTCGCCGGCATCTACTACGGCGGCATGTACGGCGGATCGACCACCTCCATCCTGCTCAACACCCCCGGCGAGAGCGCCTCGATCATCGCCGCGATCGAGGGCAACAAGATGGCCAGGGCGGGCCGCGCGGCCTCGGCCCTGGCCACGGCGGCGATCGGCAGCTTCGTGGCCGGCACCATCGGCACCGTCGGCCTGACCTTCCTGGCCCCGGCCGTCGCCGGCTTCGCCACCAGCTTCGGCCCGCCCGAGTACGTCGCCCTCATGGCCGTCGCCTTCACCACGGTCAGCGCCCTGCTGGGGCCGAACCTGCTCAAGGGCCTGGCCGGCCTGCTGGTGGGCGTCACCGTCGGGCTGATCGGCATCGACTCCCAGAGCGGGCAGCCCAGGCTGGTGTTCGGCGTGGAGTCGCTGCTCGACGGCATCGACGTCGTCATCGTGGTGGTCGCCCTGTTCGCGCTGGGGGAGACCTTCGCCCGCGTCATGACCGGTATCGGCCGCTCCACCGTGCAGCCGCTGCGCGGGCGGGCCGTGCTCTCCCGCTCCGACCTGCGCCGCTCCTGGCCCGCCTGGCTGCGCGGCACCGCGCTGGGCTTCCCGATCGGCAGCCTGCCCGCGGGCGGGGCCGAGATCCCGACGTTCCTCAGCTACACGGTGGAGAAGCGGCTGAGCCGGCACCGCCACGAGTTCGGCCGGGGCGCGATCGAGGGGGTGGCCGGGCCCGAGGCGGCCAACAACGCCGCCGCGGCCGGGGTGCTCGTCCCGCTGCTCACGATCGGCCTGCCGACCTCGGCGACCGCCGCGGTGATCCTCACCGCCTTCCAGTCGTACGGGCTGCAGCCCGGCCCGGCGCTGTTCGAGGAGTCGGGCCCGCTGGTGTGGACGCTGATCGCCAGCCTGTACGTCGGCAACGTGATGCTGCTG
This sequence comes from Nonomuraea sp. MG754425, assembly GCF_021699195.1. Lineage (GTDB taxonomy): Bacteria > Actinomycetota > Actinomycetes > Streptosporangiales > Streptosporangiaceae > Nonomuraea. The sequence continues at coordinate 12,492 of NZ_SSXE01000136.1, read as the reverse complement.
GTGCTCAACCTGCCGCTGGCGAAGGTGTGGGCCCGGCTGCTCACCATCCCGCCCTACGCGATCTACGCCGCCGTCCTCATGTTCGCCGCCCTCGGCGCGTACGCGGCGGGCGGCACCGCGTCCGACCTGATCGTGCTCTGCGTGCTCGGGCTCGTCGGCCTGCTCATGCGCGAGGCGGGCATCCCGCCGGCCCCCGCCGTGGTGGGCCTGATCCTCGGGCCGCTGGCCGAGCAGCAACTGCGCCGCGCCCTCATCCTGTCGGAGGGCGACCCGGCCATCCTCGTGTCCGGCCCGATCACGGTCGTGCTGTGGGCCGCGGCGGTGTTGTCGCTGCTCGTCCCGGTGGTGCTGCCGATCGTCCGCAGGCGGCGCGGCACGCTCGCGGGCGCCGCCGCCGGGAGCGGCCGGAGCGGGGAGCGGGGGTGACTGCATACATCTGTATGCTCAGCCCGGGAGCGGATGCGAGGTGAGGAGGACCCCCTGTCCGAGGTCTACGACCGGCTGAGAGCCGAGATCGTCGACGGCACGCTGGCTCCGGGAACGTCCCTCGTGGAGGTCGCGCTCGCGGAGCGCTACGGCACCAGCCGCACGCCCGTGCGCGAGGCGCTGCGCCGGCTCCAGCAGGACGGCCTGGTCGAGCGCGCCGCCCGCGGCATGCGGGTGCGCACCCGCAGCCCCGAGGAGATCCTGGAGATCTACGAGGCGCGCATCGCGCTGGAGGCCACGGCCGCCGCCGGCGCGGCCCAGCGGCGCAGCGACTTCGACCTCGTACGCCTGCGCCGCGCCCAGAAGGCGATGGCGGCCACGCCGGTCTCCGACGCCGCGGCGATGGCCGAGTCCAACCGGGCGGTGCACGAGGCGATCTGGGCGGCCAGCCACAACGGCACCATCGTCGACCTGCTGACCCGGCTCAACAACCACCTCACCCGCTACCCCCGTACCACCCTGTCGTGGCCGGGGCGCTGGGACGAGGCCGTCGCCGAGCACGCCGAGATCATCGACGCGATCGAGCGGCGCGACGCCGACCGCGCGTACGGGCTGGCCCGCGAGCACATGACCAAGGCCCGCGAGCTCCGGCTGGAGATCTACGGGGACACCGAGGCCAACGCCTGAGCGGCGACCCCTAATTCTCCGATATGTCCCGACAAAAGGGCTCCTAGCAGGACGCTTCCCAATACCTCGTAAGCAGAGCTAATATTTGTGGTATGAGGGTAGAAGTCCTGGGTGACGACTTCGCCGGTGTCCTCGCCGGTCTCAACCGGCTCATCCGGCGCAGGGTCCGCCGCCAGATGTCCGTGCCGCCGCTGCGCGGCGCTCAGGCCGAGCTGCTGCGGCTGGTGCAGGCCAGCCCCGGCATCAGCGTCTCGGCCGCGGCCAAGGAGCTCTACCTGGCGGGCAACTCGGTGTCCACGCTGGTCAACCAGCTCACCGCCGCCGGGCTGCTGCACCGCGAGACCCGCAGCGACGACCGCCGCTCCGCCAGGCTGCTGCCCACCCCCGAGGCCGAGGCCAGGCTACGCGCCTGGCAGGAGCGCCGGGCGGCGATCGTCCGCGAGCACATGGAACTCCTCGGCGCGGACGACCGGGCCGCGCTGGCCGCCGCCCTCCCGGCGCTGCGGAGACTCGCCGGCAGCCTGCGAGAGGACGTGACGACGGAATGAGCGACGACGGACTTCCCGAGGAGGCCGCGGTCACCTGCACGGGCCTGCGTTACTCCTTCGGCCGCGCCACGGCCGTGGACGGGCTGGACCTGACGGTCGGCGCGGGCGAGGTGTTCGGCCTGCTCGGCCCCAACGGCGCGGGCAAGACCACCGCGATCCGCTGCATGACCACGCTGCTGCCCGTGCCGTCCGGCATGGTCCGGGTCTTCGGGCACGACGTGGCCAAGGACCGCATGCGGGTGCGCCGCCTGCTCGGGTACGTGCCCCAGCAACTGTCCGCCGACTCCAGCCTGACCGGCCGCGAGAACGTCTCGCTGTTCGCGCGCGTCTTCGACGTGCCCCGCCGCGAGCGGGCCGGCCGCGTCGCCCAGGCGCTGGAGGCGGTCGGGCTGGCCGAGGCCGCCGACCGCATGGCCGGCACCTACTCCGGCGGCATGGTGCGCCGCCTGGAACTGGCCCAGGCCCTGGTCAGCGCCCCGCGCCTGCTGATACTCGACGAGCCCACGATCGGGCTCGACCCCATCGCGCGCACCGGGGTGTGGGAGCACATCATGGCGGTGCGCGCCGCCAGCGGGATGACCGTCCTGGTCACCACCCACTACATGGACGAGGCCGACCAGTACTGCGACCGGGTCGCGCTCATGCACCTCGGCCGGGTGCGCGCGGTCGGCACGCCGCGCCGGCTCACCGACGACCTGCGCGCCCGCCTCGGCGCGGACGCGTCCCCGACCCTGGAGGACGTCTTCCGCGACGTCGCGGGCAGCGGCCTCGACGGGGCCGACCACAAGGGAGGAGAGTTCCGCGATGTCCGCCGCACCCGCAACACCGCCTCCCGCGTCGGCTGACGGCGCGGGCGAACAGGACCGCCTCGGGCTGCTGCTCGTCCCGCCGCGGCACCGGCCGGCCTGGCGGCTCATCCCGGCCAGGGTCGCCGCGATGTGCGTGGTGGAGCTGCAGAAGCTGCGCCACGACCGCACCGAGCTGTACACCCGCGCGATCCAGCCCGCCCTGTGGCTGATCATTTTCGGCGAGACGTTCACCCGCATCAACGTGATCCCGACCGGCGGCATCCCGTACCGCGACTACCTGGCCCCGGGGATCATCGCCCAGTCCACCATGTTCATCGCCATCTTCTACGGCATCCAGATCATCTGGGAGCGCGACTCGGGGGTCCTGACCAAGCTCCTGGTCACGCCCACGCCGCGGGCCGCCCTGGTGACCGGCAAGGCGTTCGCCGCCGGGGTGAAGGCGATCGTCCAGGCCGTGGTCGTGGTGGTGATCGCGGCGCTGCTGGGCGTCAGCATGAGCTGGAACCCGCTGCACCTGGCCGGGGTGATCGCGGCCGTGCTGCTCGGCTCGGCGTTCTTCTCCTGCCTGTCGGTGACGATCGCCGGCATCGTCCGCACCCGCGACCGGCTGATGGGCATCGGCCAGGCCATCACCATGCCGCTGTTCTTCGCCTCCAACGCGCTCTACCCGACCACGTCCATGCCGGATTGGCTGCGGGTCATCAGCGCGATCAACCCGCTCAGCTACGAGGTGGACGCGCTGCGCGGCCTGCTGCTGGGCGTCCCCTCGCACCTCACCCTCGACTTCGCGGTCCTGGTCGGCGCGGCGGCCCTCGGCATCACGGCGGCCTCCGCCCTGCTCGGCCGGCTGGCCCGCTGACCGGCGTCCCGCGATCTGGCTAGGGTCGGAGCCATGCTCGATCACCTCGTCTACGCCACGCCGGACCTCGAGGGCACCGTCGCCGAACTGGAGCGCGCGCTCGGCGTGCGGCCCGCGCAGGGCGGCCGGCACGTCGGCCACGGCACCCGCAACTTCCTGCTCGGCCTGGGCGGGCCGCGCTACCTGGAGGTGATCGGTCCCGACCCGGAGCAGCCGGCCCCCGACGGGCCGCGCTGGTTCCGCCTCGACGAGCTGACCGGGCCGCGCCTGGTGAACTGGTGCCTGCGCCCCGCCGACCTGGACGCCGCCGTGGCCGCGGCGCGGCGGCACGGCCACGACCCGGGGGAGCCGCGGGCCATGTCCCGCCGCGCCGCGGACGGCGACCTGCTGGAGTGGCGGCTCACCATGCCGGGGGCCGACCCGCTGGTGCCGTTCCTCATCGACTGGGGCGCCACCCGGCATCCCACCGAGCGCGGCCTGCCCGAGGCGCCGCTGCTCTCCCTGACCGGCCGGCACCCCGACCCCGAGCGGGTGCGCGCCCTGCTGCGCGGGCTCGGCGCGGAGCTGGAGGTGACGCGGGGCGAGCGGCCCGCGCTGGTGGCCCGCCTGGCCGGGGACGTCGTCCTCGGCTGATCGGCCCCGGCGGTTGACCGGAGCACTGGATGCGGGCGTCACACTGGACAGATGCCGTCACGTACGCCGCCCGCGCCGGGCGCGGCGACCTCCCGGAGATGGAGCACCTGGAATTGACCCCCCAGTCAACGCCCCTCGCGACCGCCGACCCCGTCCGGCCGCTGGCCGGGGTCGAGGAGGAGTACCTCGTCGTCGATCCGCGCACCCGCCAGGTGACGCCGCACGCGCGGCGGGTCGTCGAGCGGGCCGCCGGCGAACTCGGCGACCGGGTGTGCACCGAGATCACCCGCTTCCAGGTGGAGGCCAAGACGCCGCCCTGCGCCGGTCCGGACGAACTGGCGCGGGAGCTGCGGCAGATGCGGGCCGCGGTCGCCGCCGCCGCGCGGGCCGAAGGACTGGCCGTGGTCGCCTCCGGCACCCCCGTGCTGGGGCCCGCGGTCCCGCCGCCCATCACCGACGACCCCCGCTACGACCTCGGCATCGACAACTACCGGGCACTCCACGACGAGCAGGCCATCTGCGCCGGTCACGTGCACGTCCACGTGCCCGACCGGGAGCGGGCGGTGCTGGTGTGCAACCACCTGCGGCCCTGGCTGCCCGCCCTCATCGCGCTCACGTCCAACTCGCCGTTCTGGGCCGGGCGCGACACCGGGTACGCGGGCTGGCGGGTGCTGTCCTGGAGCAAGTGGCCGGTGGCCGGGCCGCCGCCGTACCTGGAGAGTCTCGGGCACTTCGAGGAACTGGTCGCGGCGCTGACCGAGAGCGGCGCGCTGGTGGACCCGGCGACGATCTTCTGGGACGCGCGGCCGTCGTCCCGGCTGCCCACCGTCGAGGTGCGGGTGAGCGACGTGCCGGCCTCGGCGGCGGAGTCGGTGCTGCTGGCGCTGGTCGTCAGGGCGCTGGTCACGGTCTCGCTGCGACGGGTGGAGGCTGGCGATCCCGGGCCGCGTCCGCCGGGCGAGCTGCTGCGGGTGGCCTACTGGCGGGCCGCCAGGGACGGGCTCGACGGGCACGGCGTCAACCCGTACGACGGGCGGACGTCCCCCGCGGCGCGGATCGTGGACGAGCTGATCGAGCACATCCGGCCGGCCCTGGAGGACAGCGGCGACCTGGAGACCGTCCTGCGGGAATGGCGGTGGGTGCGCGCCGCCGGGAGCGGGGCCGCCCGCCAGCGCGCCGCCCTGGCGGCGAACGGCTCGTACGAGGACGTGGTGGACGACCTCGTGGCGCGCTTCTCGGTCTAGGAGCGTCCGGCCAGGTGATCGGTGAGGAACGAGCGCAGCGGGGCGGCGTGCCGCACCGGGTCGAGCCAGCGCGCCTGCAGGTCCTCCAGCAGGTGCCGCTCGGCGACCTGCGCGCCGCGCCGCCAGACCCGGACCACCGGATGCAGGAAGGCGCACTCGTCGGCCCGCTCGGGCGTCGGGTGGCGCTGGATGGCGAACACGTCGGGCCGGTCGCGGGGGCCCCAGCGCAGGGTGACGGTGAGCAGCAGATCCTCGTCGGCGAAGCGGGAGACGGCGTAGTCCTCCGGCAGGTCGTCGTAGCGGCGCACGACCGGGCCGACGACGTAGGCGTCCGACAGGTACTCGAACTGCGTCCACAGGGCCGAGCTGTGGTTGACCCGGGCGAGCACGTCGTCGGTCAGCCGATCGGGGTCGGCGGGCAGTTCGTGCGAGCGCAGCGGCACGCCGTCGTAGCGCTCGCGCAGCAGCGTGGCCAGTGTGCGCAGGTTGTAGCGGAAGCCGTCGATGAACGCCGAGGAGGCGCGCTTGAAGTCGCGGGCCTGCATGAGGGTGCCGCCGAAGTAGAGGCCGTCCACGTTGGCGGACTGGAAGTCGGGGCGGATCGCCGGGATGCGCCCGTTCGGCTCCAGGTCGGGACGGCAGGACGGGCCGAACAGCCCGGTGTCCATGGTGAAGCCGGTGCAGCGCACCACGGCGTCGTAGTCGAGCACCGCCTGCTCGCCGTCGGCCAGCGTGTACGTGATCGCGGCCCGGATCACGCCGTCCTCCCGCCAGATGCGGTCCACCGTGCACTCCAGCACGGCGTGCAGGGTCTTGAACCAGTAGCTGTCCAGCAGCGCGCCGTACTGGCCGCGCACGTGCCCCGGGTGCTTGCTGGTCCACGTCAGCCGCACCGGGTTCGGGCTGGCCAGGTGGATCACCGACGCGTACGGCAGCAGCGCCTGGGCGGTCTCGAACGCCGAGTTGCCCTTGCCGATGACGAGCACCCGCCGCCCGGCGTAGTCCTCGCCGGCGACGGGCGCGTCCTCGTAGCCGGTGGCCAGCTCGATGCCGGGGATATCGGGCACGTACGGGCCGCCCCAGCCGGTCGCCACGATCACGCATTCGGCGTGGTGGACCTCGTCGTCGGTGCGCACCTCGAACCCGTCGTCGGTCCGGTCGACGCGCCGCACGGGCGTGCCGTAGCGCACGTTCAGCCCGTGGACGCGCTGGAAGTCCGCCAGGTAGCGCACGAGGTCGTCGGCGTGCGGGAAGTACTCCTGCGAGTAGTCGGGGAACATCAGGTCGGGGTCGTCGCCGAGCAGCGAGTTCCAGTCCCAGCGGAGCTGGATCTCGCGCTCCTTCTCGCCGGTGTGGACCTTGTTCAGTGAGATCAGCCGCCGGTGGCGCGGGTAGCGGCGGAAGAAGCCGCCGGGCGTCGCCTCCCGCTCCAGCGTGACGTAGTCGGCCCCGGCCCGCTGGAGGAAGTGGCTGAGCTGGAGCCCGCCCGGCCCGGCCCCGATGATCAGGTAGCGGTGACGCATCACATCTCCTCGGCAGAGGTGCAGCCCAGCCGGCCGACCTCTGCATGATCGGATCACCGCTCATTCACTGTCAATGTTTTCCCTTCCCGCATTCACCGCGAATGCCTTCTTGTCTCGCGGATCTACGAAGCGTAGCGTCGCGATCGGCCATATAAGCCCTGATTGTGACGGGATGCATTCCATGACCGAACATTCCCACATCACTGTCGTCAGCGGTTTCTACGACGCCCTCGCCAAGGGGGACCTCGACAACCTCCAGGGTCTCCTCACCGAGGACGTGGTCTTCCACGTCCCCGGCCGTGGCCCGATGGCCCGCGACTATCGCGGCAAGCAGGAGGTGCTCGGCTATCTGGGCCGGCTGGCGCAGTCCACCACGGGCACGTTGCGGCTGGATCCGGACGACTACCTCGTCGGCGGGGACCGCGTCGCCGCGGTGCTCCGGATCCAGGGTGAGCGTGACGGGCGCACCCTCGACGACCACGGCGTGCAGCTCTTCCGGATCGACGACGGGAAGATCGGCGAACGGTCGAGCTTCCCGCACGACCCCTACTCCGTGGACGAGTTCTTCGCCTGATAGACGGACGGCACGGCCCGTCACGGGGACCGCTCGTGGCGGGTCGTCCGGTGCTGCCCGGCCGCGGGTCTCAGCCGGCCCGCCGTAGCGCGTCGGTCCAGGTCGCCACGTATCCGCCGGTCAGCCGGGCCCGGTCGGCGTAGTGCTCCGGGTCGTCGCAGGCGAGCGTGGCCAGGCCGTCCACGTACCGGTTGTACATGCAGAACGCGGCGGCGATCAGCACGGTGTCGTGGATCTCGTCGTCGGTCGCGCCCTCCCGCCTGGCCGTGTCCACGTGTTCGCCGGTGACCTCCTGGCCGCCGCGCTGCACGGCCGCGGCGATCTCCAGCAGCGCCTTGAGCTTGCCCGGGATCGGCGCGGACGCCAGGTCGGCGCGTACCTGGTCGACCAGCGTCATGCCGCCGGGGACCCGGACGGCGGCGAAGGCCGCGTGCGTGTGGAAGCAGAAGCGGCACCGGTTGAGCGAGGACACGTAGGCCGCGATGAGCTCGCGCTCCCCTCGCGTCAGCGTGTCGTCGCCGCTGAGCAGCACCTCCGAGAGCTGGTTCAGCGGCAGCGCCGCCTCCGGCCGGTAACGGAACAGGCCGCGAATTCCCGGCTCGTCGGAACGTAACGCGATATGTGGCTGCCCGCCTCCCTCGTGATTGACGAAGTCCCGCCGCTGTGGCGGCCAATTCGCTTGATTCTGGACGTCCGGAAAAGCGGTGTTCGTCATTTCCCAGCCCTTCGCTCTCTGAGGTTCTCCGGCGTTTCCCAGTGTGCGGCGGGAATCCCCGGAACACAGGCGGGGGAGCGGCCAGCAAGGTGCAGGCCGCTGGCCACTTCCTGCCATCGGCCTGGCCCGCCCGCTAGGGGCGGTGGGCGCCCGCCGTGACGCGGACGCCGAGCACGACGAGCCCGAGACAGGCCAGCGCCGCCGCGGCCACCGCCGCCAGCATGACCGGATAGGAGAGCCACGTCGCCAGGGCCGCCAGCGCGGCGGGCAGCAGGAAACCCGTGTAGGCGAGCGTGTAGTAGACGCCGGTCAGGCCCGCCAGGTCGTCCGTCCCGGCCATGCGCTGGATCTCCAGCAGCCCGGAGACCACCGCGATGCCGTACGCGGCGCCCAGGACGGCCGCGGCGAGCGCCGCCAGCCAGGGTGAGAGCAGCACCGCGTTCGCCGCGCACAGCGCCGCGCCGAGGAACATCACCGCCATGGCCGCCACCGGGGCGCGTCCGGCGCGGGTGCCCGCACCGCCGTGCAGCCACCTGGCCACGGGCTGCACCGCCACGCCCATGCCGAGGGTCAGCACGGTCAGGCCCGTCGCGTACGCGAGCCCCCACTGCCCCACCCGCGAGCCGACCAGCTCGGGCATGACGGCGTACGCCAGCCCGGCGGACCCGAACACCCACGGCGCCATCGGCAGCACCACCAGCCGGAACCGGCGGCGGGCCGGCGCGGGCACACGCAGGTCGCTCACCAGCGCGGACAGCAGGCCCGCCGCCCGGGGGAGCGCCTGCCGCGTCTCCGGCACCCGCAGCAGCAGCACGGGCACCGCCGCGGTGAGCAGCAGGTGCACCACGTACGGGGTCACCATGGGCAGCGGCCCCCACTGGGCCAGCGCGCCCGCGACGCCCGCGCCGAGCCCGAACCCCGCCGTCTGGCAGAGCGCGGCCCTTCGCGCGGGCAGCGTGCCGTCGCCCCCGGCCGACAACTCCTTCACCCAGCTACTGCCCACCGCCATCGCGATGCCGACCGCGAAGCCGGTGACCAGCCGGCCCGCGTAGACGGGCCAGGCGCCCAGGCCGCCGAAGCACAGCACCAGGCTCGCGGCGGCCGAGGCGACGGTGCCGGCCACCAGGACCGGGCGTCGCCCGCGCCGGTCCGACACGGGCCCGGCCAGCAGCAGCCCCGGCACGAGCCCGACGACGTACGCGCCGAGGAAGGCGTCCACGCTGAGGGCGGAGTAGCCGCCCAGCTCGCGGTACATGAGCAGCAGCGGGGTGAACTGGTTGCCACCCCAGCCGCAGACGAACATCGCCGCGGCGACGATCCGCCAGGCGTTCGGCCGGAGCACGGTAGCGGGCGGAGTGGCCGCCTGCTGGGTGTGGAGCATGGAGCGGAAGAACTTTCGCGGATCGTCGACTGCAAGGGGCGCCGTTCGGCCGGGGCCGGCCGGGGGCGGGGCGCGTGGTTCAGCCGGTGGACGGGAAGGGCGAGCCGTGCGTGGCCGTGAGATGGCCGAGCAGGGCCGCGGCGAAGGCGGCGGTGTCGGCGCGGCGGAGATGGCCGAGCAGCGCCTCGTGCTCGTCGGCCAGCAGCGGCAGCCGCTCCGGGCGCGGGCGCAGCGCGAAGATGCTCATCCGCCGCTGCCGGTCGCCCAGGGTGGCGTAGAACCGGCCGGCCAGCCGGTTGCCCGACGCCTCGACAATGCAGCGGTGGAACGCCTCGTCGGCGTCGGCGAACCCGTCGATGTCGGCGGCCCCGGCGAGGGCGCGCTGGCGCGCGAGCAGGTCCCGCATCCGGTCGTGGTGCGCGTCCGGCAGGCCGTGGCGCGCGATGCGCTCGGCCGCCGACCGTTCGAGCGCCAGCCGCAGCTCCAGCACGTCCGCCGCCTCGCCGGGCGGGACCGGCACCACCACCGCGCCGCGTTTGGGGTGCAGCGTCAGCAGCTCCTCCGACTCCAGGCGCAGGAACGCCTCGCGGACGGGCGTGCGGCTCACCCGCACCCGTTCGGCGATCTCGCCCTCGCTGATGAGGCTTCCGCCGGGCAGCTCGCCCGACAGGATCAGCTCCTTGGTCACCGCGTACGCGGTGTGGGCGGCGGACGGGCGCTTCACTGGATCGGCCATGCTGTGCAGCGTACCAGCCATGAATGCAAGCTTGTATCTATGTTGCCGAGGGAGCTACGGGACGTCCCGCGACGCCGGTCGCGCCGGCGCCGGGGACGCTCCCGCCCGCGTCAGCCGCAGTGTTCGAAGGGACTGGTGTAGGAACTGCTCCCGACCGAGCCGCCCCACTTCACGCACTGCCCGGGGGCGGACACCCGGACGGGCCCCGCGTAGTAGCCGTAGCTCCCCGAGTCGGTGGTGCGGCTCTCCCCTTGGGGTTCGAGGAAGGCCGACACCGCCGACGCCGTCCCGAGGTTGGTCGTCTTCATCGTCGCCACGCAGTTGTAGCCGTTGCCCGAGTTGTAGAGCAGGTAGACGCTGCCGCCGGTGAGGGCGGCCGAGTCGATGACGGAGTAGCCGCTGCCGCAGACCTCCGCCGGCGTGTACGGGTTGCCGCCGCAGCCGTTGGTGCTGGTGACGGCCTTTTTCTGGCCCAGGGACACGGTCACGCCGTCCACGGTGGGACTGGTGTCCATGGCTCCGGTGGAGGTGCGCTGCTCGTAGTGCAGGTGCGGCGCGGTGGAGCCGCCGGTGGAGCCGACCGTGCCGATCGTGGTGCCCTGGCTGACGCTCAGCGAGCCGCCGGCCGCCCGCACCATGGTCGCGAGGTGGGCGTAGCGGGTCCTGGTGCCGTCGCTGTGGCGGACCTCCACCCACTTGCCGTAGCTCGTGCTGCCCGCGTCGTAGAAGTACGCGGTGCCGGCGGCGGTGGCGCGAACGGTCTCGCCGTTGATGGCGTCGCTGCCGTAGTTCTGCCAGTCGATGGAGCCCTCGGGGTTGTGGCCGCCGGTCCAGTTGTTGGCGTAGAAGGTCTTCCCACAGTTGAACGGGCTCTTGTGGGAGGTGGCGAGGGTCTCGACCGGGTCCGCGGAGGCGGCCTGGGGGATCAGTGCCGTGATCGCCAGGGCGGCTAACAGCGCGACGGTGGTCAGTCTGGTCTTGGGCATGCTCACCTCTCGAGTGGGGGGAAGGAGGATGTGGTTGACGCCCAGGTCCTTGTGTTGATCGTGAAGATAACTCCGAAAGTTCTCTTCATCAATCCCTCATGACATGAAACTTTCCGGCTAGTCGATCTTCGTGAAGGAGGTGCGCATCCGGCGACGAGGCGAAACGGCCCGGCGGGCGGAGCATGCCCGAACCGCGGTTTTGCTTTCCTTGGCATCCTAGGAATAACCTAGGGTCATTAGGCAATGCCGAGGGAGGCTAGAGATGGGTGAGGTGCTGCCGCATGCCACGGGCCGGGCTGAGCGCTGAGCGGGTGACGCTCGCCGGGGCCGAGCTGGCCGACGAGGTCGGGCTCGACCACGTGACCATGTCGGCGGTGGCGCGCCGGCTCGGGGTGAAGGACGCCAGCCTCTACGCCCACGTCCGCAGCCTCGACGACCTGCGCGGCCGGATCGCGCTGCTGGCCGCCGACGAGAAGACCATCCGCATCGCGGAGGCCATCGCCGGGCGGGCCGGCAAGGACGCCCTGGTGGCGTACGCACAGGCGTGGCGCTCGTACGCCCACGACCACCCCGGCCGCTACACCGCGACGCAGACCCCGATGGAGATCGACCCCGGCCTCGTGGCCCGCGCGCCCGGCCCGCGGCGGGCGATCGAGCTGACCTACAGCATGCTGCGCGCCTACGCGCTCGACGAGCCCGACCTGACCGACGCGGTCCGGTTGATGCGCAGCACCCTGCACGGCTTCGTCAGCCTCGAGGCCGCCGGCGGGTTCGCGCACGCCCGCCCGGCCGAGGCCACCTGGCCGCGCTGCCTCGACGCCCTGCACACCGTGCTGGAGCGCTGGCCCGCACGACACGAAGGAGACCCACGATGACCGGCCCGACCATCGGCCACCTGCGCGCCGACGGCGCCACCCTGCGCTACGAGGCGCGCGGCAGCGGCCCCGCGCTGCTGCTGATCCCCGGCGGCACGGGCGGCGCGGCCGCCTTCGACGCCGTCGCCGACGACCTGGCCGCCGAGCACACGGTCATCTCCTACGACCCGCGCGGCCTGTCCCGCAGCCCGCTCGACGACCCGCAGGCCCGCCAGCGGGTCGAGCAGCACGCCGACGACGCCTGCCGGCTGCTGGAACTGCTGGCTCCCGGCGCGCCCGCCCGCGTGGCCGGCTGCAGTTCGGGGGCGATCGTCGCGCTGCACCTGCTCACCGCCCACGCCGACCGGGTCGAGCGGGTCGTCGCGCACGAGCCGCCGGTGGTGGAGGTGCTGCCGGACGCCCCCGAGCACCGCGCGCTGCTCGCCCGCGTCCAGGACACCTTCCGCCGCGAGGGGCTGATGCCCGCCGCGGCCGTGTTCGCGGCGGGCATCAGCCC
>NZ_SSXE01000135.1 GCF_021699195.1 Nonomuraea sp. MG754425 | reverse complement strand
CGGTGCAGCCCGTCCAAGGCCGGCCACCTGTGCAAGGCCATCGCCGTCCTGCAGAATCACCGAGTTTCGCAGGCGGCGTGAGGATGAAAAGCGTTCAGTATGTCGCGATCCTGCCCTCCGGATAATGGACCTCCTGGAGCCCGCAATGGCCCGTAACTCCAATCGGTCAGTCGTCAGCGATGGTGGCTTTTCGATAATCAAATCCCGCTTTTTTGGAAAGCGGAATCGGCGATATCGCCCGTGCGGCGCTTGTTCTCACTAATTTGGAGTACAACCATCTTCCGGCCATTCGCTGAGATCACCTCATTGTGGAGAAGATCTCCCGTTTCGAGTGGCTGGGATGGTTGGTCCCGGCTTCGGTGTACCACCGTCCGTCCGGGCACGGATGGCGGGTCTGATCCGGCCGAGGATGTCATCAAGTGTCTCGCCCTCGAACTCGAGTCCCGTTACTGGTTGTTCTTCGATCCGACCTGGACCTTCGGCATCAAGATCGGAAACGCCGAGGACATGCGGCGGTGGGAGCAGGAGTACTGGAGACCCTGAACTCAGGGGACGTGCCCCGACGGGCGTCCACTCGTAGGCGTCAAGAGGTGGTGGCGGCGCTGCTACGCCGCGGGGCGCCCGCTCGCGCCGGCTCGTCCAGGTTGGCGGACGATCTGGACGACGGGCCGGGTGGACAGGGCATAGGCCACGGCGGTGATCAGCAGGACGCTCCACAGCGTGCCAGGAGCCACACGATCAGACGCTCGCCCCGCACTTTCCCGGCGACCGCGGAATAGGAGACGAGCCCGAGCAGCGATCCGACGGTGTACGTTCCGGCGACCCAGGCCAGCGCCGCCTCCGGCGCCCCGATGTCACGGAGGTAGATGGGCATCAGCACGGTCGCCCTGGGGGCGTCGACCGCGTTGAGCACGAACGCGAGCAGGGCCATCAGGCGAACGATCCTGGTGTTCCAGACCGCGCCCAAACCCGTCACGGCTCCTCATCCAGATGACTGATCGTGCCGACTCGCGAGGAGCTGGATGGCGACACGAATCGCCCCGCTACCAACTGCGATCTCGCGATATGTCCGCTAACGTAATGAAGTCCCCTTTTAATTGGTTATATGTTGGATTTCGGCGTCCGAGGGCGTGCGGGACGGTCTCGTCTCGCCGACGCCGTCACGACGCTCTATGCGGCCAAGAGCCTCTGTCCCATGCTGGGCGACCAGGGCGCCGATCAGCGGCATGACGATCATCGTTCGCCGCCGCTGTCAGGTCGGCCGCGTTCTATGAGTCTTTGCAGATCCCTGCGGAATGCCGAGCCGTCGAGACTGGGATGCCCCGTTCTCTTGTCGGCCATGACCTGCTGGGCGTGATCGAAGCAGAATGCGTACCCTCGCATGATCGTGTAAGCCTCACCGGCTTGCTTTTGCCCCATGCAGACATAGCAGTAGAGGGTCATGTTTCGACGGTAACCGATGGTGGCGACTTGAGGGCCTTTGCCCCGTGAAGTCGTGTGGGCGGTCTGGGTGGGCGTGCGGTCTCCGGGCCGGTTCCGCCAGTTCCGGTCGGACGAGGCGAGACGGCAGAGTTCAAGGCATGCCTTTCATGCCTGCTCTGACGCGCCCGGACAGGTCGCCGGTCGAGATTTTCCGCCTGGAAATTTGGGGCATTTGGAGGATTTGTCATGTCGTGTCGAGAGTCATTTTTGTATCGATTGAAAATAGCTGATGAGTTGATCTTATGGCTCGTCTTAGCCTGCCTTGTCACTACTAGTCGCAGGTGGAGCCATGACTGAGCAGGCAGCGAAGGCGAACGTCAGCAACGAGCAGTCCGCCAACTCCTTGGAAGCCCCCAAAGAGGGCGTAATCTCTCCCGCGCGGAAGTCTTCCGCTGCTCGCACGGCTCCGAAATGGGAAACCGAGGCGCGAGACCGTGTCCGGGCAGCGGTAAGGCGCTACAACAAACCACTCAGCGATCTCGTCGCTCGTGATGCGAACGAGGGGGACACCCGGCTCCTCATCACCGATTTCCTGTGCGACGGGCTCGGATACGACAAGTACGAAGAGCTGACCACGGAGTATCAGGTCAAAGGCGAGTTCGCGGACTACGGCATACGCATCGACAAGCAACTGGTCGCCTTCATCGAGGTCAAGCGCTGCAGCCAGAAGCTCAATGTCAGACATCTACGCCAGGTGCAGATGTACGCGGTGAACGAGGGCGTCGAATGGATGCTCCTGTCGAATGGGCAAGTGTGGCAGGCATACCACATGACAGCGGGCCTTCCCGTCGTCATTGACTTGGCTCTCGAGGTGGACATGCTCAATGGTGAGAGCCTCGCGGCCAAGACGGACGCGCTGTTCTACCTCACGAAGGAGGCGTTCAAGCGGCGGCTTATCGATGATCTGTGGCGGGCCCGCGCTGCCACATCACCCAAGTCTCTGGCGCAGGTCCTCCGATCGGATGTGGTCATCGACGCCGTACGAAAAGAACTCCGGCGTCAGACGAGTCACAACGCCGATGCCAATGAGATCGATCGGATCCTCCGCGAGGAGGTGCTCCGTCCAGAGGCCCTGACCTGAGGGTGATCTGGGCCACGTTCCCGTGAACAGTTGTTCGTCGGGTGGCTAGGTGGGGTGTCTGCCGCTCGCCCTGGAGCAGGCCGCCGCCTTCGTCCGGGTGAAGCGCCGGTCCGACGAGGCGCTGCCGCTGCTGGGCCGGGTGCTGGCCATCACCGAGACGACGTCCGGGCCGGATCACCCGGACGTGGCCGTCGTGCTGTCGAACATGGTGCAGAGCCTGTGCGCGCTGGGGACGCCGGGCGCGGCGGCGCCGCTGCTGGAACGAGCGCTGGGGATCACCAGGACCACCTTCGCACCGGACCGCGCCGACCTGGCGGTCCGGCTGCTGAAACTCACCGTCGTCACGCGCGGCAGTCCGTGCGAGTGCGGCTCCGAGGAACGGTACGGACGCTGCCACGGCAGGGAGAACCGGCGGATCGTCCTCCACGCCAACGCGATCTACGAGCTGCTGAAGGCCGGTCCGGGCTGAACCCGCTTCAGCGGGCGAGCACGGTGTCGAGCTGGGACTGCTGCTCCGGGCTGAAGGCGCGCCTGGGCAGGAAGCCGGTCGTCTGGTTGTTGACGTAGAACAGCCAGAACTCCGGGGTGTTGACGACCTTGGAGAACAACGACCAGCGCATCGAGGTGGTGAGCTGTTCGGAGCGGCTCTCGTAGCCGTCGTCGGTCACGCTGATCGTGGTGGGCACGCACAGGTGGGACAGTTGCTTGCGGACCGAGCGGCGCAGCGACCACCCCATCACGAACGGGACGACGACCGCGGCGACCAGCAGGCCCGAGCCGACGCCGATGACGTCGAGCAGCAGGAAGATCGCGCCGAGCACTGCCAGAACCGTGGGGAACAGCCAGATGACGACCCTGAGCTGGTGCTTCAGAGCCTGCTCCATGGCCCGTGCCACTTCGTCGGGGGTCGGTTCGTAGTCGACGCTGAAGTTCAACGGGCCGCCTTCGGTGGTGATTCGTCGGGCCTGATCCTGCTGGACGAGGCGGGTTCCCGCAACCGGCGAGGGATCATGGCGGGATGAGCATGCGCTACGACGACGTGATCGGTCCGCTGCGGACGGCGTACGACGGGGGCGCCGAGCGGCGCGAGGCGAGCGGCAGGCCGGCCCCGTGGAAACTGGCCGAGCGCGAGACGTTCCTGAACCGGCTCCAGGAACACGGCTGCGGACGGCTCCTGGAAATCGGCGCGGGAACCGGCCGGGACAGCGCCTATTTCCAGGAGAACGGGCTGCGGGTGGTGGCAGCCGATCTGTCACCCGCGATGGTGGCCCTCTGCCGGGAGAAGGGCGTCGAGGCCCATGTCATGGATTTCCTCGGCCTCGATTTCGCCCCCGCTTCGTTCGACGCGGTGTACGCGCTGAACTGCCTGCTGCACGTTCCCGAGGACGACTTTCCCGCGGTCCTGGCCACGATTCACGCGCTGCTGCGGCCCGGCGGGCTGTTCTTTCTCGGCGTGTACGGCGGAGACAGCCTGACCGGCGAGGGACCCTTCGAGCGGGACGACCACGACCCGCCCCGCTTCTTCTCCTTCCGGAGCGACGAGCGGCTTCAGGAGCACGTGCGCGGGCTTTTCGAGATCGTGGACTTTCACACCCTGGGCTCCGCCGAAGGCCGCTTCCAGTCGTTGACGTCGCGGCGCTCCGGAGGGCTCCCGCGGGCGGATGGTTCTGTCAGGAAGTCCGGAGGAGGGATGGGTTGATGGGGCGGATGGGCGGGGAATAGCGTCGTTTGTCGCAACCCTCATCCTCCAGCGTTGTCAAAGGGGCAGTCATGTCCGTGGCAGGGAACCTCAGGAGAGCCTTGGCGGTGGCGTTAGCCGTCGTCCTGGCCATGACGACGGTGTCGCAGGCCGGGGCCGGGACGGCGAGCGCGCCGAAGCAGCCCAACATCATCTTCTTCCTCGTCGACGACCTGTCCGCCGAACTGCTCCAGTACATGGACGCGGTGCGCGGGCTGGGCGAGAACGGCACGACGTTCAGCAACTACTACGTGTCCAACTCGCTGTGCTGCCCGTCGAGGGCCTCCATGTTCACCGGCCAGTTCCCGCACAACACGGGGGTGGCCACGAACAAGGGATCCGACGGCGGTGGCTATTCGGCCTTCGAGAAGCACGAGAACCGCACGTACGCGGTCTCGCTCGAACAGGCTGGCTATCGCACGGGATACCTGGGCAAGTACATCAACGAATATCCCGTGGCCGCCGGATATCACGTGCCGGCCGGCTGGGACGAGTGGCACGTGGCGGCCGGTGGCGGATACAGCGAGTTCAAGTACGAGCTCACCCGCTACATCAAGGAGGAGACGGCGCAGGACAAGCCGATCGATCCGTCCGACGGGAAATACCTGACGGACGAGCTCGGGCAGCGGGCCGTGAACTTCATCGAACGGTCACGGCGGCACGCGCCGGGCAAGCCGTTCTTCCTTCAGGTGTCGCCGTTCGCGCCGCATTCCCGGATCGGCGTCCAGGCGGGGCAGAAGGAGCCGAGGTTCCCGCCCGCGCGACGCGACCGGCCGAAGGACCAGTGGCCTGCCGGTGAGTTCCCGCACGGCGACTGCGGCGGGCCCGACTGCGCGAGCATCGACGCGGCGACGGAACTGCCAGCCTTCGACGAGGACACCTCCGACAAGCCCTCCTGGGTACGGCGTGAGCCGCTCGCGGACAGCGTCGTCAAGGCGCTGCGCAAGGACTTCCGGGACCGGATCCGGATGGTGCAGTCGGTGGACGACATGGTGGAGCGGGTGCTAGGGGCGCTGAGCCCCGAGGAGCGGCGTACCACGTACGTGGTCTTCACCAGCGACAACGGGTTCCACCTCGGGCAGCACCGGCTGCTGCGGGGCAAGTCCACCGCCTACGACCACGACGTACGGGTGCCGCTGCTCGTCAAGCGGCCGGCGGCGGCGCGGCACGGCGACCTGTCCGTCGATGCCATCGCCCAGAACGTCGACCTGTTCGCCACCTTCCTCGACATGGCGGGCGTACGCGGTGAGCCCCGCGACGGGCGCAGCCTGTTGCCGCTCATCCAGGGGCACCAGGTCGGGGACTGGCGTGAGGCGGCGCTGATCGAGCACGTCAAGCCGGACCTGGCCGCGGCCGGGGAACCGGATCCCGACGCCGACGAGGTGCAGGCCCCGGCCAACTCGGCGCCGCCGAGCTACGCCGCCGTCCGGACGGCCGGTGAGCTGTACGTGGAGTACGAAGGGGATCCGCGGCCCGAGTACTACGACACCGTGACCGACCCGCACCAGGAGTCCAACGATCCGGACAACGCCAGGACCGCCGAGCTGGCCAGGGTGCTGGACGGGCTGGCCGGGTGCGGACGTCCCGGCGCGCCGGACTGCTGGAGCGCCGCGCAACTCCCGCAGGGGTAGCGGCACGGCGAGCGCCCGCGCCGAGTTGGCGGCCGGGGTCGGCACCAGAGTATGGCGGGTCCCTGCGGGTGTGCCCGCCTGCGCCGGACTCGGCGGTCAGGGTCGGTGCCAGGGAGTCCCCTGCGGGTGCGCGCTCGCGGGGGATTGCGGCGGGTCTCAGCGTGGCAGCAGGCTGCTGACCTCGGCCAGCAGCTCGACCTGGGCCCGCCAGTCGCCGCCCGAGATCCCGACGACCGCGTGAGCCGCCCCGGCCGCGCGGTACTCGGCCAGTCGCTCGGCGACCTGCGCGGGCGGCCCGGTGAGCGGGATCGAGGCGACCTCCTCCAGCGGACGCCCGTAACCGGCGCTGACGCCGGCCGCGATCTCGGCCTGGGCGGACGGACCGCCGCCGACGAGGGCGACCGCGCCGATGGCGATGACGGAGGACGGGCGTCCATGGGCGGCCGTAAGTTCGGCGAGCCGGTCCCGGCCGGCCGCGACCTCCGCGGGGGAGACCAGCGAGGGGAACCAGCCGTCGCCGAGCCGCGCGGCCCGCCGGATCGCCGCCGCGGACGCGTTGCCCACCCACACCGGCGGCATCGCGACGGCGGGCGTGAGCCGCACCGGCTGCCCCGGCTCGCCGCCTTCGACACGCCGGGACGGCCGCCCGGCCCCATCGCCGGGCTCGCCGGGATGACCGCGCTCGCCGGGAGACGCGGACTCGCCGGGATGCGGGCGTTCTCCAGGATGCTGGGGCCCTCCGGGATGCCCGAGTTCGCCCAGGTGCGCGGCCTCGCCCAGCCGGGCGGTCTCGCCCAGGTGCGTGGCCTTGCCCAGTCGTGCGGCCTCGCCGGGAGGCGCGGCCTCGCCGGGAGGCGCGGGCTCGTCCGGGTGGGGCCGTGCGGGTTCCACGCGGGCGAGCGCGCCGCCGTCGTCCGGGAGCAGGACCGGCTCGCCCGCCAGCAGCCGTGGCAACAACGCCAGCGCGGTGTCCGTACGCTGCCCGCGCTCCCCGTACGGCACCCCGGCCGCCTCCCACTGCCGGGGCCCGCCGCCCGACCCGACCCCGAGCACCAGCCGCTCGCCCGAGACGTACTGCAGGGTCGCAAGCTGTTTGGCGGCCCAGGCCAGCGGGCGGATGGCGGGGATGAACACGCTGACGCCGATCCTGATCCGGGTCGTCGCCGCGGCGGCGGTGGCCAGCGCGATCGGCGCGTCCAGCACCGGCCCGCCGACGGCCAGGTGGTCGCCGTGCCAGACGCCGTCCAGCCCGGCCTGCTCGGCGTGCCTGGCGGCCGTGCCCAGGGTGAGGCCGGTCCGCTGCTGTTCGGCGACTCCGGGCAGGATGACGCCGATCTCGAAGCTTCCCATGCCGCCAACTGTGCAACCTCGATCGAGGTTGAGGTCAACCCCACCCGCTGGGGGGACCCTTGTGCGTCGCCGGGAAATCGATTAGGAAGGTTTCCTATCAGTTAAGGAGGAACGGGTGCGCGCTGTCTTAGCGATTCTCGGGCTCCTGCTGGTCGCCGCCTGCGGGCAGGGCGCGGACGAGCCGCCGGTCAACGCCGAGGACGTGATGTTCGTCCAGATGATGGTGCAACATCACCGCCAGGGCATCGAGATCGCCAGGGTGGGCGCCGCGCGCGCCACCGACCCCGAGCTCAGGACGCTGACCGCGGCCATCGAGAGCACCCAGCAGAGCGAGGTCGAGATGATGCTGCGCTGGCTGCACTCCTGGGACCAGCCGCTCACCCCGCCCACCGGCGCGCACGACCACCACGGTGGCATGCCCGAGACCGACGTCAAGCAGATCGAGGCGCTGAAGCGGTCCGGCGACTTCGAGTACGACCTGTGCAACCTGCTCATCGCCCACCAGGACGACGCCGTCCAGATGGCCGCCGGGGAGGTGTCGGGCGGGCGGAACCCGGAGGTCCAGAGGTGGGCGGCCCAGGTGCAGAGCTCCCGCAAGGGCCAGATCGACCTCATGATGAACCTGATCAGGAAATGACCGGCTGAGCCCACATCACAGGCCGCGGACCACGAAAGACAAATCCCTCATAGACGCTGCCGCCATTAAGTGATTAGATCACTTGATATGTCCGAGGTGGCGCGGCCGACGCTTTCCGACGCTCTGACCGAGCGCATGCTGGAGCTCATCCGTACGGGAGGGCACCGGCCGGGAGACAGGCTGCCCTCCACCAGGGAACTGTCCCAGCGCTTCGCCGTCACCACCCCGACCCTGCGCGAGGCGCTGCGCAGGCTGGAGGCCACCGGAGCCATCGAGCTGCGCCACGGCTCCGGCATCTACGTCGGAGCCGCCATCGAGCGGCTGGTCCTGCCCAACCCCAACATGCGCGAGATCCGCACCGCCCAGCTCCTGGAGCTGCTCGACGCGCGCATCCTGATCGAACCGCCGCTGGCCGCCCTGGCCGCCCGGCACGCGGGCAGCGAGGAACTGGCGGCGCTGAAGCACGCGCTCGACGAGGCGTCCCGGCACCTGGGCGGCGAGGACGCCGAGCTGCACGACGCGAACATGACCTTCCACCGGGCCACCGCCCGGATGGCGGGCAACAGCGTGCTGCACGAGGTCGTCGACTCGCTGCTCACCGTCCACGGGCCCGAGCAGCGCGAGATCCAGCAGATCTTCGACGACCGCCGCCGCGACCACGACGAGCACCTGACCATCCTGGAAGCCATCGAGGCGCGCGACGCGGCGCGGGCCGAGGAGCGCATGCGGGCCCACCTGATGGATGTGAAGACGGTCGTCGAGCACCGGATGAAATCCCCCCGATGAGAACCAAGGAGGCCGGCCCATGTACCGGTCACGTGTGGCCACGCTCGGCGTGGCGGCACTCGTCCTGGCCGCCTGCGGCGGCAACGGCGCGGAAGTGTCGCAGAAGAAGACCGAGCTGACCCTGTACAACGACAAAGGCGCCTGGACGAAGTACTTCGACGAGATGGGCGCCCTGTCCAAGCAGCGCATCGGCCTGGGCATGAAACCGACGGGATACACGGACTCGGCGCAGTACCAGGCCTTCATCAAGGCGTCGTTCCGCACGAACGTCAAACCCGACCTGTTCACCTGGCAGACCGGGGGGATGCTGGAGGAGATCGTCAAGCAGAAGCAGGTGGCCGACACCACGGCCGTCTGGCAGGAGGCGATCAAGGCGGGGGACCTGTCGCAGGACCTCGTGCCGTACTACACGGTCGGCGGCAGGCAGTACTGCGTGCCGATGAACGTCGCCTACTGGGGGATGTTCTACAACAAGAAGATCTTCGACGAGCACGGCCTCAAACCGCCGCAGACCTGGGACGATCTGGTCGCCACGGCGGAGACGCTCAAGCGGGCCGGCGTCAAGGCGTTCTACCACACCAGCGTGCTGTTCTCGTTCGTCTGGTTCGAGCAGCTCATGGCGGGCACCGACCCCGACCTGTACGACCGCCTGTCCACCGGCAAGGCGAAGTACACCGACCCGGGCGTGGTCCAGGTGATGGAGCGGTGGAAGCAGCTCATCGACGCCGGCTACTTCATCAACCCGGGCGACAAGACCGACCCCGGCGACGTGCTGAAGACCGGCAAGGCGGCGATGGTGACGTTCGGCACCTGGTTCAACACCAGCATGACCACGCGCAGCATGAAGGCCGGCGCCGACTACGACTTCTTCGTCATCCCGAACGTGAACCCGGCGCTGCCGAAGACGTCGATGATCTTCGAGAGCGGGCCGTTGTGCTCGCTGACCAAGGCGGCCGACCCCGAGGCCGGGATGAAGTACCTCAAGTGGTGGACCACGTCCGAGGCGCAGGACAAGTGGGCGACCAGCCGGGGCGACGTGAGCGCCAATCCGAAGGTGACGATCGATGACAAGGCGCTCGGCACGGTCACCAAGGACGCGGGCGGCGGGAAGTACCGCCTGGTCAACCGCTACTTCGAGGCGACACCGCCCCCGGTGCTGAGCGCCGCGCTCGACGGGTTCGGCAAGTTCGTGACCGAGCCCGGCACGTACATGGAGGTCCTGGAGAGCATCCAGAAGGCGGCCGACGAGTACTGGAGCACGCATCAGTGAGCCGCCCGCCCATACTCGGCCGGTTCGGGCACGGCTACGTGGCGCCCGCCGCCGTGCTGGTCGCCGTGCTGCTGTACGCGCCGTTCGTGTGGACGGCCTACCTGAGCCTGACCCGCTACGACGGTCTTGAGTCGCCGGTCTGGGTGGGTCTGGCCAACTTCGTCAAGCTGTTCGACGACGACGCGCTGCTCACCTCGACCCGCAACACGCTGATCTGGGTGGCCGGCACGATGGCGCTGCCGGTCGGGCTCGGGCTGCTGGTCGCGGTGCTGTCCTACGACCTCAAGGGCGGCGCGTGGTACCGGGTGCCGTTCATGCTGCCGTACGCGCTCAGCGGAGCCGGTCTGGCCATGGTGTGGAGCCCGGTGCTGTCGCACGACGGCATCGCGAACCTGCTGCTCGGCGTGGACACCGCGTTCCTCCAGGAGGCGCCGGCCAACACGCTCGCGATGCTGGCGGTCTGGACGTGGCAGCAACTCGGCGTGAACACGCTGCTGTTCGTGGTGGGGCTGCAGTCCATCCCCAGGGAGCCGATCGAGGCGGCGCGGCTGGACGGGGCCTCGGGATGGCGGCTGTTCCGGCACGTGACCTGGCCGCTCATGCGACCCCTGACGGCGGTCGTGGTGGGGCTCGCGCTGGTGTCCAGCCTGAAGACGTTCGACATCGTGTGGGTGCTGACGCAGGGCGGTCCGGGGCGCAACTCCGAGACGCTGGCGGTGACCATGTACAAGGAGACGTTCGTGGCCAGCGACTACGGTTACGGCTCGGCGGTCGCGGTGCTGCTGACCGTCGTGACGGGGCTGGCGTCGTACCTGTACCTGCGCAGGCAGGTGACGGCCACGTGATCAGGCGGATCGTGCTCGTCGCGCTCGGGCTGGTCTGGCTCGGGCCGACGTACCTGCTGCTCGTCAACGCCTCGCGGCCGGCGGACACGTACGACCCGGCCTCCGCGTGGGCTCCCTCGGGGGACTTCGCGCTGCTGGAGAACTTCGCGCGGGCGGTGGAGGGCGCGAACCTGGCGGGCAGCCTGGCCAGCACCGCGCTCTACAGTGTCGTCTCGCCGCTGCTCGGCGTGCTCGCCGGGGCGCTGGCCGGGTACGTGATCGTGGTGCTGCGGCTGCGGCACGGGTTCTGGTGGTTCCTGCTGATCTTCGGCGGCACCGTCTTCCCCTCGCAGATGCTGCTCGTGCCGCTCTTCGTCGGCTACAGCGAGGCCGGCCTGTACGACACCCGCCTCGGCCTGATCCTCATCTACACGGCGATCAACGCCCCGCTGGGCGCGTTCGTGCTGCGGAACTTCTACGCCGGCGTGGCCTTCTCGATCTTCGAGGCCGCGCGCATGGACGGGGCCTCGACCTGGCGCGTCTTCTGGCGCATCTACCTGCCGATGTCGCTGCCGGCGCTGACGGCCGTGTTCATCCTGGAGTTCACCTTCATCTGGAACGACCTCGTCTTCGGCCTCACCCTCACCCAGAGCGAGGACGTGCGGCCGGTGATGACGGCCCTCGCGGGCCTGATGACCGACGTGTACGCCGGCACCCCGGTCCCGGTCGGCCTGGCGGCGGGCCTGGTGGTCTCGCTGCCGACCGTCGTGCTGTTCCTCGCCACCCAGCGCCTGTTCGCCAGGGGCCTGTCTCTAGGGAGTGTTCAATGACCAGCCGGTTGCTCCAGCGCAGCCTGGGAAGCCCCGACTACGACGGCATCAGGCAGGCGCTGCGCGACGACACCTCGACGCCCGTGATCAGCGTGCGCGGGCTGGAGGTGCGGGTGGCGGTGCTGCCGCTGTTCACCCACGACGGCCGCCAGGCGGTCAGGGTGACCAGCACCGAGCCCCTGACGCACGTGCTGGCCGGCGTGGACAGCGCGACGGGCACCGACGTGACGCTGCTGGTGCCGGAGGTGGACGGGCCGCGCGCGCTGACCCTGGAGTGCCGCGACGACGCCGGGGTGGTCGGCAGCGCGCGGATCACGGTGACGCCGCAGCGCAAGTGGCACGTGTTCGTGGTGCACCACTCGCACCTCGACATCGGCTACACCGACCCGCAGGGCACGGTGCTGCGTCACCATCTCGACTACCTCGACGCGGCGCTGCGGCTGGCCGAGGAGACCGCGTCCTGGCCGGACGACGCGCGCTTCCGGTGGACGGTCGAGTCGTCGATGCCGGCGCTCAGGTGGCTGGAGGCCCGGCCGAAGGAGATGGTCGACTCCTTCGCCGCGCTGGCCAGGGCGGGCTTGATCGAGGTGACCGCGCTGCCGTTCCAGTTGCACACCGAGGCATGCTCGACCGAGGAGCTGCACCGGCAGCTCCGCTTCACCGAGCAGCTCGAACGCCGCCACGGCTTCACCACCAGGTCGGCCATGCACACCGACGTGCCGGGCGCGGTGGTCGGGCTGGTGGACGCGCTGAACGCGGCGGGCGTGCGGTACCTGGCCGCGGCGCACAACTGGGCCGGCCGGTCCGTGCCCTACCTGCACGGCGGCGACAAGCTGACCAGGCCGTTCCGGTGGCGGGCGCCCAGCGGGAACGAGCTGCTCGTGTGGTTCACCGACACGCCGCACGGGATGGCGTACATGGAGGGCAACACGGTCGGCCTCACCGACTCCTACGAGCTGGCCGACGACCTGCTGCCGCGCTACCTGTCCGCGCTGGCCACGCGGGGCTACCCGTACGGGCCCGGCACGTTCGGCTGGCAGGGACCCGACGCGCCGAAGGAGCCGTACGAGCTGGACGTGCTGCACCTGCGCGTGCAGGGCGCGCACGCCGACAACGCCGGCCCGTCGATCGTGCCCGCGACGATCGCCCGCCGGTGGAACGAGCAGTGGGCCTACCCGCGCCTGCGCTCGGCCGTCAACAGCGACTTCTTCGAGCACGTCGAGGAGCGCTACCACGACCGGCTGGCGGTGCACGAGGGCGACTGGACCGACTGGTGGGCCGACGGACTCGGCTCGGGCGCGCGCCCGCTCGGCTACGTGCGCCGGGCGCAGTCGGCCCTGCGCACGGCCGAGACGTTGCACACGCTCGCCGGCGTGGACGCCACCGAGCAGGTGGACGCCGCCTACGACAAGGTGGCGCTGTTCAACGAGCACACGTGGGGCGCGGCCAACCCGTGGGAGGACGCCGAGGAGGCGGGCGACTCGGGCGGCCTGCAGTGGACGCGCAAGTCGTCCGGCGCGTACGCGGCCCAGGACGATGCCGCCGACCTGCTGCACGCCGGGATCCGCAGGTTCGCCGCGGCGCTGTCGCAGGCGGGCGGCGAGGGCGGCGCGCTGGCCTCGTTCGCCGTCTTCAACCCGGGCACCCGGGCGCGGACCGACGTCGTGCGCGCGTTCCTGCCCCGCGACGTGGTGGGCGTCGAGGTGCCGATCGTGCTGGTGGACGCCAGGACGGGGGCGACGCTGCCGCACCACGAGGAGCTCGTGGACCCGGAGGAGTGGCCGACCCGCCCGATCGGGCGGCACGTGCACGCCGTCGTCCCGGACGTGCCGGGCTTCGGCTACGCGCGCCTGGACGTCGCCCCGGCCGAGACCCGGGCGCCCGAACCGGTGGACCTCGGCACCGGCGGCGTGATCGAGAACGAGTTCTACCGGGTGGCGTACGACGTGGGAGCGGGCTGCATCGGCTCGATCTTCGACAAGCGGGCGGGCCGCGAACTGGTCAACGGCGACGCCGCAGCCGGCTTCGGCCAGTACGTCTACGACCGCTACGCCACCGCCCCGCACTTCAACCACCTGTCGGGCCACGTCGGGGCGCACGACCGCACCCTCCTGGGCGACCGCGCCATCGGCACCCACGCCACCGTCAGGGAGGCCAGGCGCACGCCGGTCGGCGAGCGGCTGGTCGTGGAGCTGCGCGGCAAGGGCGTGGACTGGATCCGCACCACGATCGAGCTGCACCACGGCGTGCCCCGCGTCGATCTGACCTACCAGCTCGCCAAGCAGGGCACCCCGGCCAAGGAGGCGGTCTTCCTGGCCTTCCCGTTCGCGGCGGGCCGGCCCGCCGCCTGGGAGCTGACCGGCGGCGTCGGCGGCCCCGACCTGCCCAGGGTGCCGGGCTCGGCCGAGTACATGCTGCCGATCAGGCACTGGATCGCCTTCGAGGACGCGGAGCTGAGCATCGCCTGGGCCACGCTGGAAGCGCCGCTGGTGCAGCTCGGCACCATCCACATGCCGTACGCGCCCTTCCCGCCGACCCTCGACCAGGAGGACGGCACGGTCTACTCGTGGGCGCTCAACAACATCTGGGACACCAACTTCCCCGCGCAGCAGCAGGGTGAGACCACGTTCCGGTACGCGGTCACCTCGGAGGCGGGCGTCCAGGGGCGGCGGCTGGGCGCGGCGGCGGCGGCCGGGCTGACCGAGCCGTTCGCCGGGGTACTGATCACCGAGGGCCCGTCGAGCGAGGAGGAGTACGTGTCCGTGGACCATCCCGACGTGCTGGTCACGTCCCTGGGCTGGGACGGGGTGCGGCTGCAGTCGCTGGCCGCCGAGCCGGTCACGGTGCGGGTGTCGAGGCAGGGGCACGAGACGGCCGAGGTGCGGCTGCCCGCCTGCGGGGTGGCCGTGGTCAGGGGGACGCGCCAGTGAGGATCGCCGACATCCGGGCCACGACGGTCGCGGTCCCGCTGGAGGCCCCGCTGCGGCACAGCAACGGCGCGCACTGGGGCCGGTTCGTCCGCACGATTGTCGAGGTCGAGGCCGACAACGGGCTCATCGGTCTGGGGGAGATGGGCGGCGGGGGCGAGAGCGCCGAGTCGGCCTTCCGCGCGCTGAAGCCGTACCTGGAGGGGCATGACCCGTTCCAGCTCGAAGCGCTGCGCTTCAAGATCGCCAACCCGACGGCCTCGCTCTACAACAACCGCACGCAGCTCCTGGCCGCCATCGAGTTCGCCTGCCTCGACCTCATCGGCCGTCATCTCGGGGTGCCCGTCTGCGACCTGCTCGGCGGGCGGCTGCGCGACCGGGTGCCGTTCGCCTCGTACCTGTTCTTCCGGTACGCCGCCGGCGAGCACGGCGAGATCCGCACCCCCGAGCAGCTCGTCGCGCACGCCGCCGCGCTCAAGGAGGCGCACGGGTTCACCGTGCACAAGCTCAAGGGCGGCGTGTTCCCGCCGGACCACGAGCTGGAGTGCTACCGGGCGCTGGCCGCCGCCTTCCCCGGCGACCGGCTCAGGTACGACCCGAACGCCGTGCTGTCGGTGGCCGAGGGGCTGCGTTTCGGGCGGGCCATCGAAGGGCTGAACAACGACTACCTGGAGGACCCGGTCTGGGGGCTGGAAGGGCTCAGGACCGTGCGCGAGCAGGTCAGGATCCCGCTGGCGACGAACACGGTGGTGGTCAACTTCGAGCAGCTCGCCTCCAACGTGCTGCGCAGGAGCGCCGACGTGGTGCTGCTGGACACGACGTTCTGGGGCGGCATCAGGCCGTGCGTGAAGGCGGCGGGGGTGTGCGAGACGTTCCAGCTCGGGGTGGCCGTGCACTCGTCGGGGGAACTGGGGGTGCAGCTCGCGACCATGCTGCACCTGGGCGCGGTGCTGCCGAACCTCACCTACGCCGCCGACGCCCACTACCACCAGCTCACGGACGACGTGATCGAGGGCGGCAGGATGGCGTACTCGGAGGGCGCCATCGCGGTGCCGTCGGGCCCCGGGCTCGGGGTGAGCCTGGACCGGGAGAAGGTCGCCCGCTACGCCGAGTTCTATCGGGAGACAGGGGGCTATCCGTACGATCGCGATCCCGGGCGGCCCGGCTGGTATCCCACGGTGCCCAACGAGCGCTTCGCCGATCCCGATATCTCGGTAGATATAAGACCATAATTGCTCTTCATGTCTGAAGAGTCGAAGCCGGCCGCCCCCGCCGACAACCTGGTCACCACCTCCCACACCACGCCGTCGGGCCAGTCGTACACGGCCACGACCGGCACCCTGGTCCTGCGCGAGGAGGTGACCACCGACGGCACCTTCGAAGGGCTGCGCCCGAAGGCGGAGGTGTTCCTCACCGCGTACACGCTGGACGGGGCCGACCCCGGGACCCGGCCCGTCACGTTCGCGTTCAACGGCGGGCCGGGCTCGTCCAGCGTGTGGCTGCACCTGGGCGTGCTCGGGCCCCGCCGGGTGGTCATGGGGGACGCGGGGGCGCTGCTGCCGCCCCCGTACGAGCTGGCGGACAACGAGGAGAGCCTGCTGCGGGTCAGCGACCTGGTCTTCGTCGACCCGATCTCCACCGGGTTCTCGCGGGTCGCCGAAGGCGAGAAGACCGCGCCCTACCACGGGTTCTCCGGCGACATCGAGTCCGTCGGCGAGGTGATCAGGCTGTGGACCTCCAGGAACGGACGGTGGATGTCGCCGAAGTTCCTGGCCGGCGAGTCGTACGGCACGGTCCGGGCCGCCGCGCTGGCCGAGCACCTGCAGTCGCGCTACGGCATGTACCTCAACGGGGTGATGCTGATCTCCTCGGTGCTCGACTACATCACCGGGGAGTTCAACGAGGGCAACGACCTGGCCTACGCCCTCTACCTGCCGACGTACGCGGCCATCGCGCACCACCACGGGCTGCACGGCGACCGGCCGCTGGCCGACGTCCTGCGCGAGGCGGAGGAGTACGCCGGCCGCGACTACCTGTGGGTGCTGGCCCGCGGCAACCGCCTCACCGCCGCGGAGCGCTCGGCCGCGGTCGCCAAGGTCGCCGCGCTGAGCGGCCTCACCGAGGACTACGTGGACCGGGTGAACCTGCGCGTCGAGCACATCCGCTTCTTCACCGAACTGCTGCGCGCGCGCCGCCTGACCGTCGGCCGGCTCGACGGCCGCTTCACCGGCTGGGACCCCGACGCCGGCCGCGAGCACTTCACCGCCGACCCCAGCATGGACGCGATCATGGGCCCCTACAGCGCGGCGCTCAACCACTACCTGCGCACCGAGCTGGGTTACGCCAACGACCTGCCGTACGAGGTGCTCACCTCGCGCGTGCGGCCGTGGTCGTACAAGGAGTTCGAGAACGCGCACGTGCAGGTCGCCTCCCGCCTGGCCGCCGCGATGCGGGCCAACCCGCACCTGAGGGTGCACGTGGCCTGCGGCTACCACGACGGCGCGACGCCGTACTTCGCGGCCGAGCACACCTTC
This sequence comes from Nonomuraea sp. MG754425, assembly GCF_021699195.1. Lineage (GTDB taxonomy): Bacteria > Actinomycetota > Actinomycetes > Streptosporangiales > Streptosporangiaceae > Nonomuraea. Next base: position 9,583 of record NZ_SSXE01000135.1, on the reverse strand, counting down.
GCCCACCTGCCGGTGCCCGCGGAGCTGGCCGGCAACGTGGAGTTCAGGTACTACGAGGCCGGCCACATGATGTACGTCCACGAGCCCAGCAGGCTCCGCCAGTCAGCGGACCTCGCGGCCTTCGTGCTCGGCGAGCAGGCGTGAGGCCCGGCTCAGGCGCTGCTTGAGGTTGTCGCGCAGATGCTCGAAACGATCACGGTTGTCGCGGATGAGAGTGCGCTGCAACCCGGCATCGGCCGCGAACCAGGCGGCGACCAGGCCCGACGACCACTTGCACAGCGTGTCGGCGACCGCGGTCTGCTTCTCCTCCTCGGTCACGGCGGTCGGCTCGTCGAGGTTCCAGCGGCCGTCGGCGATCGCCGCCTCGGGCGACGGGTACGAGTGCCCCGCCTTGCTCATGCACGACTGCCAGAGCTTGACGGCCGAGGCGACCGTCGGGTGCTTGGCGGCCTGCTCCAGCGTGAGCGAGTCCTGCAGGGCCAGCCACGACCAGTCCGCCTTCGGCGACCCCTTGTCCAGGACGTGCGTCGCGCGGTCGAGGCAACCCCGGTCGGCCGCAGTGCCGTACAGGCGGTGCCGGGTGCGTTTGGGCAGTTTGCCGGCCCAGGTGCCGGTGGTGTCCGGCGACGGCGGGCGGGCCAGATGGTAGCCGGCGCGCCGGGCCGCCTCGGTGTCGGCGACGCCGTAGCGGCGGGAGTTGCCGGGATCCAGCGCGGCGATCGCGGCCGGGTCGTCGACGGGAGGGGCGACGGTGATGCCCTGCTTGCGCATGCATCGCACGACGAGACGGTTGTGGGCGTTGCCCAGGACGGCCCGCTGCTGGGGAGTGGTCTTGTAGGCGTCGAACGGCAGCACCAGCTCCGACACGGAGGTGACACCCCGTACGGGCGCCGGTGCCGCGGGCTCCTCGGCGCCGCAGCCCGCGGCGGTCGCCGCCAGCAGCAGCGAACTCGCGAGCAACGCGCGACAGCCGGTTTCCGGCGGCCAAGCCCGGAAACCGGCACTCCCCTTATTGCTCAGCGGCACCAGATGTCGAGCGCGCTGGCGCGGTTGTTGCCGATGGCGTTGTTCGCCAGGAAACCGTCGTTCGAGTTGTGCGTGAACGTGCTGTGGGCGCCGGTGTAACCCGGGTGCTGCCAGAGGGTGGCGCTGCAGCCGATGCGGTTCCTGATCGAGCTGGTCTCATTGTTCATGCTGTGCCAGGAGTTGCTGAAGTCCCAGTTCAGCCAGTTGTTGTCCTCGAAGTTGGAGTCGTCCTGGACGAAATCCCTCCAGTGGTCGATCTGCCCGCGGTTGTAGTCGAATCCGGCGTACAGGCATACGCGACCGCCGTAGCAGGTCGAGCGGGGGCTGGCCACCGCGGCGGCGGCGGGGGCGATCGCGGCGAACATCGCGACCGCCGCGACGAAGCCGGCGGCCTTCTTGGATAGCCTCACGGGTCTCTCCTCGATCAGTGAGTCTTTTCGACCTCGTAACTTAGCGTGCCGAATCGAACGCAGGTCGTCATGACCCGCCCGATCCAAAGGGCTGCACGCCCGGTTGAGGGTCGCGTGCCCCGGCCCGCAAGACTCATTTCGTATCAGGGCGGTGACCTGCGAATTCGGCGTATTGACGCAACTGTTGCCAGCTCAGGTGGGCGAGGGGAGGAACCCGTGGCCTGCGCTCTACCTGTTCGAGGAACGCTCGTTTATAAAGCGCTTTTCGCAAAGCGCGGCGCGCTTTATTCGGGAAGGGCCGCCGGATTGCGCGCGAGCAGCCCGCCGTCCACGCGGTGCTCGGCTCCCGTGATGAACGACGAGCGCGGTCCGGCGAGGAAGGCCACCAGCTCCGCGACCTCCTCCGGCAGGCCCACGCGGCCCAGGGGATGGCTGCGTCCCCACTGCGCGACCTGCTCCTCCTGCGACAGCTCGCCCCGCCACAGGTCGGCCGCCCAGCGCAGCATGGGGGTGTCCACCGAGCCGGGGCAGACCGCGTTCACCCGGATGCCGTCGGCCGCGTGGTCGAGCGCCATGGCCTTGGTCAGGCCGTTGAGCGCGGCCTTGCTCGCGGTGTAGGCCGCCACCCGCGCCTGCGAGGCGAACGCCTGCACCGACGAGACGACCACGATCGAGCCGCCGCCGCGCTCGCGCAGCCTGGGCACGGCGGCCTGGCAGGTGAGGTAGACGCCCTTGAGGTTGATGTCCAGCACCTCGTCCCAGACGTCCTCCGGGGTGGTCTCGACGGTGCCGTAACGCTGCACGCCCGCGCAGGTCACCACGATGTCGAGCCCGCCGTACCGGGTCACGGCCAGCTCCACCAGGTCGCGCAGCTCGCCGGCCCGGCGCACGTCGGCGATCCGGCCCGTGACGCGCTCGCCGTCCTGCTCGGCGTCCTGGTCCACGCCGCAGAACACGACGGACGCCCCGCCGGCCGCCAGGCGTTCGACGACCGCCCGTCCGATGCCCGTCGAACCGCCTGTGACCAGGGCCACCTTGCCGTCGAACTCGGTCATGCCAGCACCTCCGCGCGCAACCTCAGCACCTTCGTCTCGTACGGGTCCAGGACCAGGGCCGTGCCGTTGTCCACGGCGGCGGCCAGGCCGTCGGTCGGCATGCTGGAGAACGGCTCCAGCCCGAGCGTGTACGCCCGTCCCCACCACGGGTAGCCGGTGGACGCGCCGAGTTCCTGCCACATCCACAGGTACGGCAGCACCGTCGCGTCCCACTCCACACGCATGCCGATATCCCCTGAAATTTCGTACCAACCCGTGTCGAAGCCGGTCACGTACACGATGTCGCTCGGCGACCCCGGCTCCGGCACCACACTCAGATCCGTCTCGCCGCCCCCGTCGCCGCCCCCGTCGCCGCCCCCGTCGGCGGGCACGTCGGCGGGCACGTTCGGCCACGTCCACGGCCCGCCCGCGCGCACCCGCCGCTCCGGCGGGTTGATCGCGCTCTCGTGCGGGATCACGGTGACGCCGGCCGGCAGCCGGATCCGCGCCCCCGGACGCAGGAACGGCGCGCCGTACACGATGTGCTGGCCCCACATGGCGTGCAGCCGCAGGCCGGACTCGTTCGTCGCGCGCCCCTCGATCTCCAGCGCCGCCGTGCCGGAGCGCACCCGCAGCACCTTCTCCATCCGGTACGGCAACCGCCGCGTCCGCACGCTCAGCCGCACCGCGACCTCCTCGGGGGAGTCGGCCACGACCTCGCACTCCCACGGCAGTCCGGACACCTCGCCGTGCTGCGCCAGCCGCGCCCCCCGGTACTCGCTGGGCGCGCCGCCGTTGGGGAAGACCTCCTGCCAGCCGCCCTCGTAGTGGTCGATGAACTGGGCGACGTCGTCGGCCGCGCCCTGGCGGTGCTCGCCCGGGTCACGCAGGCCCTGCGGCGCGAGCCAGACGAAGTCGGTGTCGGTGGGCTTGTGCAGCAACTCCACCACGTCCCCACCCTTGCCGGGCAGCACGGTCACGCGCAGCCGCTCGTTCTCCAGGGTGACCGCCCGCAGCCCGCCGATCGTGCCGTGCCGCAGGCGGGCCGCCCAGTTGCGCCTCATCCGATCGTCACGTCCAGGAACCGGGGGCGGTAGATGGTGACGTCGCGGTAGTGGTCGGTGTTGACGAAGCTGTTGACGTTGTAGGACACGACGAGCCCGGTCCCGGCGACGTCGGGGTGGGCGTGGGCGTTGTAGGTGAAGACGTTCCCGCCCGTCTCGGGGGTGGTGTAGACGTGCTGCCTGCCGGTGAACGGGCCGGTGGGGGAGCACGACGAGTAGGCCACGATGTTCGGGCTCAGCGCCTCGGTCGTGTCATGCGTGATCAGGACATATCCCGATCCCACCTTGCTGACGCTGTACTCGTTCGCGACCCCGCTCATCACCCGCGCGGAGTCCTTCTCGTCCGCCGACCAGGTGCCGTCGGCCCTGAGGTACTCCCACCGGCCGAGCAGGCTCTGCCCCCGCACCCTGGCGACGTGCATGTACTTCGGCGACCCGAGGTCCTCCACGCCGTAGACGTAGGTGTGGGCGCCGTCCCGCAGGATCCCCGACGCCCACGCCACGCCGTGACCGCTCGGCAGGTCGTGCACGCTGATCGGCCTTTCGAGCCGCCCGGGGGCGAACCTGGCCACCACGTTCCGGTGCCAGCGCCAGTCCCACGCGCCCGTGCCGAAGCGCTCGTACTCCTGGTAGGTCACCTCGACCAGGCCGCCGGCGAGCGTCGCGTCACCGGCCCAGTACCAGTGGTTCCCGTCGCGGGGCGGCATCACGGCCGTGGGCCTGGCCTCGGTGCCGTCGTGGATCGTGGACAGCCGGCCGTTGCGCTCGACGGCGAAGGAGTTGTTCAGGAACACCGTCGTCCCGCCCTCCTCGACCACCGGCGGACGGGAGCCGCCGGGATCGACCCGGCCCAGGAACGTGTCGGAGAAGATCCACAGCTCCTTGCCGCTCGGCAGCTTGAGCGAGTAGGTGCCGTCGGCGCCCGTCCAGTCGTCCAGGCGGCTGTTGTCGTTGCCGTAGGTGGTGAACAGGCTGGTCAGCCGCGCGTTGGTGGCCGCGCCCCGTACGGTCGGCGCGCACGCGGAGGCATCCGCCGCGACCCGCCCCTCCGGTACGACCGGCACCGGCCTGGGCGGTGCGGCCCAGACGGGCTGCGGCACGGCCGTGAGGCCGATCAACGCGATGGCGAGGGCTGCCAGGGCTGAGCGGAATCGCGTCATCACACGTCCTAGGGGTGGGGGCTCCCTACAGTTCTAGTCATTAGATCACTTACTGTCCAGACCACATGTGAGACCCAGGACCTCTCAGCGCCCGCGCGTGTCGGTCCCCTTCGGGTGCCCGGTCCCCGCCCGAGTGATCCAGAGGGTGCGACGCTCATCGTCGATCGCGTACCAGACGCGCCCGCCCGATGTGGCCTCGTACTGCCACTGCTCCAGCGAGTCGCCCCCGACCTTCGCAACTCCTAGTGAGCCCCTGAGGGGGTGCTGGCGGCTGTCCACATGTCGTGGGTCGGAGGTGATGGCGACCCATGCTCTGTCGAGGTTCTCCCGGGCATGGGCGAGCAGGTGGCCCCAGCCTTCGGCGGCGCGGCGGTCGGCGAAGCGCACGTGCCAGGGGTTGGGTCGGGGGACGTCGTCGCCTCGGCCCGCCATCACGCCTCGTCGCGAGGTCGGGCCGCCTCCGGGCCGTCTCCGGGGAACGGCCCCTGGAGCTCGCGGGCGAGCTGCGGGTCGCTCCAGACCAGCGCGGTGGAGCGCCAGGACATCAACGCGCGGGCGAACGGCAGCAACTCTCCCGTGTCCGCTCCTGCGATCAGGTGAGCGAGAAGCTCGCGCACGCACTCGGGACGTTCCTCGTCGGGGAGCCAGGTGACCCAGGGAAGTTCCTCGGCCAGCACCTCTTCGGCGAGCGCGGCGTTGCGCCGGGCGACGATGGCCAGCGCCCGTGCGGCGATACGCAGGCCGGAGGCGCCCGCCTCGAACCGCTCCGCGCGCATGAGCACGAGATTCTCATCATCGCGTCGCTCCAGGATGACGTCGGCATCGTCGAGCGAGGGGAGGACCTGCGTCGGTCCGCGGAGAAAGGCGCTGTACTGAAAGTTCTTCGTCACCATGTCCGCCAGGATATCTGAAGTAGTTCAGATGTCCTGGCGGGATTGCGGAGGGCGTGCGAGGGGGCGGGGAAATCGGATGGCCGGGGAGGAGGGCGGCGTGTAGCCTGCGCGGGGGCACAGGAGGGGAAAGACCGTGGGACACGTTGAGGTCGGACATTTGACGTACGTGCTGCCCGACGGGCGGCCCCTGCTCAACGACGTGTCCTTCAGGATCGGCGAGGGCGTCAAGGCGGCCCTGGTCGGGCCCAACGGCGCGGGGAAGACCACGCTCATGCGCCTGGTCACCGGCGACCTCCAGGCGGTCGAGGGCAGCGTGGCGAGCTCCGGCGGGCTGGGCGTGATGCGGCAGTTCATCGGCAGCGTGCGCGACGGGAGCAACGTACGCGACCTGCTGCTGGGCGTCGCGCCGCCGGCCGTGCGCGAGGCCGCCCGGCGGCTCGACGAGGCCGAGCTGACGATGATGGAGCGCGACGACGAGAAGACGCAGATGCGTTACGCGCAGGCCATCGGCGACTACACCGACGCCGGCGGCTACGACATCGAGGTGCTCTGGGACACCTGTACGGTGGCCGCCCTCGGCACCCCCTTCGAGCGCGTGAAGTATCGCGACGTGGCCACGTTGTCGGGCGGCGAGCAGAAACGCCTGGTCCTGGAGGCGCTGCTGCGCGGCCCCGACCAGACCCTGCTGCTCGACGAGCCCGACAACTACCTCGACGTCCCCGGCAAGGAGTGGCTGGAGCGGCAGCTCAGGGAGACGTCCAAGACCGTGCTGCTGATCAGCCACGACCGCCAGCTCCTGGCCAACGCCGCCGACCGCGTCATCACCGTCGAGTCCGGCGACATCTGGATCCACGGCGGCGGCTTCGCCACGTACGCCGAGGCGCGCCGGGCCCGCAACGAGCGTCTCGACGAGCTGCGCAGGCGCTGGGACGAAGAGCACGCCAAGCTCAAGACCCTGGTCAACATGCTGAAGAACAAGGCGCGCTACAACGACGGCATGGCCGCGCCCTACCACGCCGCGCAGACGCGGCTGCGCAAGTTCGAGGAGGCGGGGCCGCCCGAGGTGGCGCCGGGCGAGCAGAACATCAAGATGCGCCTGCGCGGCGGACGCACCGGCAAGCGCGCGGTGATCTGCGAGGGGCTGGAGCTCACCGGCCTGATGCGCCCGTTCGACCTGGAGGTCTGGTACGGCGAACGGGTCGCGGTGCTCGGCTCCAACGGTTCGGGCAAGTCCCACTTCCTGCGTCTGCTCGCGGGTGAGCCGGTCACCCACGACGGTGGCGCGCGGCTGGGCGCCCGCGTCGTGCCCGGCCACTTCGCCCAGACCCACGCCCGTCCCGACCTGCTCGGCCGTACCCCGGTCGAGATCGTCATGAGCGAGCACGCCAGGCTCAAGAACGAGGCCATGAAGACCCTGGCCCGCTACGAGCTGGCCGGGCTGGTCGCCGAGCAGCGCTTCGACACGTTGTCCGGCGGGCAGCAGGCGCGCCTGCAGATCCTGCTGCTGGAGCTGTCGGGGGCCACGCTGCTGCTGCTCGACGAGCCGACCGACAACCTCGACCTGGCCAGCGCGGAGGCGCTGCAGGCGGGGCTCGACGCCTTCGACGGCACGGTGCTGGCGGTCACCCACGACCGCTGGTTCGCCGCCGACTTCGACCGTTACCTCGTCTTCGGCTCCGACGGCGCGGTCTACGAGTCGCCGGATCCGGTCTGGGACGAGACCAGGGTCGCGCGTCCCCGTTAAAGAATCGGTACGGCTGGCGCGTGTCCCGCGCCAGCCGTGCCCATGTTCGGGTTATCACGGCAAAGTGATCCCGCGCATCCGAACCGTCAGCCTCCTCGCACTGGGGGCGATCTGCCTGTCCTCGTGTGCGAGCGAGGAGCAGCCAGCACAAGAGCTCAAGCCGCTCGCTCTCAAGGAGCAGGTCTCCACCATCGTCAAGTCCACCGACGGCTACGCCGTGAACTGGGCGGGCGTGCTCAGCAACGCCAACCCGTGGCACTTCGGCGAGCACGTGGTGGCCACGATCGTCGGCCACGACGCCAAGGGCGCCGAGGTGGTCAGGATGGACCAGCCGCTCGACGCCGTGCCGCCGGGCGGCTCGCTGGCCTTCACCGGCCAGGCCAGCGCCACCCAGAAGCCGGCGAAGGTGAGCATCCAGTACCGTCCCGCGCAGTGGCGGCCGGCGGCGCGCATCGCGTCGGCGTTCCAGCGCTTCCCGGTCTCACGGGTCCAGACGATGCGTCAGAAGGACGGCACGTACCTGATTACGGGATACGTGAGCAATCCTTATCAAATATCGGCCAGCACGCTGGTCGTGAACGCGTTGCTGCGCGACAGCGCGGGCAAACTGCTCGGCGGCGGCAGCACGTTCGTGGACGAGGTGGAGGCGGGCAGCCCGCCGCGCTTCATCCTCACGGTGAGCGGCCTGCCGAAGGGCACCGACGTGGCCAGGACCGAGATCACCGCCAGGACCTGGGGATCCACCGGACGTCCCTACGAGGAGCTGGCGTTGAGCGGAGCCGCGCCCACGCACACGGTCAAGCCGACGAGCGAGCCGTTCGCGGTGGACCGCAGCACGGAGATCGTGTCCGAATATAAGCAGTAATTTCCGCTGAATCGGGCCATGCTGGCTGATGGCCCGCCTTATCCATATGAAATTCTGCCGTGTCGCCCGACATGCGAAGCGATCGGCGTGAACGGGTAGAACTACTAGTTACCGATCCATTACCTTCAGTCACATGAATGACCGCGCCCTGGTCGAAGCACTCCGCGCCCGTGATCCAGGAGCACTCGCCGCGCTCTACGACGCGTACGCGGAGAGCGTCTACCGCTACTGCTGGTCCCTGCTGCTGAGCGCCGAGAGCGCCCAGGTGGCGCTCCGCGACACGCTGATCGCCGCGGAGGCGCACGCCGGCGCTCTCGCCGACCCCGGCCGGCTGCGTGCCTGGCTGTTCGCGCTGGCCCGCGTCGAATGCCTGCGACGCCGGGCCGCCGCGCTGCCGGGCTCCGACGCGGCCCTGGCCGAGGCGCCGCCGCTCGACGACCCGGCCGACGCCGACCTGCGCGTCCTGGCCTGGAACGCCGTGCGGAGCCTGCCCGTGGCCGAACGCGAGGTCCTGGAACTGGTGCACGGGCACGAACTGCCGGCCGCCGACCTGGCCCAGGTGCTCGGCCTGCCGTCACGTCAGGTCGAGCTGCTCCTGGAGCAGGCCGCCGAGCTGCTGCGCGACGCGATCACCGCCGAGGTGCTGGCCAGGAAGGGCCCGTACGACTGCCCGCGCCGGGCCCGCATCCTGGCGGGCTTCGCCGGCGAGCTGACCCCTGAGATGCGCGAGCACCTGGTCAGGCACCTGCCGCGCTGCGAGATCTGCGCGCCGCACCGCACCCGCGAGGTCTCGGCCGCCAAGGTCTACGAGCTGCTGCCGGCCGCCGCGCTGCCCGACTCGCTGCGCGTCAGGGTGATGAGCTGCTTCGCCGACCCCGAACTGCTGCCCTACCGCCGTTACGTCGCCAGGCGTACGGGCGTGCTCGGGGCCGCCGGGTTTCCCGTTTCCCGGGAGCGGCGGGCTCGGCGATGGCCTCAGGCACTGGCGGGCGCGCTGGCGGCGGTCACGGCCGTGGTGGCGATAGCGATGATCTTCCAGCACATCGGGAAGGAGAACGGTGGGGTGACAGGCGTCGCGACGTTCGCGTTCCCGGCCACGGGCGAGCCGCCGGGCATCCGGCTGCCCTGGCAGGGCGACCCTCAGGACGAGCCGCTGACCGTGGTGCCCATCCTCGACAGCGCCGCCACGAGGCCGCTCGGCGTGCTCGGCTCGCCGCCCGAGCCCGGCCGCTCGGCGTCACCGCCGGCCGTCCCGCCGCCCGCCGTGCCGTCGGCGGTGCCGTCGCCCGCGCAGTCCGCGCCCGCGAGCGGCCCGCCGCCCTCCGGGCCGCCGGACGAGGAGCCCCCGCTCACCGAGGCCCCGCATCCGGGCGAGCCGCCCGAGCGG
>NZ_SSXE01000134.1 GCF_021699195.1 Nonomuraea sp. MG754425 | reverse complement strand
CAGGCGGGCGGTCTCCTGGCGCCAGCGGGCGGCGAAGCCGGTGCCGCCGCGGCGGGCCGCGCGCCAGACCTCGGCCAGGTCGTCGGAGGCGTCGCGGGGGAGCTGCTCCGACAGCAGCGCCACCACCTCCGCCGCCTCGGGGCCGAGGTCGAGCAGGGCCCTGGCCAGACGCGGATGCACGCCGGCCAGCGCCATCCGCCGCCCGTGCCCGGTCACCTCCACCCGTCCGGGCCGGATGGTGAGGGCGCCGAGCGCCTCCAGCGCGCGGGTGGCCGCCGACAGCGCGGCGGGCGGCGGCGGGTCGAGGAGGGCCAGGCCGGCGGCGTCCGGCGCGCCCCAGCAGGCCGCCTGGAGCGCGAACGCGGTCAGGTCGGCGAGCGCGATCTCCGGGCGCGCGTGGTCGGCGAGGCGCTCGTGGTCGGCGGCCGGCCAGCAGCGGTAGACCGTCCCGGGAGCCTCGCGGCCGGCCCGGCCGGCACGCTGGGTGGCCGACGCCTTGGACACCCGGACCGTGGTGAGGGAGCCGAGGCCGCGGGCGTGGTCCGTACGGGGTTCGCGGGCCAGCCCCGAGTCCACCACCACCCGCACGCCGGGCACGGTCAGGCTCGACTCGGCCACCGATGTGGCCAGCACCACCCGGCGCGCCGGGCCGGGAGCCAGCACGGCGTCCTGGACGTGCGGCGGAGCCTGGCCGTGCACCTGGAGCACGTGCTCCGCCTCGCCCGCCAGCAGGCCCGCCACCTTGGCGATCTCGCCCACGCCGGGCAGGAAGCACAGCACGTCGCCGTCGCGCTCCGCGAGCGCCCGGCGGACGACCGAGGCGACGTGCGACAGCAGCGCGGGATCGACGCGCAGGCCGTGCGGCGGGGCGAGCGGTCGCGGCGGCGGGGCCCAGACGGTCTCCACCGGGTGCGCGACGCCGGTGGCCGCGACGACGGGGCCGCCGAGCAGGTCGGCCCAGGGCTGGGCGTCGGCGGTCGCGGAGGTGGCCAGCAGGCGCAGGTCGGGGCGGAGCGTCTCGCGTACGTCGAGCAGGAACGCCAGCGCCGTGTCCGCGTCGAGGTGGCGCTCGTGGCACTCGTCGAGCATGACCACGTCGACCCCGGGCAGCTCCTGGTCGCGCTGGAGGCGTTGGAGCAGCACGCCGGTGGTGACGACCTCGACCATGCGGTTGGCGCCCGTGTGCCGCTCGCCCCTGATCGTGTAGCCGGCGTTCATGCGGCGGGCCGCCGCGCGTACGGCCAGGCGGCGTGGCTCGGCGACCACCACCCGCAGGCCCGCCTCGGCCAGGGCGAGCGGCACCACGGTGGTCTTGCCGGTGCCGGGCGGGGCGGTGAGCACCGCGCTGCCGTGCCGGTCGAGCGCCGCGAGCAGGTCGGGCAGGACGCCCCTGATGGGCAGCCCGTCAGACCCGGTCATGGGCCTCGGCGGGGATGCGCAGCGCGGCGGCGAGCACCGCGTCGAGCAGCCCGGGGAAGCGGGCCTGGAGGTCGTCGTGGCGCAGGCTCATGTACTTCAGCCGGCCCTCCTGCTTGGTGAGTACCACGCCGGACTCGCGCAGCATGCGGTAGTGGTGCGAGGCGGTGGACTTGTGCACGCCGAGAGCGTCGCCCGCGACTGTGCACGTCATCTCCCCGGCGGCGGCGAGGCGGAGGACGATCTCCAGGCGTACGGGATCGCTGAGCGCCCTGAGGACCTCCGTGAGCTGGATGTTCTCCACCGACGGGTGCGGGAGCAGGCGCATGGTGAAACCCTATCTCCGTCTTATTGTTTGACAACAATCCAACTATAGGACAATTTGATGGGCGTCCAACTTTTGCTGGAGGCTCCATGAACTCGCGGCTCTATCCGATGGCCGCCGGAAATTTCGCGATCGGCACGGGCATGTTCGTGACGGCCGGCCTGCTGCCACCCATCTCCGCCGACCTGGGGGTCTCCCGGCCCGCGGCAGGGCAGCTCATGACCGTGTTCGCGCTGGCGTACGCCGTCCTGTCGCCGCTGCTGGCCGCGCTGACCGCCCGGATGTCGCGCCGGACGCTGCTGTTACTGGCCCTGTCGGTGTTCGTGGCGGGCAGCGTCCTGACGGCCGTGGCGCCGACGTACGAGCTGGTCATGCTGACGCGGGTGGTCGCGGCGGCGGGGGCGGCGATGTTCACCCCCACCTCCTCCGCCGTGGCGAACGCGCTGACCGCACCCGAGCGGCGGGGCCGGGCACTCGCGCTGGTCATGGGCGGGCTGAGCGTGTCGTCGGCCATCGGGGTGCCGCTGGGCACCTGGCTGGGCGGGACGGCCGGCTGGCGGGCCACCCTGTGGATGGTCGTGGGGCTCGGACTGGTCGGGCTGGTGGGAGTGGCCGCGCTGGTGCCCGAGGTGCGGATCCCGGTGTCGGGCCGGCTGCGTGACCGGTTCGAGCCGCTGCGCGACCGGGGGGTGCTGGCGGTCATGGTGACGCAGTTGCTGGTGTTCTCGGCCGGGTTCAGCGCGTACACCTACATCGGATCGCTGTTCGACCTGCCGCTGCCCGCGCTGCTGTGGGCCTGGGGTCTCGGCGGCGTCGTCGGCAACCTGCTCGGCGGGCGGCTCACCGACGCGTACGGGCCGCGCCGGATGATCCTCGTCGGCCTGGGCTCGTCCGTGGCGTTCCTGGCCCTGATCCCCGTCGCGAACCTGGCCATGCCCGTCGCGCTGGCCTGGGGCTTCCTATGGGGCGCGACCGGGTGGCTGATCGCGCCCGCGCAGCAGTTCAGGACCGTCACGGCGGTGCCCGGCAACGTGCCGATCGGGCTGGGGCTGCTGTCGTCGGCGCAGTACTTCGGGCTGTTCGTGGCGGGGCTGGCCGGCGGCGCGGCGCTGGAGGCGTACGGCAGGACGGGGGTGGTCGTGGTGTCCGTCGCGCTCGGCGTGCTGGCGCTGGCGTTCACGCTGCTCACCTACCGGGCCCCGGCCAAGGTGGGCGTGCCGGCCGGGTGACGCCCGCCGGGCCGTTGCGGTGGAAGGGCTTCGCCGCGCCGGACCGTTGGCCAGAATGACGGATGTGCCGGACGAACCTGACCCACGCGACGAGCCCGCGCCGCCGGACGGCGATCCGCTCGACGAGCCCGCCCCGTTCGCCCCCGTCGTCCTGCTGACGGTGGCGGCGGCGGTGGGCGTCATGGTGTTCGCCGCGCTGGCGCCCTCCGTGCTGAACCTGAGGTTCCTGCTGTTCGGGCCGATCGCGCTCGTCCTGTTCGAGATCGCCGTGCACGAGCTGTGGTGGCGGCGGTGGTGGGGGGCGATCCCCGGCGCGGTGGCGGGGCTCGCGATCTACTCCGAGGGCCGCGCGGCCCTGACCGACCTCATCGGCGACGGATGGGCGCACCCGCTCGCGTACGTCACCGCCTGGGCCCTCTTCGCGGTCGTCTTCGCCTGGTGCAGCCGCTACCCGCGGCGCCGCTGACGGGGGCTCGTCCGCTCAGCCCTGAGCGGGCAGCCAGCCCGCGGTGACCGCGAGGATGACGAACAGGCCGAGGACGACCCGGTAGATCACGAAGGGCGTGAAGCGGTGGGTGCTGATGTAGCGCAGGAACCAGGCCACCGCCGCGTACCCGACGATGAACGAGATCACCGTGGCCACGATCGTGGGCCCCCAGTCGGGGGCCTGGCCCTCACCGATCTCGAACAGCTCCAGCAGCCCCGAGGCGAAGACGGCCGGCATGGCGAGCAGGAAGGAGTACTTCGCGGCGTCCTCGCGGCGGTAGTCGAGCAGCAGGCCGGCCGTCGTCGTGCCACCGGAGCGGGACACGCCGGGGATCAGGGCCAGCGCCTGGGCGAAGCCGTAGATGAGGGCGTGCGTGAAGCTGAGGTGCTTCTCCAGCGTCAGCTTGTTGCGGGCGGTGCGGTCGGCGAACCACAGGATGAGCGCGAAGACGATCAGCGTCGTGCCCACCAGGCGCAGGTCACGGAAGACGCCCTCGATCTGGTCCTTCAGCACCAGGCCGAGCACGCCGATGGGCAGCGTGCCGATGATGATGTACCAGCCCATGCGGGCCGCCCAGTGGCGGCGCAGCTCCTTGACGAACAGGGAGCGCACCCACGTCGAGACGATCTCCCACAGCTCCTTGCGGAAGTAGATCAGCACGGCCAGCTCGGTGCCGATCTGGATGACGGCCGTGAACGCGGCCCCCGGGTCCTGCCAGCCGGCGAAAGCGGAGACCACCCGGATGTGGGCGCTGGAGGAGACCGGCAGGAACTCCGTCAGCCCCTGGATCAACCCCAGAACCACCGCTTCTAGCCAGCCGATCACGACTACACCTTTCGTGCACGAGCGGGAGTGATGAGGGTGAGGTTAGCGGAATCGGGGGCCGGGCAAGTGCCGACCGGACACCTCCCGGCCGGCGTTCATCGCATGGTCAGCGGGGCGAGCCGGCACGTTCAAACACGGAGGTGATAGACGCTTGTCATGAGCTCCGTGTCACTTCCCCTCATCGAGATCTCCGGCACCCCACGCGAGCGCGGCCGTCAGTACGGCGAGCAGGCGCGCGAACCCGTCGCCCGCGCGCTCGCCTACTACGCCGAGGCGTTCGGCCACTCCAGCGGCCTGACCTGGGATCAGGTCGTCCGGCGCGCGGCCCGCTGGGCCGAGCCGAGCCGGGCCTTCGCCCCCGAACTGGTCGAGGAGATGGAGGGCGTCGCCGAGGGCGCCGGCGTCGGCTTCCTCGACGTGCTGGCGCTCAACGCCAGGGGCGAGATCCTGTACGACACCACGTTCAGCGCCATGGCACCCGACGGGTGCACGTCGTTCGCGCTCACCGGCGAGGCGTCGGGCGACGGGCACGTGTACGCGGGCCAGAACTGGGACTGGCGCGACGGTGTGTCGGACACGCTGATGGTGCTCAGGGTGGTCCAGCCGGGACGCCCGACGGTGATCATGCACGTGGAGGCGGGCCAGGTCGGGCGGCAGGGGGCCAACTCGGCGGGCATCGCGCTCAACGCCAACGGGCTCGGCGGGCGCTTCGACGACTCGGTCGGCGTGCCGCAGACGCTGATCAGGCGCAGGGTGCTCGACAGCGGCGACCTCGGCGCGGCGCTGGAGGCGCTGACCCGGTCGAAGGCGCACATCGCCAGCAACGCGCTGGTCACCCACCGGGACGGGTTCGCGATCGACCTGGAGACCACGCCGGGGCCGGTCGGGTGGATGTACCCGACCGACGGGCTGCTCGTGCACGGCAACCACTACCAGGCGTTCGTGCCGCCGCAGCTCGCCGCCGGGTACCGGCCCGGCCCGGCCGACTCGCTGTTCCGGGTGCCGAGGGCCGAGGACAGGCTGCGCGCGGTGCGGGAGTCGTCCGGCACCGACGAGGCGCGCAAGCGGATCAAGCACGCCATGTCCGACCATCTCGGTTATCCCGGGTCGCTGTGTACCCATCCCGACCCGGCGCGGCCGGCCGTCGAGCGGTGGGCGACGCTGCTGTCGAGCTGCGTCGACCTGACCACGGGCGACTACCTGCTCGCGGCCGGCACGCCCTGCGACCGCGAGTACCAGCTCCTGCCCTGGAACCTGTACGACACGTGACCGCCCCGGCCGGGGCGGCAGGTCAGCGGGGCTTCCAGATAGGGGCGTTGGCGCGGGCGAAGTCGGCGAAGTCGCGCGCCGGGCGGCCGAGCGCCTGCCGCACCCCGTCCGCCACACGGGCGTTGCGGCCGTCGAGGATCTCGGTGAACAGCGCGGCCAGGCCCAGGGCCTCCTCCTCCGGCAGGCCCTCGGCGACGGCCGCGCCCACGTACTCCTCCGGCGTCACCCGGACGAACGAGATCGGCCGGCCCGTCGCCTCCGACAGCTCCGCGGCCACGTCGGCGAAGGTCAGCAGGCGCGGCCCGGTCAGCTCGTACAGCCTGCCCGCATGGCCGTCCTCGGTGAGGGCGGCCACGGCGACGTCCGCGATGTCGTCCACGTCCACGAACGGCTCGGGCACGTCGGCGGCGGGCAGCGCGATGACGCCGTCGAGCACGGGGCCGAGCAGGAAGTGCTCGGTGAAGTTCTGCATGAACCAGGAGCAGCGCACGACCGTCCACTCCGCTCCCGACTCCTGGACGGTACGCTCGCTCGCCTCCGCCTCCGGCTCCCCCCGGCCGGACAGCAGGACCAGCTTGCGGACCCCGCCGCGCACGGCGAGTTCCGTGAACGCCTTGATGTCGTCGTACGCGCCGGGGAAGGCCAGGTCGGGGTAGTAGGAGAGGTAGACGGACGTGACGCCGTCGAGGGCGGCCTCCCAGGTGCCGCGATCCTGCCAGTCGAAGGCGGGGTCGGCGGAGCGGGAGCCGGCACGTACGGGCAGGCCGAGCGCGGTGAGCCGGTCGGCAATGCGGCGGCCGGTCTTGCCGGTGCCGCCGAGCACCAGAATCGTCATGCATCCAGTAAGCCCTCATACCGATAAGACGATCCATGGTTGAGAAGCGCAATCCCATATGCGATCGTCTAGCTATGGACCAGCTCGCGGCGCTTCTCGACGGCCCGAGAGCCCACGGCGCCTTCCTGCTCCGCTCGCTCCTCGATCCGCCGTGGTCGCTGCGCGTCCAGGACGAGGCCCCGCTGTCGGTGATCGCGCAGGTGCGGGGCGAGTCGTGGATCATGTTCGACGGCGGCGAGCCGATACGCCTGGAGCCCGGTCAGGTGGCCGTCGCCCGGGGGCCGGAGCCGTACGTGGTGGCCGACGACCCCGGCACCGAGCCGCAGGTAGTCATCCATCCGGGCCAGCGCTGCGCCACGCTCGACGGCGAGTCGCTCTACGAGTCGATGGACCTCGGCATCCGCACGTGGGGCAACAGCGCCGACGGCGGCACCGTGCTGCTCACCGGCACGTACAACCTGGAGGGCGAGGTCAGCCGGCGGCTGCTCGACGCGCTGCCCACGCTGATCGTGCAGCCCGGCGGCCCGCTCATCGCGCTGCTCGGCGCGGAGGTCGTCAAGGACGAGCCGGGCCAGGAGGCGGTCCTCGACCGCATGCTGGACCTGCTGCTCATCGCCGTGCTGCGGGCGCACTTCGCCGCCGGCGAGGCGCCCGCCTGGTACCGCGCGATGAGTGACCCGGTGGTCGGCAAGGCCATGCGCATGCTGCACAACAACCCGGCCCACCCGTGGACGGTCGCCACGCTCGCGGCCGAGGTCGGCGTCTCCAGGGCGGCGCTGGCCAGGCGCTTCACCGAGTTGGTCGGCGAGCCGCCGATGGCCTTCCTCACCGACTGGCGGCTGGCCCTGGCCGCCGACCTGCTGCGCGAGCCCGACGCCACGATCGGCTCGGTGGCCAGGAAGGTCGGCTACGGCAGCCCGTTCGCGCTCAGCGCGGCCTTCAAACGGGTCCGCGGCATCAGCCCCCAGGAGCACCGGGCGGCGGTCGGGTGAAGCCCCTGCTGCTGATCGACGTGGACGGCGTGCTCAACCCCATGGGCCATCCCACGCCCGACTTCCGGCGCTACCGGTGCACGATCGACGGCGAGGTCTACACCGTCCACCTCAATCCCCGCCACGGCCGCCGCCTGCTCGAACTCGCCCTGGCCACCGGCTCCGAGCTGGTTTGGGCCACCACCTGGGAGCACCACGCCAACGACTGGATCGCGCCGCGCATCGGCCTGCCCGCGCTGCCCGTCATCACGATGGACCCCGCCGGGGCGACGCCGAGCGGGCACGGGGAGATGTTCAAGACGCCGCACGTCGCGGCGTACGCGGGGCGGCGGCCGTTCGTCTGGTTCGACGACCAGGTGTGGGCCGAGGACGAGGAGTACCTCAGGGTGGATCAGGGTCTGGCGGACTTCCTGCTCATCCACGTGGACCCCATTCGCGGACTGACCAGCCGACATCTGGGAATGGCTCATGAGTGGCTGACCCTTACAGGGTTTTCTCAGGGTTCCTGACGGGAGTCTTACAGCCAGGCCGTCCGTTGCCCAGATAGGTCGCGAAAACCACACGGAGGAACAGCATGTACCGCTCTCGTGAGCACAGGATCATCGCAGGCGTCTGCGGCGGTCTCGCCGACAAGATGGGCCTGCCGCCCACCCTCGTCCGGATCCTCTGGCTGCTGCTGTCGCTCATCCCGGGGCCGCTGTGGGTGGTCTACGTCGTCATGTGGATCCTCATCCCGGAGGCCCCGAAGGGCTACCGCGACTGAGGCAGGAGCACCGCTCGCGGGCCCGCCCGCGAGCGCCCGCCCGGCCGCGTGCCGACGTGTCCGGGCGGCGGCATATCCTCGAATCATGAGGGCAAGGCCGCTGACGCTCATCTCGGATGAGCTCGTCGATTACGACAAGGCGATGGAGCGCATGACCGACCTCGTCGGGCAGCGCCAGGACGACGCGCGGCCGGACACGCTCTGGCTGCTCAGCCACCCGTCGGTCTACACCGTCGGGCGCCGCACTCCGCTCGCCCACCTGCCCGACCCCGCCCGCGGCATCCCCGTCGTCGAGACGGGCCGCGGCGGCCAGCTCACCTACCACGGCCCGGGGCAGCTCGTCGGCTATCTCATCGTCAAGCTCGACGAGGGCGAGGGCATCGTCGACTACGTCCGCGAGGTGGAGCTGCGGCTGGTCGAGGCGCTGGGCAAGCTGGGCCTGCCGGCCGAGCGGCGCGACACGCCGCCGGGGTCGGAACTGCTGACCGGCGTCTGGACGGCCGGGACCGGCCGCAAGATCATCTCGATCGGGATGCGGCAGAGCCGGGGCGTCACCAGCCACGGGTTCGCGCTCAACGTCGACGGCGACCTCACGCCGTGGAACTGGGCGGTGGCCTGCGGGATGCCGGAGGTCGACATGACCTCGCTCAAGCGCGAGACGGGCTCGGCCGCCATGCCCGGCGTGCGCGCGGCCGTCGCGGAGGCGTTCGAAGCGTCCTGACGTGGGGGCGGGCCCGGCATCGCTGATTCCGCGTGGACGGCAAGCCGTTCGGGCCCGGCCGGCTTGACCCTGCCGAGACCAGGTCCGCGACCCTCTCGCGGGGATAGAGGGCGGTTTGTCCGATTGAGGTCATCCTCAAGGAGGAAATCCTGCTGTCCCCCGCCGAGGGGCGACATTTATTGGCAATGATCCATTTTAGTCGCATGCCCTGCGGGGGATCGGTTGAAGATTGGAGCATTGTGCGAAGAAAGTTCTCTCTGCTCGCCGCTGCCTTACTGGCGATGGCGACGCTTTCGTCCCTGTCGCCGGCGCCCGCCGCCGCCGGCACGCGGGCGGAACCTACGATCACCTGGGCTCCCTGCGAGGAGGAGCCCTCCGCCGAGTGCGGCCGGTTGACCGTACCGGTCGACTGGGCCGAGCCCGGCGGACCGACCGTCGACATCGCGGTCGCGCGGCGCAAGGCCACCGACCAGGCGGCCCGGGTCGGATCGCTGGTGATCAACCCGGGCGGACCGGGCGGATCGGGTGTCGAGGCCGTCTACGGCGCTCCGGGCTCCTACACCGAAGAACTGCAGAAGAGGTTCGACATCGTCGGCTTCGACCCCCGGGGTGTGGGGCGCAGCAATCCGGTGATCTGCTCGGCGTCGGTCTACAACCAGATGCCGCACACGGTGATGAAGAGCCAGGCCGATTTCGACGCCTGGGACGCCTTCACCAAGCGGCTGCACGCCGACTGCCGCGCCCGTACCGGGCCCCTGTACGACCACGTCGACTCCAGGGACGTCGCCCGGGACATGGACGCGCTCCGCGCCGCCCTCGGCGAGGAGAAGCTCACCTACTACGGGATCTCGTACGGCACGCTGATCGGCCAGATGTACGCCGAGCTGTTCCCCGGGCGCGTCCGAGCCCTCGGGCTCGACAGCAACATGGACCACAGCCTCGACGTGGCGGGCTTCCTGGCCACGGAGGCGGTCGCCGTCGAGGACGCGTTCGACCAGTTCGTCGGCTGGTGCGAGCAGGAGCCGAGCTGCGTGCTGCACGGGCAGGACATCCGCGCGATCTGGCAGAACCTGCGGGAGCAGGCGCGGCGCGGCGAGCTCGTCTACCCGAGCACCGGTACGAAGATGACCGAGCTGCAGGTCATCTACAACGCCGCCCTGGGCAACGAGGGGCCCGACTGGGTGACGCTGAGCCAGACGATCAACTGGCTGAACGGCGGGCCGGAGCCGGACTGGGTGCCCCCGCTCCCGGGCCGGCAGCCCGTCGAGGGGGATGTGGCGTACCTGCCGACCACCATCCTGTGCCAGGACTACAACCTCCGGGTGCGCAACTACGCGGAGTACGCCGCTCTCCTGCGCGTGTCCGGCGCGCTCGCCCCGGACACGGGGTACCACCCGTACCCGATCGACGACCTGCCGATCTGCATGAACTACCCGACGACCAACCCGCCGCACCAGCTCAGGTACACGGGTGACGCGCCGCTGCTGCTCGGCAACTCGCTGCACGACCCGGCCACGCCGTGGATCTGGTCGGCCAACGCGGCCCGTCAGCTCGGGTCCAAGGCGGTGCTGCTCACGTACGAGGGCTGGGGGCACCGCATCTACGGCAAGGACAAGTGCCAGACGGACATCTTCGACGAGTACCTGATCTCGCTGAAGGTGCCCGCCCACGGCACCCGCTGCGCGGTGGGCACGCCTGAGGAGTCGCTCAAGCTCAGGAGCAGGACGCCGGCCTGGCCCACGGACAGGCTCTCCTGGGCCGCTCCGGGCATCGGATAGCGGGCCGGGCGGGTGCGGTGCGAGCCGCACCCGCCCGTGCCCTCACGGGGCCGGGGTCTCGTCGATCGTGCGGCGGGGGCCGGTGAACCAGTGGCGGGCCGACAGGGCCCACCACAGCGCGATCCCGATCAGCACCACCCCGACGGCGATCGGCGCGTAGTTGACCGACGTCCAGGTGAAGTCCGGGTGGCCCGGCACGCCGGCCGGTGAGAACGGCATGATGAAGTAGATCGACACGATCACGATCTCGACGCAGGCGATCCAGCACAGCGCCTTGTACTTCCTGCCGAGCGTCCACGGGCCGGGCTGGAAGGCGTCGCCCATGCGCAGCCGGAGCCAGATCGGGATGAGGAAGGCCAGGTAGAGGCCGATGACGGCGATCGACACGACGGCGTAGAAGGCGACCGGCGTGGTCGAGCCGGCGGGGGCGTACAGGGCCGGCAGGGTGAGCAGGGCGGCGACGGCGCAGCCGGCGACGATGGCGTTGACCGGGGTGCGGTTGCGGTCCACCTTCGACCACAGGCGCCAGCCGGGCACGGCGCCGTCGCGGGAGAAGGCGTAGGTCATGCGGGACATCGACGTCACGCAGCTCATCCCGCAGAAGAACTGGCCGATCGTGGAGATCGTGATGATCGCGGTGGCGAGCGGGGAGGAGAGCGCCGTCTCGAAGATGGCGACCACGAAGCCGCCCTGCGCGTTCAGTTCGTCCACGTTCGTGGCGGCGAACAGGAACGACAGCAGCAGGATCCAGCCGCCGATGGCCGAGTAGAAGATCGACTGCCACAGGCCGCGGGCGGCGCTCCTGGCCGCGCCCTGGGTCTCCTCCGACACGTGCGCGCAGGCGTCGAAGCCGGTGATCGTGTACTGGGTGAGCAGGAAGCCGAGCGGCAGCACGTACAGCCAGAAGGGCAGGCCGTCGGAGCCGTCGCCGAAGCCGGAGTTGTTGTTCGTGCCGCCGAAGACGAAGCTGAGCGACTGGTGGTTCTCGGGGGCGAAGATCAGGATGGCGACGATGATCGTCGCGCCGGCCACGTGCCACCACACCGACACGTTCTGCAGGAGCGCGATCAGCCGGTGGCTGTAGATGTTGATCAGCGCGTGCAGCGCCAGGACGATCACGAACAGCAGGAACGCCTGCGGAAGGGTGGCCTCCCAGGCGCCGCCGGTCAGGCGGTTCAGGGTGATGTTGAGGAAGGTCGCGCAGCCGTAGTCGACCGAGGCGGTCACGGCGATGAGGCCGATGAGGTTGAGCCAGCCGGTGAACCAGCCGTGGACCGGCTTGCCCAGCTTGGTGGCCCACCAGTAGATGCCGCCGGCCGTCGGGTACGCCGACACCAGCTCCGACATGCAGAAACCGATGATCAGGATGAACACGGAGATCAGCGGCCAGCCCCAGGAGATGGCGATGGGGCCGCCGTTGTTCCATGCCTGCCCGAAGGTGGTGAAGCAGCCGGCGAGGATGGAGATGATCGAGAAGGAGATGGCGAAGTTCGAGAAACCGCTCCAGGTGCGTGCCAGCTCCTGCTTGTAGCCGAGCTCGGCCAGTCGCCTGGAATCCTCTTCAATGGTCACTGAGGTCTCCCTGGGGGGCGCGGAGGACGCTCCTTTTGGTCTACGTCTAGACCATTTCTTTCCAGGGGACAAGCCGTTACAGGACGGTTTCGATCTCGTCAGGCAGGACGGCAACCCGGCCCACGAGGCTCAGGAGAAGGCGTCCAGGGCGGCCTTGCAGAACGCCTTCAGGTCGCCCGGCTTGCGGCTGGTGACCAGCGTGCTGGGGCCGTCGGCGCAGACCACCACCTCCTGGTCCACCCAGGTCGCCCCCGCGTTGCGCAGGTCGGTCCGCAGGCTCGGCCAGGACGTCACCGTACGCCCGCGCACGACGTCCGCCTCGACCAGCGTCCAGCCCGCGTGGCAGATCGCGGCCACCGGTTTGCCCAGGTCGAAGAAGGCGCGGGCGAACCGCACCGCCTCCGGGACCGTACGCAGAATGTCGGGGTTGGCGACGCCGCCGGGCAGGACGAGGCCGTCGAAGGAGGCCGGGTCGGCGTCGTCCACGATGTCGTCCACGGCGAACGTGTCCGCCCGGTCGAGGTGGTCGAACGCCTGGACCTGGCCGGGGGCGGTCGAGATGAGCCGGGGCGTGCCGCCGGCCCGCTTGACCGCCTTCCACGGTTCGGTGAGCTCCACCTGCTCGGCTCCCTCGGGAGCGACGAGGAACGCGATCGTCTTGCCGTCCAGCATGGTGTACTCCCCTCGGACCCCGCGTGTGCACCGGCCCTCTTACCGGGGGAGGGCGATGTATGCGTCACCGTCCTTCGGGGGCGGCGTCGCCGGTGGACGGCGGGCCGGCAGGTCATCGTAGTGTCATAAGCGCTGAAAATTTACACCGCCAAAAGAAACGAAGATGAAACAATTTTCCGCACCTCGTTGACATGGGGACTCCGTATGGTGTGCCTTTCTCTACACAGGAAAACCCCCGCCTGAAGGTGAGGCACATATGAGGAAATGGTTCGCGCGCCTGGCTGCGCTGGGCGTCGCGCTATTAGTGGCCGGCCAGGGCACAGCGGCCCTAGCCCAGGACCCGGCGGCGGGGAAGAAGATCGTACGCGTCGGGGCGACACAGTCGATGGACTCGATGAACCCGTTCCTCGCGGTCCGCCTGGTCTCCACGTCGATCCACCGCTGGATGTACGGCTACCTCACGGTCCCCGACTCCAAGACGCTCCAGCCCAGCCCCGACCTGGCCGAGACGTGGACCACGTCCGAGGACGGGCTCACCTGGACGTTCAAGATCCGCACCGCCAAGTGGTCCGACGGCCAGCCGATCACGGCCGAGGACGCGGCCTGGACGTTCAACAAGATGATGACCGACGAGGCCGCGAAGACCGCGAACGGCCCGGCGGTGGAGAACTTCGAGACCGTCACGGCCAACGGCCAGGACCTGGTCATCAAGCTCAAGTCCCCGCAGGCGTCCATGCTGGACAACCCGGTCCCGATCATGCCCAAGCATGCCTGGGAGTCGGTCACCGACATGGCCAACTACGACGCCGAGAAGTACCCGACGGTCAGCAGCGGGCCGTACATCGCCGTCGAGCACAAGAAGGACAACTACGTCAAGCTGCAGGCCAACCCCACCTACTGGCGGGGCAAGCCCAAGATCGACGAGCTGCAGGTCGTCTTCTACGACAACCCGCAGGCCGCGATCGCCGGGCTGCAGAAGGGCGACATCGACCTGCTCGGCCGGATGACCCCGCAGGAGTTCGACGCCATCAAGAACGACCCGGCGATCGAGCCGTGGAACACGCAGGGCCGCCGCGCCGCGTACCTGCAGGTCAACCACGGGGCCACCACCACTGACGACAAGCCCGTCGGCGACGGTCACCCCGCGCTGAAGGACGTCAAGGTGCGCCAGGCGCTGCACTACGCCATCGACAAGCAGAAGCTGGTCGACGAGGTCCAGAACGGCCTAGCCAAGCCCGCCGACGGCTCCATCGTGCCGCCGATGTACAAGGAGTTCTTCTGGGAGGCCGCCGGCGAGGAGAAGGTCGGCTACGACCCGGCCAAGGCCAACCAGCTCCTCGACGACGCGGGCTACAAGAAGGGCTCCGACGGCGTCCGCACGATGCCCGACGGCGACCGCAAGCTCGAGTTCCGCTTCACCATCCACACCGAGACCCCGATCGAGGACAAGCTCGCCGAATACCTGACCGCCTTCTTCAAGGAGGTCGGCATCACGCTGTCCACGGTGAAGCTGGACTCCAGCAAGTTCACCGAGGAGACCGGCGTCACCGGCAACTTCGACATCGCGATCAGCGGCTGGTCGGTCAACCCCGACCCCGAAGAGGTCATGGCCACCCACCTGTGCAGCCGCAGGCCGGCCCCCGGCGGCGAGGGCGGCGGCACCGAGTCGTTCTTCTGCGACGACACCTTCGAGAAGCTCTACCAGGACCAGCTCAAGGAGCTCGACCGGACCAAGCGCGTCGACCTGCTCAAGCAGATGCAGGAGCGGCTCTACACCCAGGCCCCGGTCATCGCCATCTACTACCCGAACGACCTTGAGGGCTACCGCAAGGACAAGATCACCAGCATCACCCCCATCCCCGAGGACAAGGGTCTGCTGTACGGCGGCAGCGGCTACTGGCCGTTCTACACCGTGGACGCCAAGGCTCCGGCCGCCGCCGGCGCCACCGCCGAGAGCGGCTCCAACACCGGCCTGATCGCCGGCATCGTCGGCGCCGTGATCGTCGTCGGAGCCGCGGCCTTCTTCCTGACCAGGCGGCGTAAGAGCACCGCCGACGAGCGCGAATGACGACTCCGCTCGAAGCCGCCGAACCCGCCGCCATCCAGGCGGCGGGCCCCGGTGACGAACGCCCCACCTACCGAGGCATGCTGCGGTACGCGCTGTCGAAGGCGGGTGGGGCGCTGTTCAGCATCGCCATGGTGCTCGTGGGCACGTTCTTCGTCTTCCGGCTGCTGCCCGGCGACCCCGTGCGCAACCTCGCCCAGGGGCGCAACATGACCCCGGCGCAGCTCGACCTGGAGCGGCGCCGGCTCGGCCTGGACAAACCCCTGCTCGACCAGTTCATCGACTTCGTCGGCGACACGCTCAGGCTCGACCTCGGCACGTCGTACGAGTACAAGCGGCCCGTCCTCGACCTCATCGGCGAGCGGCTCGGGCCGACGCTCCTGCTGGCCGGCACCGGCCTGGTGATCGCGGTCAGCCTGGGCATCTGGCAGGGCACGCGGGCCGGCTGGCGGCACGGCAGCCGCTTCGACCGCTTCTCCACGGGCACGTCCCTGCTGCTGTGGTCGGTGCCGACGTTCTGGCTCGGACTGCTGCTCATGATGGTGTTCGGCGTCGGCATCGGGCCGATCCCCGGCATCCTGCCCTTCCGCGGCATCGAGAGCGTGGACGCGCCCGACGGGTTCGCGTACCTGCTGGACGTGGGCTCCCACATGGTGCTGCCGTGCCTGACGCTGGTGGCCGTGGTCTACGCGCAGTACCTGCTCATCATGCGCTCGTCGCTGGTCGAGGAGATCAGCCAGGACTACGTCACCGTGGCCCGCGCCAAGGGGCTGCGCGACGACGACGTACGCCGACACCACGCGGTGCCGAACGCCCTGCTGCCCACCGTCACGCTGGTCTTCATGCGCGTCGGCTTCGTGGTCGGCGGCGCGGTCACCGTCGAGACGATCTTCACCTGGCCCGGGCTGGGGCAACTGTTCTACCAGGCGATCAGCGTGCCCGACTTCACGCTCATGCAAGGGACGTTCATGCTGATCACCGTGGCCGTGATCGTCATGAACACGCTGGCCGACGTGGTCTACCACATACTCGACCCGAGGGTGAGGTCGGCGTGACCAGTGTCTCCACGGCCCGCAGGCGGGCGGCGCTGACCCGCTTCTGGTCCGAGTTCCGTAACCACCGAGGTGGCCTGGTCGGCCTGGTCGTGCTGGTCGCCGCGGTGCTGCTCGCGCTGGTGGCGCCCCTGTTCATCAGCGAGAACGTGACCAGCGTGGTCGAGGGCGTCGGGGAGAAGTGGGCGCCGCCCAGCCTCGCCGAGCCGTTCGGCACCGACGAGTCCGGCCGCTCGATCCTGCTGATGGTCTGGTGGGGCTCGCGTACGTCGCTGCTCATCGGCTTCCTCGCGGCGCTGCTCAGCATCGTCATCGGCCTGGTGTTCGGCGTGGCCGCCGGGCACTTCCGCGGCTGGGTGGGCGGGGCGCTCATGCGCGTCACCGACTGGTTCCTCGTGCTGCCCTCGCTGGTCACCGCCCTGGTGCTGGCGGCCATCCTGGGTGGGAGCACGTTCACGATCATCATGGCCATCGGCATCACCACGTGGCCGTCCACCGCACGGCTCATCAGGGCGCAGACCCTCGCCGTCGAGGCCAGGCCGTACATCGAGCGCTCCAAGGCGCTCGGCGCGGGGCACTGGCACATCACCACCCGGCACGTGCTGCCGAACGTGGCCCCGCTGCTGCTCGCCAGCACCACGCTGGAGGTCGCCAGCGCCATCGTCACCGAGTCCACGCTCGCCTTCCTCGGGGCCAGCACCAACCGGACCTCCTGGGGCACGATGTTGCGCGCCTCCTACGACTTCGGCGCCGCCACCCAGGGCGCCTGGTGGTACATCCTCATCCCCGGCCTGGCCATCCTCGCCGTCGTCATGGCGTTCACCCTGGTCGGACGGGCGCTGGAGGCCGTGCTCAATCCCCGGCTGAGGAGGGCCGCGTGAGTCTCCTGGAACTGGACGACGTATCGGTGACGTACCGCATCGCCGCGGGCGAACTGCCCGCCGTGCGCGGGGTGTCGCTGAGCCTGGACGCCGGCGCGGCACTCGGCGTCGCCGGCGAGTCGGGATCCGGCAAGTCGACGCTGGCCATGGCGCTGCTGCGGCTCCTGCCGAAGGACGCGCGCGTCGGCGGCCGGATCCTGCTCGACGGCGAGGACGTGCTCGCCATGAAGTGGGGCCGCCTGCGCGCCGTGCGCTGGGCGGCGGCCTCGATCGTCTTCCAGGGCGCCCAGCACGGCCTCAACCCGGTCCGCCGGATCGGCGACCAGATCGCCGAGCCGCTGCTCGTGCACGGCCTGGCCAAGCCGGACGCCGCCCGCGCCCGCGTCGCCGAACTGCTCGAACAGGTCGGTCTGCCCGCCTGGCGGGCCCGTAGCTACCCGCACGAGCTGTCCGGCGGGCAGCGGCAGCGCGTCATGATCGCGATGGCGCTGGCCTGCTCGCCACGGCTGATCATCGCCGACGAGCCGACCACCGCGCTCGACGTGATGGTGCAGGCGCAGGTCCTCACCCTGATCAAGGAACTGGTCGCCGAGCACGGCATCTCCCTGATCATGATCTCGCACGACCTGTCCGTGCTCGCCGACGTGTGCGACCAGCTCGCCGTCATGTACGCCGGCCGGGTGGTCGAGCACGGCCCCTCCGGCGAGGTGTTCCACGAGGCCCGGCACCCCTACAGCCGGGCGCTGGCCGCGGCCTTCCCGACGGTGGGCGACCCGGTTTCGCGGATGGCGCCCAAGGGCCTGGGCGGCGACCCGCCCGACCCGATGCAGTTGCCCGGCGGCTGCGCGTTCCACCCGCGCTGCCCGGTGGCGCTCGACGAGTGCGCGTCGCTGGACGTGGCGCTGTGGCCGTCGGGGCCGGGCCGGACGGCGGCCTGCGTGCACGTCAAGGCGGCCGAGTCCGTCGGGGTCGCCGGCGCGGAAGAGGAGGGCTCATGACCGAGACGCAGACCACCACCGAGACGCCCGCCCCCACCAGGCCGACCCTGCTCGAAGCCCGGGACCTGCACGTCGAGTTCTCCTCGCGGGGCCGCCGCGCCCGTGCCGTGGACGGCGTGAACCTGGCCATCGGCGAGGGCGAGATCGTCGCCCTGGTCGGCGAGTCCGGCTGCGGCAAGACCACGCTCGCCCGCACCCTGCTCGGCCTCGAACGGCCCACCTCCGGCGAGGTCCGCTTCGACGGCGCGCCGCTGGGCTACGCCGGCCGGGCGCTCAAGGCGTACCGCAGGCAGGTGCAGCTCGTCCTCCAGGACCCGACCGGCTCGCTCAACCCCAGGCACACCGTGTACGAGGCGGTCGCGGAGGGTCCGCGCATCCACGGCCTGCCGGACGAGCGGGATGTCGTCTCCACCGCCCTCTCGCACGCCGGGCTGCGCCCGCCCGACCGGTTCTTCCTGCGCTACCCGCACGAGCTGTCCGGCGGGCAGCGCCAGCGCGTGGTGATCGCGGGCGCGCTGGCGCTGAACCCGAAGGTGCTGATCGCGGACGAGCCGGTGGCCTCGCTGGACGCCTCCGTCCGCGGCGAGATCCTCGCCCTGCTGCTGCGGCTGCGGGCCGAGCTGGGGCTGTCGGCGCTGGTCGTCACCCATGATCTCGGGCTGGCCTGGAACATCGCCGACCGGGTGGCCGTGATGTACCTCGGCAGGATCGTCGAGTCCGGGCCCGTGGAGCAGGTGCTGACCGCGCCGCGGCATCCGTACACGCAGGCGTTGATGTCGGTGTTGCCGGAGTCGCCGGAGCGGGTGATCCTGACCGGCGAGCCGCCGGACCCCACCCGCATCCCCGGGGGCTGCCGCTTCCACGCCCGTTGCCAGGTGCTCGCCGCCGGCACGGCCGCCGAGGCGGGGGTGGACGGGCGGTGCCGTACGGAGCCGCTGACCATCCTGCCCGCCGTGCCCGACGCGCAGACCGCCTGCCACTACGCGGAGACCACCGCCTGAGCCGCCCCAGGCCGGCCCCGAGGCGGCGCCGACCGGCGGCGTCCTGAGGGTGGGGCCGGCTTGTGCGGTGCTAGAAGGCGCTGATGGTGGCCGGGGCGCGTTCGGCGCGGCTGAGTGCGCGGATGACGGCGGTGGCCCCGTGCCGGTGCACGGCCAGCCGGGCGAGCAGTTCCACCACCGGCTCGATCACCGAGGCGGGCAGGTCGGGAGTCTCCGCCCCCACGCTGGCCGCCAGGTCGTCGGAGTGCACGACCAGCTCCACGAGCCTGGTGAGCAGGAAGTCGTCGAGCCGGAGCGACCAGCCGGACCAGGGCAGGAACACGACCCGGTCGGCCGGTTGGGCGGCCAGTGTGGCGCTCTGCATCTCGTGCAGGGCCTGCGCCCGCTCGACGAGCACCGCGGGGCCGGCCGCCGCCGAAGCCTCACCGCCGCGCCGGACGCTCAGGTTGCTCTCGTGGTCGAGGCCCGCCTGCACCCACGGCGAACGGGAGAAGTGCTCGATGAGCGTGATCGGCTCGCCGGCCCGCTCGCCGGGGGACAGCACGTCGCCGACCCTGACGAGCTGGTGGGCCAGGTGCCCGGCCAGGCCGGCGACGCTGAACTCCATCAGCGCGCTCGGCTTGTCCCACGACGCCGCCACGGCCGGGTCGCGCAGGAGCGACACCGCCGACGCCGCGGCCACCAGATAGGACTGCCTGATTTCCCCCATTTGTCGCCCTTTCCGGGTTTAGGTGGTGATTCGGGTGAACACTATGCACGTAACCAACCACCACCGCATCGCCATCCATCCTGGTGAGACGGGATTCACGTCAGTCGAGCGCGCGCCTGATCGCCGACCTGACGAACGCCCGTGTCAGGCGTCCCCGCCGGAAGCGGCTCAGCACCGGCGCGGGCGTGCCGTAGCGGCGGGCGCGGACGTCGGCCACCACCGTCTCCGGCGCCCCCATCCCGGCCAGCACGTCCAGCGCCTCCAGCTTGCTGATCAGCCGCCCCTCCCGCAGCGTGACCGTGGCCCTGGCGACCGTCACCATGCCCAGGTCCACCCAGATGTCCTGCAGCCAGCGCCGCCGGTCCTGGGCCCGGACCAGCCAGAAGTCACGCAGGTCCGAGCGGACGTGGTGGAGCAGTTCCTCGTCCGACACCGGGGGCAGCAGGCCGGCGGGCGACGGCCCGTGCAGCACCCGCGCCCCGTCGTGCAGCTCGCGCCGGGTCACCGCGGTCACCGGCCGCCGGAAGATGTGCTGGTGGGCCCACGTGATGTGCTCGGCCGTGAGATCGTCCAGCTCCAGCCGGGACATGTACGAGCAGTGCAGCCGCTCGGCCAGCGGCAGGCGCAGCCTGCGGTGCACGGCCTTGATCCGCCGCCAGTGGTCCATCGTCGCCGGCGAGTCGAGGACGGCGATCAGGTCGAGATCGCTGCGTCCCTCCTGGTAGTCGCCGGCCGCGAGCGAGCCGTGCGCCCAGAGAGCGGTGAGGGGCACGGCGGGCTCGATGTTCTCCAGATAATGCCCGAGTAGTCGTTCGGTGCCTGCGTGCATGTGGCAACTATGATCCATTCGCGGCCGGGTGGAAAGGTCGCGTTGATCACTGGGACCGGCCCGGCCGCCCCCGGCACGCGGCGCTCCGGGGGCGGGTCAGGTGCTCAGGAGGTGCTGAACAACGCGCTCACCGACTCACCGTCGTGGATCCGGCGCATGGCCTCGGCCAGGGCGGGCGCGATCGACAACACGGTGAGCTTGTCGCTGGGCTTGGGCGACGGCACGGTGTTGGTGCAGACGATCTCCTCGACCTCGGGCCGGTCGCTGAGCCGCTCGATCGCCCCGCCCGCGAACAGGCCGTGCGTGCACGCCACCCGTACGGACCGGACGTCGCGCTCGCGCAGGCGGTCGAGCAGCTCGATGACCGTGCTGCCCTTGGCGATCTCGTCGTCCAGGATGATCACGTCCTTGCCCGCCACGTCGCCGATCACCGAGCTGATCACCACGCGGTCGTCGCTGAAGCGCTGCTTGGCGCCCATCGCGACGCCGGTGCCGAGCAGGCGGGCGAAGTGCGCGGCCTCCTTGGCGTTGCCCAGGTCGGGGGAGACGACGACCGTGTTGGACAGGTCGTAGCGCTGGAAGTGCGCGGCCAGTTCACGCAGCGCGTGCAGGTGATCGACGGGGACGCTGAAGAAGCCGTGCACCTGCGGCGAGTGCAGCGTCATCGCCAGCACCCGGTTCGCGCCGGCGGCCACCATCAGGTCGGCCACCAGCCGCGCGCCGATCGAGATGCGTGGCGCGTCTTTCTTGTCGCTTCGGGCGTAGGCGTAGTGAGGCATCACCACGGTGGTCCTGGCGGCGGAGGCGCCGCGGGCGGCGTCGAGCATGAGCAGCAGCTCGACGAGGTGCTCCTGGACGGGAGGCACGAGCGGCTGGATGAGGAACACGTCGCGCTCGCGGCAGTTGGCCTGGAGCTGCACTTCGAGCACGTCGTTGGCGAACCGGTTGATCTGAACGGGATGTAGAGGCGTGCCCAGGTGGGCGCAGATCTCTTGAGCCAGGTCGGGGTGGGCGCTGCCGGTGAAAACCGTGATGTCTCGCACGATTCCCACATGGTAGCCAGAGCCTCTGACGTCCCATGAGA
Organism: Nonomuraea sp. MG754425; assembly: GCF_021699195.1. Lineage (GTDB taxonomy): Bacteria > Actinomycetota > Actinomycetes > Streptosporangiales > Streptosporangiaceae > Nonomuraea. Next base: position 6,180 of record NZ_SSXE01000134.1, on the reverse strand, counting down.
ACAGGCCCGCCTTGGCGCGTCCTAGGCGAGCAGGTCCGCGGTCAGCGCGTCGAGTCCGGGCAGGACGCGCCAGGCCAGCGCGAGGGCGTCGGGCGCGGGCGGGTAGCGGGGGTGCGGCACCGCGATCACCCGCATGCCGGCCGCGTGCGCCGAGCGCAGCCCGTTGCTGGAGTCCTCGACCGCCACGCAGCCGCGCGGATCGACCCCCATCCGCCCGGCCGCCTCCAGGTAGCCGTCGGGCGCGGGCTTGCCGCGCGGCACCTCCTCGGTGGAGACGGTGGCCGCGAAGCACTCCGTCAGCCCGGCCGCGTCCAGCACCACGTCGATCAGCCGGCGCGGGGACGAACTGGCCAGCCCCAGCGTGACCTGGCCCGACAGCCGCCGCACCGTCTCGACGGCCCCGGGCATCAGCGGCACCGCGTCCTGGTAGCGGGCGGCCATCTGGCTGACGACCTCGCGGGCGATCTCGTCCGGCGGCAGTTCGACGCCGAGTTCGTGCAGGTAGGCGGCCCATTCGCCGGTGCTCATGCCCATGAGCCTGGACTGCGTGTCGTCCTGCCAGACACCGCCGTGATCGGCGACGAACGCCCGGCGCACCTCCTCCCAGACGGGCTCGGAGTCCACCAGCACCCCATCGAGGTCGAACACCCACGCTTTCATGAAACCCCCTGCGACGATCAGCTCAGGACCAAGCCAATCACACCGCCTTGCCGGAGATTCATCCTATTTGGGTGGTCTATTGAGCTATTTGTCCGTTACCGAGGGCATTCGAGTGAACATGGCAGACCTTCCATTTCACGACAGGGACGATTTCGACGACGCGGACCGCGGATTCATGGCGAGGCTCAGCCCAGCAGTGATCAAAACAGTGGACGGCAGGGTCGTCTGGGACAACGACTCCTACGACTTCCTCCAGGAGGACTGTCCCGACACCGCCCACCCCAGCCTCTGGCGTCAGGGCCAGCTCTGCTCCCGCCAGGGCCTGTACGAGGTCACCGACGGCGTCTACCAGGTACGCGGCCTCGACCTGTCCAACATGACGCTGGTGGAGGGCGAGCGCGGGGTCGTCGTCATCGACCCGCTCACCTCCACCGAGTGCGCCGCGGCCGCGCTCAGGCTGTACCGGGACCACCGGGGCGACCGTCCCGTCACCGGCGTGGTCTACACCCACGCCCACGCCGACCACTTCGGCGGCGTACGCGGCGTCACCGGCGGCGGGGTGCCGATCCTGGCTCCCGCCGGGTTCATGCGGCACGCGGTCGCCGAGAACGTCTACGCCCGCCCGGCCATGACCCGCCGCGCCGTCTACATGTACGGCCGCACCCTGCCCCGCTCCCCGGACGGCCAGATCGGCGCCGGGCTCGGCATGACCGCCTCCATGGGCACCATGTCGCTCCTCCCGCCCACGGACGAGATCGCCCACACCGGCCAGCGGGAGGCGATCGACGGAGTCAGGATGATCTTCCAGCTCACCCCCGGCACCGAGGCCCCGGTCGAGATGAACTTCCTGCTGCCCGACCGCGGCGCCCTCTGCCTGGCCGAGAACGCCACCCACACCCAGCACACCCTGCTGCCCCTGCGCGGCGCCGCCGTCCGCGACGCCCGTACCTGGGCCAGGTACCTGACCGAGGCCATCGCCCTGTTCGCCGGCCGCGCCGAGGTCGCCTTCGCCTCCCACCACTGGCCCACCTGGGGCCGCGAGCGCGTGGAGCGCTTCCTGTCCCAGCAGCGCGACACGTACGCCTACCTGCACGACCAGACCCTGCGCCTGCTGAACAAGGGCCTGACGGCGGCCGAGATCGCCGAAACCGTACGCCTGCCGCCCGAACTGGAGCAGGTCTGGCACACGCACGGCTACTCCGGCTCGCTCGCGCACAACGTCAAGGCCGTCTACCAGCGCTACCTGGGCTGGTTCGACGGCAACCCGGCGCACCTGTGGGAGCACCCGCCGCGCGACAGCGCGATCCGGTACGTCGAGTGCCTGGGCGGCGGCGCGGCCGTGGTCGCGTTCGCCCGGCGCTACATCGACGAGAACGACCTGCGCTTCGCCGCCCAGCTCCTCAACCACGCCGTCTTCGCCGACGAGGGCAACAAGGTGGCCCGCGACCTGCTGGCCGAGGTGTACACCCGGCTCGGCCAGGGGGCCGAGAACGCCACCTGGCGCAACTGCTACCTCATGGGCGCGCTGGAGCTGTCCGACGGCATCGTGCCCGCCACCATGGACACCGCCTCGCCCGACTTCTTCGCCGCCCTGACCGTGGAGCAGATCTTCGACTCGATCGCCATCCGCGTGGACGGCCCACGGGCCTGGCACGAGCGCCTGTCCATCGACTGGCACCTGACGGACCTGGGGGAGTGCCACCGCACGACGTTGTGCAACGGCGTGTTCGTCCAGCGGCCCGCCCCCTGCGACGCCGAGACCGGCCAGGCCGCCGACCTGACCCTGCGGCTGACCAAGGCCCAGCTCGTCGGCCTGGTGGCGGGCAAGGGGGTGGAGGGCGTCGAGCGCGAGGGGGACACGACGGTGCTGCAACGGCTGGTGGCCGTGCTCGACCGGCCCGTCCCGGACTTCGCCATCGTGACCGCCTGACGGTTCAGGACGTCCAGGCGGTCACCGTTCGCGCTCGGCCTCGGCGCGCAGGGCCTGGCAGGCGAGCGCGAGCAGCGTCACCACGACCGCCGCGACGCCCGGCCCGACCAGCAGCGGCATGGTCAGCTCGCCCGCGTGCCAGGCCGCCGCCAGGATCGCCGCCGACGTCAGCACCGTCACGCCGAACGTCGCGCCCCACAGCGGCAGCACCTCCAGGTACGCGAACAGCAGCGGGAAGGCCACCCACACGAACGGCGGCGACACCACGGCCAGCACCGCCCACCCCGAGGTCACCAGCCCCAGCCACACCCGCCCCGCGACGGGCCGGCCCAGGATCGGCGGGCCCGCCGCGTACAGCAGGCCGAACAGCACGCCGCCCACCGCCGGGGCCACGCGGCCCTCACGCAGCACGCCGAGCACGGCGATCGCCAGCAGCCCGCAGGCCGTGGCGTGCACCGCCCACCTCAGCAGTCGCAACGGAACGTCGATCATCAATCACTGAGGGTAGCCTTCGCATCCCCGGCCCGCACGCCGGTCCGGGCACGGGAGACGAGCGTGATCAGGAAGTACAGCAACCCGGCCAGCACGAGCGCGATCACCACGCCGATGTTCGCCGTCCCGAACGTGCCGGTCCGCAACTCGTCGCTCATCAGGAAGCCGACGACCCCGGCGATGTTCGCGTCGGCCGAGGTGATCAGCCCGAGCCCCACGACCGACGCCACGACCAGCGACACCAGGCCGGCCCAGTTGAGCGCGGGCGCGCCGGCCCGCAGCAGCCGCTCGTCGTACGCCCCGCCGCCGGCCCGCAGCCGCCACATGTCCACCAGGAAGATCGCGGCCCAGGCCGCCATCACCACGCCGACGATCGCCAGGAACGCCTGGAACGTGGCCAGGAAGCTGGTGGAGACGAACAGCAGGTAGTAGCCGCCCAGCACCATGAGCAGCCCGTCGATCAGCACCGCGTAGTGCCGCCTGACGGGCACGCCGAGCGCCAGCATCGACAGCCCGGACGAGTAGATGTCCATGATCGCGCCGGCCAGGAAACCGCCGATGGCGGTCAGCAGGTACGGCAGCAGGAACCAGGTCGGCAACGCCTGCGCCAGCGCCGCCACCGGGTTGGCCCCCGCCGCCTCGGCCAGTTGGGGATCGCCCCCGACCAGCAGCACCCCGAACACGAGCAGCACCAGCGGCGGCAGCGCGCCCCCTGCCATGGTCCACAGGGCGACCGAGCGCGGCGCGGAGCGCGCGGGCAGGTATCGGGAGTAGTCGGCGCCGCAGTTGACCCAGCCGAGGCCGAGCAGGGTCATGGCGAAGATGACCCCGCCGGCCCACTCGCCCGGCCCCGCCGTGGCCGCCGGTCCGCCGCCGCCGAGCCTGGGCACCATGAGGATCATGTAGACGACCGTCAGCACGACGAACACGTACGTCAGGTAGCGCTGCACGACCATGATCATCGCGTGCCCGTACACGCCGACCGCGATCACCACAGCCGCCGCGACGGCGAAGCAGACGGCCGTGGTCACGGTGGCCGGGACGCCGGGCGCGAGCCGCCGGAGGATCTCCGCGCCGCTCTGCGCCGCGAGCGTGACGAGCACGATCTCCCAGCCGACGTTCGAGATGTAGGACAGCAGGGTGGGCAGCTTGTTGCCCTGGTAGCCGAACGGCGCCCGGCCCAGCGTCATCGTCGGCACGCCCGACCGGGCCCCACCGACCGCGACCAGCCCGACCAGCAGGAACGACAGCACGTAACCGGCCGCGCCGGTGATGATCGCGGGCAGCACGCCCAGCCCGAGCCCGACGATGTACACGCCGAACGCCACCCCGAACAGCGACAGGTTCGAGCCCGCCCAGGGCCAGAACAGGTCTCTCGGACGGCCGTGCCGCTCGCCCTCCGGGACCGCGTTGATGCCGTTGCGCTCGACCTCCATCGTGCCCATGATCGGACGTTACTCGCCTTTGGCCGGGAAACGAACCTCCCGTTGCCCGGCCGTTCGCGCGGTGCCCCGGGGCGGGGGAGCAGGGCGGGAGAACGGGGCCGGTCGGCCGGGGTGGCCGACGGTGGTGGCCGGCGGCAAAGAAATAGCTGGTGGGCGATATCTCCGGAGCTGCGGGGCATCATCTGCGCATGCCGGGAGGGGGTGATCGGGGCGTCCAGGACAGACACGCGACGGCGCGCGCTGGCCGTGTGCCTGGTCTCCGCCTTCATGACGGGGCTCGACGTGAGCATCGTCAACGTCGCGCTGCCCTCGATCCGCGCGGGCCTGCACGCCACCGAGGACGGCCTGCAGTGGACGCTGTCCGGCTACGCGCTGACCTTCGGCCTCCTCCTCATCCCCGCCGGACGGCTGGGTGACGCCAGGAGCCGCAGGACGATCTTCCTGTGCGGCGTCGCCCTCTTCACGCTCTCCAGCGCCTTCTGCGGCTTCGCCTGGAACATGAACGTGCTCATCGTGTCGCGCCTGGTGCAGGGCATGGCGGCCGGCATGCTGAACCCGCAGGTCTCCGGGCTGATCCAGCAGATGTTCCACGGATACGAACGAGGCCGGGCCTTCGGCGCGCTCGGCGCCACCATCGGCGTCTCCACGGCCGCCGGACCGCTGATCGGCGGTGCGCTGGTGACCGCGTTCGGGTCCGACCACGGCTGGCGGTGGGTGTTCCTGGTGAACCTGCCGATCGGGGCCGTGCTGCTGCCGCTGGCCTGGCGGCTGCTGCCGCGCCCCCAACTCGTGCACCGGCGGCCCGAGAGCATGGACCCGGTGGGCGTACTCCTGCTCGGCATCGGCGTGGCCGGGCTGCTGCTGCCGTTCATCCAGCGGCACCAGTGGCCGGGACCGGCCAAGTGGCTGCTCATCCCGGCGGCGCTGGCGGTGTTGGCCGGCTTCGTGACATGGGAGCGGTTCTACAAGCGCGAGCCGCTGGTGGACCTGACGCTTTTCCGCAAGCGCTCGTACAGCCTGGGGACGGCCATCGCGCTGTTCTACTTCGCCGGGTTCACCGGCATCTTCTTCATCTTCACCCTCTACCTGCAGAGCGGCCACGGCTACAGCGCGCTGATGGCCGGGCTGTCGATCACGCCGTTCGCACTCGGCTCCGCCTCGGCGGCCATGGTCGGCGGGCACCTCGTGACGCGGCTGGGACGCCGGCTGGTCGCCGTCGGGCTCACCATGGTGATCGTCGGGCTGCTCGCCACCATGGGCGCCACCGCGCTGGTGCCGGGCGCGGGGGCCGGGCTGGCGACCGCGCTGCCCCTGCTGGTCGCGGGCCTGGGCAGCGGCCTGGTCATCTCGCCCAACCAGGCCATCACGCTGTCGGAGGTGCCGCCGGCCGGGGGCGGCAGCGCCGCCGGGGTGCTGCAGACCGGGCAGCGGCTCGGCTCGGCCATCGGGATCGCGGCGGTGGGCTCGTCGTTCTTCGCGTCGCTGAACGAGGGGTGGCCGACGGCGTTCCGGCACGGGCTCGTCGTCGTGGTCTCGTCGGTCTGCATCGCCCTGGCGGCAGCCCTGTACGACCTCGTACGCAGCCGCGCGGACGCCCGCGACCGAGTCGGTCCCGCCGAACCCCGGCACCGCTCCCCAGCCCTCGACCCCTCC
>NZ_SSXE01000133.1 GCF_021699195.1 Nonomuraea sp. MG754425 | reverse complement strand
CATGTCCATCGAGATGCGCGACACGGACGAGGACGTCTTCCGTGCCGCGGAGGAACTCGGAATCGATCTGTCCCGGCGTGAGCCGAGCAGCGTGGAAGAAGTCTGAGGGGGAGATCGCACACCATGCTAGACGTCAACTTCTTCGACGAGCTTCGGATCGGGCTGGCGACGGCCGACGACATCCGTCAGTGGTCGCACGGCGAGGTCAAGAAGCCGGAGACGATCAACTACCGAACCCTCAAGCCGGAAAAGGACGGGCTCTTCTGCGAGAAGATCTTCGGTCCCACCCGCGACTGGGAGTGCTACTGCGGTAAGTACAAGCGCGTCCGGTTCAAGGGCATCATCTGTGAGCGCTGTGGCGTCGAGGTGACCCGCGCCAAGGTGCGTCGTGAGCGGATGGGCCACATCGAGCTGGCCGCGCCGGTCACGCACATCTGGTACTTCAAGGGCGTCCCGTCGCGCCTCGGTTACCTGCTCGACCTCGCCCCGAAGGACCTCGAGAAGGTCATCTACTTCGCGGCGTACATGATCACGCATGTCGACACCGAGATGCGTGAGCGTGACCTGCCCTCGCTGGAGGCGAAGATCTCCGTCGAGCGGCAGCACGTCGAGCAGCGCCGTGACGCCGACGTCGAGGCCCGGCAGAAGAAGCTCGAGGCCGACCTGGCCGAGCTGGAGGCCGCCGGAGCCAAGGGCGACCAGCGCCGCAAGGTCCGCGAGGGCGCCGAGCGCGAGATGCGTCAGCTCCGCGACCGGGCCCAGCGCGAGCTGGACCGGCTCGACGAGGTCTGGAGCCGCTTCAAGAACCTCAAGGTCCAGGACCTCGAGGGCGACGAGCTGCTCTACCGCGAGATGCGCGACCGCTTCGGCCGCTACTTCAAGGGCGGCATGGGCGCGCAGGCGATCCAGGACCGCCTGATCAGCTTCGACCTCGACGCCGAGGCCGAGAACCTGCGCGAGACCATCCGCAGCGGCAAGGGCCAGAAGAAGGCCCGCGCGCTCAAGCGGCTCAAGGTCGTCTCGGCGTTCCTGAACACCACCAACTCGCCGCGTGGCATGGTGCTCGACTGCATCCCGGTCATCCCGCCGGACCTGCGCCCGATGGTGCAGCTCGACGGTGGCCGCTTCGCCACGTCCGACCTCAACGACCTGTACCGCCGGGTCATCAACCGCAACAACCGGCTCAAGCGTCTGCTCGACCTCGGCGCGCCCGAGATCATCGTGAACAACGAGAAGCGGATGCTGCAGGAGGCCGTCGACGCGCTGTTCGACAACGGCCGTCGCGGTCGCCCGGTCACCGGTCCCGGCAACCGGCCGCTGAAGTCCCTCAGCGACATGCTGAAGGGCAAGCAGGGCCGCTTCCGCCAGAACCTGCTGGGCAAGCGAGTCGACTACTCCGGCCGTTCGGTCATCGTCGTCGGCCCGCAGCTCAAGCTGCACCAGTGCGGTCTGCCCAAGCAGATGGCGCTGGAGCTGTTCAAGCCGTTCGTGATGAAGAGGCTGGTCGATCTCAACCACGCCCAGAACATCAAGTCGGCCAAGCGGATGGTCGAGCGCGCCCGCCCCGTGGTGTGGGACGTGCTCGAAGAGGTCATCACCGAGCACCCGGTGCTGCTCAACCGCGCACCGACGCTGCACCGCCTGGGCATCCAGGCGTTCGAGCCGCAGCTCGTGGAGGGCAAGGCCATCCAGATCCACCCGCTCGTCTGCACCGCGTTCAACGCGGACTTCGACGGCGACCAGATGGCCGTGCACCTGCCGCTGTCGGCTGAGGCCCAGGCCGAGGCACGCATCCTGATGCTCTCGACCAACAACATCCTCAAGCCGGCCGACGGCAAGCCCGTCACCATGCCCACCCAGGACATGGTCATCGGCCTCTACTGGCTGACCACCCAGAAGGAAGGCGCGCAGGGCGAGGGCCGCGTGTTCGGCTCGATCGCCGAGGCGCAGATGGCCTTCGACCGCCGCGAGCTGGAGATCCAGGCGAAGATCCAGATCCGGCTCAAGGACGTCCTGCCGCCGCGCGAGTGGGTGGCCCCCGAGGGCTGGGAGCAGGGCGACGCCATCCGGCTGGAGACCACGTTCGGGCGGTGCCTGTTCAACCAGACGCTGCCGGAGAGCTACCCCTTCATCGACTTCCAGGTCGGCAAGAAGCAGCTCACCACGATCGTGAACGAGCTGGCGGAGACCTACCCCAAGATCGACGTCGCCGCCTCGCTCGACGCGCTCAAGGACGCCGGCTTCCGCTGGGCGACCCGCTCCGGTGTCACGATCTCGATCGAGGACGTCGTCGCGCCCCCGAACAAGACCGACATCATGGAGAACTACGAGCGCCGGGCCGACAAGGTTCAGCGCGAGTACGAGCGCGGTCTGATCACCGACGAGGAGCGCCGTCAGGAGCTCATCGAGATCTGGACGCACGCGACGGCCGACGTCGAGACCGACATGGTCAACGCCTTCCCGGCGACCAACCCGGTCTGGATGATGGTCAACTCCGGTGCCCGTGGTAACAAGATGCAGGTCCGGCAGATCGCCGGCATCCGCGGTCTGGTGTCCAACACCAAGGGTGAGACGATCCCGCGGCCGATCAAGGCCTCCTTCCGTGAGGGCCTGTCGGTGCTGGAGTACTTCATCTCCACCCACGGCCAGCGGAAGGGTCTTGCCGACACCGCGCTGCGTACCGCCGACTCGGGTTACCTGACCCGTCGTCTGGTGGACGTGGCCCAGGACGTCATCGTCCGCGAGATCGACTGCGGCACCGACCGCGCGGTCCCGCTGCACGTGGCCGACCGCGACGCGACGGGCAACCTGGTCAAGGCGGAGAACGCCGAGTCCAACGTGCACGGCCGCATCCTGGCCGAGGACGTCGAGGTCGACGGCAAGGTCGTCGTCCCGGCGGGGGTCGACATCAACGACGTCCACGTGACGAAGCTGGTCGAGGCCGGCGTCGAGACGGTGCGCACCCGCAGCGCCCTCGTCTGCGAGGCCAAGATCGGGGTCTGCGCGACCTGCTACGGCCGCTCGCTGGCCACCGGCAAGCTCGTGGACGTCGGCGAGGCGGTCGGCATCATCGCCGCCCAGTCGATCGGCGAGCCGGGTACGCAGCTCACGATGCGTACGTTCCACACCGGTGGTGTGGCCGGTGCCGACATCACCCACGGTCTGCCCCGTGTCACGGAGCTCTTCGAGGCGCGCATCCCCAAGGGTGTCGCCCCGATCTCCGAGGCCGAGGGCCGGGCTCGCATCGACGAGACCGACAAGACCAGGAAGATCGTCATCACCCCGGACGACGGCTCGGAGGAGATCGCCTACCCGGTCTCGATGCGTTCGCGCCTGCTCGTGCAGGAGGGGCAGCGCATCCAGGTCGGTCAGCAGCTCGTCGCCGGCGCCGTCAACCCCAACGAGGTGCTGCGCATCCTCGGCCCGCGGGCCGTGCAGCTCCACCTGGTGGCGGAGGTGCAGCAGGTCTACCGCTCGCAGGGTGTGTCGATCCACGACAAGCACATCGAGATCATCGTGCGGCAGATGCTCAAGCGCGTGAACGTGCTGGAGTCCGGTGACACCGACCTGCTGCCCGGCGAGCTCGTGGAGCGTCCGCGCTTCGAGCAGATGAACCGCGAGACGGTGGCGGAGAGCGGCTCGCCGGCCGCCGGCCGTCCGGTGCTCATGGGCATCACGAAGGCGTCGCTGGCCACCGAGTCGTGGCTGTCGGCGGCCTCCTTCCAGGAGACGACCAGGGTCCTGACGGACGCGGCGATCCACGCCAAGTCCGACTCCCTGCTCGGCCTGAAGGAGAACGTCATCATCGGTAAGCTCATCCCGGCCGGTACGGGCATGCCCCAGTACCGCAACATCCGGGTCGAGCCGACCGAGGAGGCCAAGGCCGCCATGTACACCGTGGGTGGCTACGACGGCTCGGCCGCCGACTACACCTTCGGCACCGGCAGCGGCGAGGCCGTTCCGCTGGAGGAGTACGACTTCGGCCAGTACAACCGGTGATTTCCTGGTTGTCGCCAGGTGACGCGCCCGGGTCCTCGTTCGCGAGGGCCCGGGCGCTTCGCTGTCCGGCTCCGGGGACGTCGTGGTGTGCCGGGGTGCCCCTGCGGGCCGCGGGCCCTCAGAGGGCCGCTGAGCCTCGGAGAACGGGGCAACGGGAAGTAACAGGCGGATGGCGGTTTGGGGAGTTGGGAGCGGAACGCCCCGGCGGCCTATATCATTGCCCCCGGAGCTGTAGATGGGCTGGATGAGAAGGCCCCGGCGACCCGGAGTGGCAAAGCTTGTCAGCTTTGTCGCGCCGTTTTGACGTGTCGCCAGGGCCTGGGTAGTCTTGAGCATCGTGCCCGTCTTCTTGCGGGCTCTCGACCGTGCGCTCTTTGCGGGCGCGGGACGGCTTCCTGGCTCGTAATCCTCACGGATGTGTCTGTGCGAACAGCGCGACACGCCCGAGCGCGGGGGCACCGAAACCAGAAAAACCAGCAGGTCATGACACCGGCAGTGCCTGCGAAATGCAAGACCCATGACGTGACACCGGCCAAGGCACGAAACGGAGTGGCAGTGCCCACTATTCAGCAGTTGGTCCGCAAGGGCCGGCAGGACAAGGTCTCCAAGACCAAGACTCCTGCCCTCAAGGGGAGTCCGCAGCGGCGCGGTGTGTGCCAGCGCGTTTACACCACCACCCCGAAGAAGCCCAACTCGGCCCTGCGCAAGGTGGCCCGTGTTCGGCTCACGAACGGCATCGAGGTCACGGCCTACATCCCCGGTGTGGGCCACAACCTGCAGGAGCACTCCATCGTGCTCGTGCGTGGCGGTCGTGTGAAGGACCTGCCGGGTGTTCGCTACAAGATCATCCGCGGCTCGCTCGACACCCAGGGTGTCCGCAACCGCAAGCAGGCCCGCAGCCGCTACGGCGCGAAGAAGGAGAAGAGCTAACAATGCCTCGTAAGGGTTCTCCTGGCCGTCGTCAGCTCATGTCTGACCCGGTTTACAGCTCGCCGCTGGTCACCGCCCTGATCAACAAGGTGCTCCTGGACGGCAAGCGCTCCATCGCGCAGTCGATCGTCTACGGCGCCCTCGAGGGCTGCAGGGACAAGACGGGCAACGACCCGGTCGTCACCCTGAAGCGCGCGCTTGACAACGTCAAGCCGACCCTCGAGGTCCGCAGCCGTCGCGTCGGTGGCGCGACCTACCAGGTGCCGGTAGAGGTGCGCGCCGCGCGCAGCACCACCCTGGCCCTGCGCTGGCTGGTGCAGTACTCCCGCGCCCGCCGCGAGAAGACCATGACCGAGCGCCTCATGAACGAGCTCCTCGACGCCAGCAACGGCCTCGGGGCGAGCGTCAAGAAGCGTGAGGACACCCACAAGATGGCCGAGTCCAACAAGGCCTTCGCCCACTACCGCTGGTAGTGGACCCGACGAGACGACGAGGACGCGAGAGAAGTGGCCACCACGACCGCTCTTGACCTGGCCAAGGTCCGCAACATTGGGATCATGGCCCATATCGACGCGGGCAAGACCACCACGACCGAGCGCATCCTGTTCTACACCGGTATCAACTACAAGATCGGTGAGGTCCACGAGGGCGCTGCCACGATGGACTGGATGGAGCAGGAGCAGGAGCGCGGCATCACCATCACGTCTGCCGCGACGACCTGTGAGTGGCTTGGTCACACCATCAACATCATCGACACTCCGGGGCACGTGGACTTCACCATCGAGGTGGAGCGTTCGCTGCGCGTCCTCGACGGCGCCGTCGCCGTGTTCGACGGTGTGGCGGGTGTCGAGCCGCAGTCGGAGACGGTCTGGCGTCAGGCTGACCGCTACGAGGTTCCGCGCATCTGCTTCGTGAACAAGATGGACCGGGTCGGCGCGGAGTTCCACCGCTGCGTCGACATGATGATCAGCCGTCTGGGTGCGACCCCGGCGGTCATCCAGCTTCCGTGGGGTGTCGAGGCCGACTTCAAGGGCGTCATCGACCTCATCACGATGAAGGGCCTCATCTGGAGCGCCGAGGCGGCCAAGGGCGAGATGTACGACACCGTCGACATCCCGGCCGACCACGCCGACGCCGCTCGTGAGTGGCGCGACAAGCTGGTCGAGACCGTCGCCGAGAACGACGACGAGCTGATGGAGCTCTTCCTCGAGGGCACCGAGCCCACCGAGGAGCAGCTCGTCGCGGCCCTGCGCCGCGCCACGCTGGCCAGCGCCATCAACCCGGTCCTGTGCGGCACCGCGTTCAAGAACAAGGGCGTGCAGCCCCTGCTCGACGCGATCGTCGCCTACCTTCCCGCGCCGACCGACATCCCGGCCTTCAAGGGCCACGCCGTCGGCAGCGAGGAGAAGGTCATCGAGCGTCACGCGGACCCGACCGAGCCGTTCTCCGCCCTGGCCTTCAAGATCGCCAGCGACCCGCACCTGGGCAAGATCACCTACATCCGCATCTACTCGGGCACGCTCGAGGCCGGTTCACAGGTCATCAACTCTGTGAAGGGCAAGAAGGAGCGGATCGGCAAGATCTACCAGATGCACGCCAACAAGCGCGAGGAGCGCCCGACGGCGGTCGCCGGTCAGATCGTGGCCGTCATGGGTCTGAAGGACACCACGACGGGTGACACCCTCTCGGACCCGACGCACCAGGTCGTGCTCGAGTCGATGACGTTCCCGGCGCCGGTCATCAACGTCGCCATCGAGCCCAAGACCAAGGGTGACCAGGAGAAGCTGTCCACCGCCATCCAGCGGCTGGCCGAGGAGGACCCGTCCTTCCAGGTCCGCCGTGACGAGGAGACCGGTCAGACGGTCATCTGGGGCATGGGCGAGCTGCACCTCGAGATTCTCGTCGACCGGATGCGCCGCGAGTTCAGGGTCGAGGCGAACGTCGGCCGGCCGCAGGTCGCCTACCGCGAGACCATCCGCCGCAAGGTGGAGAAGATCGACTACACCCACAAGAAGCAGACCGGTGGTTCCGGTCAGTTCGCGCGGGTCATCATCAACCTCGAGCCGCTGGGCGAAGGCAACGACGGCTACGAGTTCGAGAACAAGGTCACCGGTGGCCGCGTCCCGAGGGAGTACATCCCGTCGGTCGACGCCGGCGCGCAGGAGGCCGCCGAGTTCGGCGTGCTGGCCGGTTACCCGATGGTCGGCGTGAAGGTGACGCTGACCGACGGTGCGGCCCACGACGTTGACTCCTCGGAAATGGCGTTCAAGATCGCCGGTTCGATGGCCTTCAAGGAGGCCGCGCGCAAGGCGGACGCCGTGCTCCTCGAGCCGATGATGGCTGTCGAGGTGACCACGCCCGAGGACTACATGGGTGATGTCATCGGTGACCTCAACGGTCGCCGCGGGCAGATCCAGGCGATGGACGACCGGGCCGGCGCCAAGGTCATCCAGGCGCTCGTGCCGCTGTCTGAGATGTTCGGCTACGTGGGTGACCTGCGTAGCAAGACGCAGGGGCGGGCGAGCTACAGCATGCAGTTCGACTCCTACTCGGAGGTGCCCCCGGGCATCGCCAAGGAGATCGTCGCGAAGGCCCGGGGCGAGTAGTTCCCGGTCCGGTCCCGCGAGGGGCCGGACCAGGACTCCAGTCCTGGTCCCTGGTGGGGTGGCGTGAGCCACCCCACCGCCAAGGGGTTCGGGAGCTCCCGGGCCCGAGTGTGTAGACGAAAGTCAGTCAGATTCTCAAGGAGAGAACCAGTGGCTAAGGCCAAGTTCGAGCGGACCAAGCCGCACATGAACATCGGCACCATTGGGCACATCGACCACGGCAAGACCACGCTGACCGCGGCGATCACCAAGGTGCTTCACGACCGTTTCCCCGAGCTCAACAAGGCGACCCCGTTCGACAAGATCGACAAGGCGCCCGAGGAGAAGGCTCGCGGAATCACGATCTCCATCGCGCACGTCGAGTACCAGACCGAGAAGCGTCACTACGCTCACGTCGACTGCCCCGGTCACGCCGACTACGTGAAGAACATGATCACCGGTGCTGCCCAGATGGACGGCGCCATCCTGGTGGTCGCCGCCACTGACGGCCCGATGCCGCAGACGAAGGAGCACGTCCTCCTGGCCCGCCAGGTCGGCGTTCCCTACATCGTCGTGGCGCTCAACAAGTCCGACATGGTGGACGACGAGGAGATCCTGGAGCTCGTCGAGCTCGAGGTCCGTGAGCTCCTGTCCGCTCAGGAGTTCCCCGGCGACGACCTGCCGGTCGTCCGCGTCTCCGCGCTCAAGGCTCTTGAGGGCGACGAGAAGTGGGCCGACAGCATCATCGAGCTGATGAACGCCGTGGACGAGAACGTCCCCGAGCCCCCGCGTGAGACGGAGAAGCCGTTCCTCATGCCGGTCGAGGACGTCTTCTCGATCACCGGTCGCGGCACCGTCGTCACCGGTCGTATCGAGCGCGGCATCGTCAAGGTCAACGAGCAGGTCGACATCATCGGCATCAAGCCGGAGAAGACCACGACCACCGTCACCAGCATCGAGATGTTCAACAAGATGCTCGACGAGGGTCACGCGGGCGACAACGCCGCCCTGCTGCTGCGTGGCATCAAGCGCGACGACGTCGAGCGCGGCCAGTGCATCATCAAGCCGGGCACGACGACTCCGCACACCGAGTTCACCGGCCAGGTCTACATCCTGTCCAAGGACGAGGGCGGCCGTCACACGCCGTTCTTCAACAACTACCGTCCTCAGTTCTACTTCCGTACGACTGACGTGACCGGCGTGGTGAACCTCCCCGAGGGCACCGAGATGGTCATGCCGGGCGACAACACCGAAATGCGCGTTGAGCTGATCCAGCCCATCGCCATGGAGGAAGGCCTCAAGTTCGCGATCCGTGAGGGTGGCCGCACCGTCGGCGCCGGCCGGGTCGTGAAGATCCTCAAGTAGCGAGACCGTCGGGGCGGCGGTCGGCCCCGGACACCGGGACCGACCGCCGTACCACGTGAGGGCCCCATGCAAGGCGCCGTGATCCAGCAGTAGCTTCGGCCGGAATGTGACCGAAGTCACTGCCGGATCACGGAAGAAAAGGCAGATCGACTACGTCTGCCTCGTGGGGTTAATGCAGGTTCGACCTGCGTGAACACACAGCGGCACAAGGCCGCACGATACTTTTTCAGACGACAGCGAAGGACACCGAGGCCACTATGGCGGGACAGAAGATCCGCATCCGGCTTAAGGCCTATGACCACGAGGTCATCGACAGCTCGGCCAAGAAGATCGTCGAGACGGTGACGCGGACTGGCGCGAAGGTCGCGGGCCCGGTGCCGCTGCCGACCGAGAAGAACGTGTACTGCGTCATCCGCTCGCCGCACAAGTACAAGGACAGCCGCGAGCACTTCGAGATGCGCACGCACAAGCGGCTGATTGACATCATCGACCCGACCCCCAAGACCGTCGACTCGCTCATGCGGCTCGACCTTCCCGCGGGTGTCGACATTTCGATCAAGCTCTGAGGGAACGCACTGACATGGCTAAGACGATCAAGGGCGTCCTGGGCAAGAAGCTCGGCATGACCCAGGTCTTCGACGCGGACAACCGGCTCGTGCCGGTGACCGTGGTCGAGGCCGGTCCGTGCGTGGTGACCCGCGTCCGCACTCCTGAGAAGGACGGCTACTCCGCCGTTCAGCTCGGCTTCGGGCAGGTCGACCCCCGGAAGGTCAACAAGCCGCTCGGCGACTATCTGCGTAAGCACGACATCACCCCGCGCCGTTACTTCGCGGAGATCCGCACCGACGACGCGAACGACTACACCCTGGGCCAGGAGCTGCTGGCCGACACCTTCGAGGCCGGCCAGTTCGTCGACGTGACGGGCAAGAGCAAGGGCAAGGGCTTCGCCGGTGTCATGAAGCGGCACGGCTTCGGTGGTCTGGGCGCGTCGCACGGTACGCAGCGCAAGCACCGCTCGCCGGGTTCCATCGGTGGCTGCGCCACCCCGGGCCGCGTTTTCAAGGGTCTGCGCATGGCTGGCCGGATGGGTAACGTCCGCACCACCGTGCAGAGCCTCAAGGTTCACGCCGTGGACGCCGAGAAGGGCCTCATCCTGATCAAGGGTGCGATCCCCGGCGCCAACGGCAGCCTGGTCCTCGTCCGTACCGCTGCCAAGAAGGGGGCTTCCAAGTGAGCACCACTATCGACGTCCTCGACGCCAGCGGCGCGAAGGCCGGCACCGTTGACCTGCCCGAAGACATCTTCGGCGCCAAGGTCAACGTTCCGCTGATCCACCAGGTGGTCGTGGCCCAGCTCGCCGCTCGCCGGCAGGGCACCCACAAGGCCAAGTCCCGTGGTGAGGTCTCCGGCGGCGGCAAGAAGCCGTACCGCCAGAAGGGCACCGGCCGCGCCCGTCAGGGCTCGACCCGCGCGCCGCAGTTCACCGGCGGTGGCGTCGTCCACGGCCCCGTGCCGCGCGACTACTCGCAGCGCACGCCCAAGAAGATGAAGGCCGCCGCCCTGCGTGGCGCCCTCTCCGACCGGGCCGGCGGCGGTCGCGTGTACGTGGTGAGCTCCCTGGTCACGGGCGAGACGCCCAAGACCAAGGCCGCTCTGGAGGCCCTGCGCAAGATCACCCAGTCCGCCCGCGTCCTCGTCGTGGTCGACGCTGACGACGAGCTGACCTGGCTGAGCCTGCGCAACGCTCCCGAGGTCCACCTGCTGGACTCCGGGCAGCTCAACACCTACGACGTGCTCGTGCACGACGACGTGGTCTTCACCCAGGAGGCGTACGACCAGGTCGTGGCGCGGCTGAGTGGCGGGAAGGAAGACGCCTGATGGAGAAGATCGCCGACCCGCGCGACGTCATCATCAAGCCGGTCGTCTCTGAGAAGAGCTACGGGCTGATCGACGAGAACAACAAGTACACGTTCCTGGTGAAGACGACCGCGAACAAGACGGAGATCAAGATCGCCGTCGAGCAGATCTTCGGGGTCAAGGTCACCAGCGTGAACACCATCAACCGGCAGGGCAAGCGCAAGCGCACCCGCACCGGTTACGGCAAGCGTCCCGACACCAAGCGCGCGATCGTGAGCCTGGTGGAGGGCGATCGGATCGACATCTTCGGTCAGATCGGCTGACAGCCAAAGAAAGTGTGCGGGCTCCCCGAGAGCCCGCAGGGCTGAGACCGTCGCACTCCGGTGCGGCGGGCTCACCCATGTAACCGACGAAGGATGAACGAAAAAGATGGGCATCCGTAAGTACAAGCCGACGACTCCAGGTCGCCGCGGATCGAGTGTCTCGGACTTCGCCGAGATCACCCGCAGCACCCCTGAGAAGTCGTTGCTTGCGCCCCTTCACAGCAAGGGCGGCCGCAACGTACACGGCCGGGTCACCGCTCGCCACCAGGGCGGCGGTCACAAGCGCGCCTACCGGATCATCGACTTCCGTAGGCATGACAAGGACGGCATTCCGGCGAAGGTCGCTCACATCGAGTACGACCCCAACCGCACCGCCAACATCGCTCTGCTCCACTACGCCGACGGCGAGAAGCGCTACATCATCGCGCCCACCGGCATCAAGCAGGGTGACCGTATCGAGAACGGCCCCGGGGCCGACATCAAGCCGGGCAACTGCCTGCCGCTGCGCAACATCCCGACCGGTACCTTCATCCACGCGGTGGAGCTCCGTCCGGGCGGTGGCGCCAAGCTCGGTCGTTCCGCGGGCGCCCAGATCCAGCTCCTCGCCAAGGAGGGCCAGTACGCCACGCTGCGTATGCCGTCCGGTGAGATGCGCATGGTCGACGTGCGCTGCCGGGCGACGGTGGGCCAGGTCGGCAATGCCGAGCAGGCCAACATCAACTGGGGCAAGGCCGGCCGTATGCGGTGGAAGGGCAAGCGCCCGACCGTCCGCGGTGTCGCGATGAACCCCGTTGACCACCCGCACGGTGGTGGTGAGGGCAAGACCTCCGGTGGTCGCCACCCGGTGAACCCGAAGGGCAAGCCCGAGGGGCGCACGCGCCAGGCCAACAAGGCCAGCGACCGGCTGATCATCCGGCGCAGGAGCAAGAGGAAGAAGCGGTAGGAGCAGCCGAAATGCCACGTAGCCTTAAGAAGGGCCCCTTCGTGGACGGCCACCTTCAGAAGAAGGTCGACGTCCAGAACGAGAAGGGCACCAAGAACGTCATCAAGACGTGGTCGCGCCGCTCCATGATCGTTCCCGACATGCTCGGGCACACGATCGCCGTGCACGACGGCCGCAAGCACGTCCCGGTGTTCATCACCGAGTCGATGATCGGTCACAAGCTCGGAGAGTTCGCCCCGACGCGTACGTTCCGCAGCCACGTCAAGGAAGACCGCCGCAGCCGGCGGTAAGCGTCCCGAAAGTAGGAGAAGGCGATGGAAGCCAGGGCTCAGGCGCGGTTCGTCCGTGTCACGCCCCAGAAGGCCCGCCGCGTGGTGGACCTCATTCGCGGGCTGCCCGCTTCGGAGGCGCAGGCCGTGCTGCAGTTCGCTCCCCAGTCGGCGAGCGAGCCGATCTACAAGGTGCTCAACAGTGCGTTGGCGAACGCCGAGCACAACTTCGACCTCGACCCGCAGACGCTCGTCGTCAGCCGGGCCTGGGTCGACGAGGGCCCGACGCTGAAGCGGTTCCGCCCGCGTGCACAGGGTCGCGCCTATCGGATCAACAAGCGGACGAGCCACATCACCGTGATCGTGGAGTCCCGCGAGCCGAAGGGAAGGACCCGATAGTGGGCCAGAAGGTTAACCCGCACGGGTTCCGCCTCGGCATCACGACCGACTTCAAGAGCCGGTGGTACGCCGACAAGCTGTACAAGTCGTACGTCGCAGAGGACGTCGCGATCCGCCGCATGCTGCAGAAGGGCATGGAGCGGGCCGGCATCTCCAAGGTCGAGATCGAGCGCACCACGGATCGCGTGCAGGTGGACATCCACACCGCGCGTCCGGGCATCGTGATCGGCCGGCGCGGCGCCGAGGCGGACCGCATCCGCGGCGACCTGGAGAAGCTGACCAAGAAGCAGGTCCAGCTCAACATCCTCGAGGTGAAGAACCCCGAGATCGACGCGCAGCTCGTCGCGCAGGGCGTGGCCGAGCAGCTCTCCAGCCGTGTCTCGTTCCGCCGTGCCATGCGTAAGGCGATGCAGTCGGCCATGAAGTCCGGCGCCAAGGGCATCCGTGTCCAGTGCTCCGGTCGTCTGGGCGGCGCCGAGATGTCGCGGTCGGAGTTCTACCGCGAGGGCCGCGTGCCGCTGCACACCCTCCGCGCGGACATCGACTACGGCTTCTACGAGGCCCGCACCACCTTCGGCCGCATCGGCGTGAAGGTCTGGATCTACAAGGGTGAGGCTCCGACGAGCCGCGCCGAGCGCGAGGCGGCCGCCGCCGGTGCTCGTGCCGGCCAGCGTCGCGAGCGTGACGACCGCCGCGGTGGCGGCGGCGACCGTCCTCGCCGTGGTGGCGGTGACCGCCCCCGCCGTGGTGGCGGTGGCCGCGCCCCCCGTACCGAGGCGGCCGCTCAGGCCGCCCCCGAGACCGGCCCGGCTGCGCAGCCGGGTGCTGAAGGGAGCTGACCATGCTGATCCCGCGCAGGGTCAAGCACCGTAAGCAGCACCGGCCTGACCGCAGCGGAGCCGCCAAGGGCGGCACCAGGGTCGTGTTCGGCGAGTTCGGCATTCAGGCTGTTGAGCACTCTTACGTGACCAACCGTCAGATCGAGTCCGCTCGTATCGCCATGACCCGTCACATCCGCCGTGGCGGCAAGGTGTGGATCAACATCTACCCCGACCGTCCGCTCACCAAGAAGCCGGCCGAGACCCGCATGGGTTCCGGTAAGGGTTCTCCGGAGTGGTGGATCGCCAACGTCAAGCCCGGACGCGTGATGTTCGAGCTGTCCGGCGTGGCGGAGCCGATCGCGCGCGAGGCGCTTCAGCGCGCGATCCACAAGCTGCCGATGAAGTGCAAGATCGTTAAGCGTGAAGTGGGTGAGGCGTGATGGCTAAGGGCCTGACCGCCGGCGAGCTGCGGCTCGAGGACGAGGACACTCTCGTCCAGAAGCTGAAGGAGGCGAAGGAAGAACTGTTCAACCTTCGTTTCCAGGCGGCGACCGGTCAGTTGGAGAGCCACGGGCGGCTGCGCGCCGTCCGCCGCGAGATCGCCCGTATCTACACCGTGATGCGCGAGCGCGAGCTGGGCATCGTCACGGTCGAGAAGGAGACGAGCGATGGCTGAGACCGAGACCACCGAGACTGCCGAGACCGCCGAGACCGGCGCGCAGCGGAACTTCCGCAAGGTGCGTGAGGGCCTCGTCGTCAGCGACAAGATGGACAAGACCGTCGTCGTCGCCGTCGAGGACCGCGTCAAGCACCGTCTGTACGGCAAGGTCATCCGCCGTACGACCAAGTACAAGGCGCACGACGAGGCCAACGCCTGCGGCGTCGGCGACCGCGTGCTGCTGATGGAGACCCGTCCCATCTCCGCCACCAAGCGGTGGAGGGTCGTGGAGATCCTCGAGAAGGCCAAGTAAGGCCGGATCGGATGTACCGCGCCTCGTGGGGGCTCTGAGAGCCCCCATGACGGCGTCCAAGGACGCGGGGCGGCAAGCCCCGCGTCGCCTGCGGTGCGGCGCCCTGAGGGTGTTGTGGCCGTGGGAACAAGACAATGACAGGTTCCGCCAGGCTCAGAAATGAGAACCGGCGCGACTAACAGGAGTTGTAAACGTGATCCAGCAGGAGTCGCGGCTCAAGGTCGCCGACAACACGGGCGCGAAGGAGATCCTTTGCATCCGCGTTCTCGGTGGCTCGGGCCGACGCTACGCGGGTATCGGTGACGTCATCGTCGCCACAGTCAAGGACGCGCTGCCGGGCAGCACGGGCGTCAAGAAGGGCGACGTGGTCAAGGCCGTCATCGTCCGCACGGTCAAGGAGCGCCGCCGGCCCGACGGCTCCTACATCCGCTTCGACGAGAACGCCGCCGTCATCATCAAGGACAGCGGTGACCCTCGTGGCACCCGTATCTTCGGCCCGGTGGGCCGCGAGCTGCGTGACAAGAAGTTCATGCGGATCATCTCGCTCGCGCCGGAGGTGCTGTGATGCCGAAGTCGCTGCATGTGAAGAAGGGTGACCTGGTTCAGGTCATCGCGGGCAAGGACAAGGGTGCCAAGGGCCGTGTGATCGCCGCTCTCCCGCGCGAGGACCGCGTGGTGGTCGAGGGCATCAACATGATCAAGAAGCACACCAAGGAGACCCACCAGGGTCCGCGCGGCGCCAAGACCGGCGGCGTGCAGACCATGGAGGCTTCGATCCACGTCTCGAACGTGAAGAAGCTCAAGGACGACAAGCCCGCCGACACGAAGGCCGACGAGAAGAAGGCCGACGAGACGGGTGAGGACAGCTGATGACTGCCACGACCACTGAGACCGAGCGCCCCACGCCGCGACTCAAGACGAAGTACCGCGAGGAGATCGCGGCCCAGCTTCGCGAGCAGTTCGGCATCCAGAACGTCATGGAGATCCCGGCGCTCACCAAGATCAAGGTCAACATGGGTGTCGGCGAGGCCGCTCGCGACTCCAAGCTGATCGAGGGCGCCGTCCGCGACCTCACCTCGATCACCGGTCAGAAGCCGGCCGTCGTCCGGGCCCGCAAGTCCATCGCGCAGTTCAAGCTGCGCGAGGGCATGCCGATCGGCGCGCACGTCACGCTGCGCGGCGACCGGATGTGGGAGTTCCTCGACCGGCTGCTCGCGCTGGCCCTGCCCCGTATCCGGGACTTCCGCGGTCTGTCGCCGAAGCAGTTCGACGGCAACGGCAACTACACCTTCGGCCTGACCGAGCAGGTCATGTTCCACGAGGTCGACCAGGACAAGGTCGACCGGCCGCGGGGCATGGACATCACGGTCGTGACCACCGCGAAGACCGACGACCAGGGCCGGGCGCTGCTGAAGCTCCTCGGCTTCCCGTTCAAGGAGGCCTGATCCAATGGCGAAGAAGTCGCTGATCGCCAAGGCGGGGCGCAAGCAGAAGTTCGAGGTCCGGGCGTACACCCGTTGCTCGCGTTGTGGCCGGCCCCGCGCCGTCTACCGCAAGTTCGGGCTCTGCCGCGTGTGCTTCCGCGAGATGGCGCACCGGGGCGAGCTGCCCGGCATCACCAAGTCGAGCTGGTAGGTAACCTGGTGGGCGGCCCTGTGCCGCCCACTCAGGCACACATATTTTTCAGTACAAGACAGGACGTCTCCCCCGGGAGGCGTTCGTGACCGCGCCGAAGGTCCACCGGTAGAGCAGGGGCGAGGTAGCCGCAAGGCGGACTCGACCGGCAAAACTGCTTCACCGACTGGAAACCGCGGCGAGGAAGGCCACTGGCCATGACGATGACCGACCCGATCGCAGACATGCTCACGCGTCTGCGCAACGCGAATTCGGCGTACCACGACAGCGTGTCGATGCCGTACTCGAAGATCAAGGCGCACATCGCCGAGATCCTCCAGCAGGAGGGTTACATCCAGGCTTGGACCGTCGAAGACGCCAAGGTTGGCAAGAACCTCGTGGTGGAGCTCAAGTTCGGGCCTACCCGTGAGCGATCGCTCGCGGGCCTGCGCCGGGTTTCCAAGCCCGGTCTGCGGGTTTATGCGAAGAAGGACAACCTGCCTCGAGTCCTGGGCGGACTGGGCGTCGCGATCATCTCGACGTCCCACGGCCTCATGACCGACAAGCAGGCCGGCAAGCGTGGTGTGGGCGGGGAAGTCCTCGCCTACGTCTGGTAGAGGGGAGGAACACAGCATGTCGAGAATCGGACGGCTGCCCATCCCTGTGCCGAATGGCGTAGACATCACGATCAGCGGCCAGGATGTCCAGGTAAAGGGTCCGAAGGGCACGCTCACCCACACGGTGGCGGAGCCCATCAAGGTGGCGCGCGACGACGACGGCGCTGTCGCCGTCAGCCGGCCCAACGACGAGAACAAGGTCCGTGCGCTGCACGGCCTGTCCCGGACGTTGATCGCCAACATGGTGCAGGGCGTCACCCAGGGCTACTCCAAGAGCCTTGAGATCGTCGGTGTCGGTTACCGCGTTCAGGCCAAGGGCCCGACGCAGCTGGAGTTCTCACTGGGCTTCAGCCACCCGGTCGTCGTCGACGCCCCCGCGGGCGTCACCTTCCGCGTCGAGAAGCCGACCCTGTTCCACGTGGACGGCATCGACAAGCAGAAGGTCGGCGAGGTCGCGGCCAACATCCGCAAGTTGCGCAAGCCTGACCCGTACAAGGGCAAGGGCGTGCGCTACCAGGGCGAACAGATCCGCCGCAAGGTCGGAAAGGCTGGTAAGTAGGCATGGCTCCGAAGACTGCGTTCGGCAAGCACACGGCTGCTCGCGCCGTCTCGCGGGCCCGCCGGCACCGCCGCGTCCGCAAGTTCGTCGTCGGCACGGCCGCGCGTCCGCGCCTGGTCGTCAACCGCTCGACCCGTCACATGTTCGTCCAGATCGTGGACGACTCGGTCGGTCACACGCTGGTGAGCGCCTCCACCATGGACGTCTCGCTGCGCACGCTCGAGGCGGACAAGACCGAGAAGGCGAAGAAGGTCGGCGAGCTCCTCGCTCAGCGGGCCAAGGAAGCCGGGATCACCCAGGTCGTCTTCGACCGCGGTGGCAACCGCTACGCCGGGCGCATCGCCGCTCTGGCGGACAGCGCCCGCGAAGGTGGGCTCGAATTCTGATGACCGCAATTGAGATGAGGAACCACTGATGGCTGCAGCTCCGCGTCGCGGTGGCGGCACCGGTGGCGAGCGGCGGGACCGTCGTGACGATCGCCGCGGTGGCGCCGCCGACAAGGGCGTCTCGTACATCGAGCGCGTAGTGAAGATCAACCGAGTGGCCAAGGTCGTGAAGGGTGGTCGTCGCTTCAGCTTCACCGCCCTCGTCATCGTCGGTGACGGCAACGGCCTGGTCGGCGTCGGATACGGCAAGGCCAAGGAAGTGCCCGCGGCCATCGCCAAGGGCGTCGAAGAGGCCAAGAAGCACTTCTTCAAGGTGCCGCGGATCCAGGGCACCATCCCGCACACCGTGCAGGGCGAGGAGGCGGCCGGTGTCGTCTTCCTGCGTCCGGCCTCGGCCGGTACCGGCGTCATCGCCGGCGGCCCGGTGCGCGCGGTGCTGGAGTGCGCCGGCATCCACGACGTGCTGTCCAAGTCGCTCGGCTCGGACAACCCGATCAACATCGTGCACGCCACCGTGGCGGCTCTGAAGGGCCTGTCGCGCCCCGAGGAGATCGCCGCCCGCCGTGGCCTGCCGATCGAGGACGTCGCTCCGCCCTCCATGCTCAAGGCTCGCGCCGAGGGTCTGGCCGAGGCGGCGGCGGCGAAGGCGGTGAGCTAGTCATGGCACGCCTGAAGATCACTCAGGTTCGCTCGAAGATCGGTGGCAAGCAGAACCAGCGTGACTCGCTGCGTTCGCTTGGCCTGAAGCGAATCGGCGACGTCGTCGTCAAGGAGGACCGGCCCGAGATTCGCGGGATGGTCTCCGTGGTGACGCACCTCGTCGAGGTGGAAGAGGTCGACTAGTCATGACTGACAAGGCTCCGCTCAAGATTCACGACCTGCGTCCGGCCCCCGGCGCCAACAAGTCGAAGGTCCGCAAGGGCCGCGGCGAGGCGTCCAAGGGCAAGACGTCCGGTCGCGGCACCAAGGGCAGCCACGCCCGTACGACGGTTCCCCTCGGTTTCGAGGGTGGCCAGGTGCCGCTGCAGAGGCGTCTGCCGAAGCTCAAGGGCTTCTCCAACGCCCTGTTCAAGACGACCTACCAGGTCGTCAACCTCGACAGGCTCGGCGAGCTGTTCCCCGAGGGTGGCGAGGTCACCGTCGAGAATCTGGTCGCCAAGGGTGCTGTTCGCAAGAACCAGCTCGTGAAGGTGCTCGGCACCGGTGAGATCTCAGTCGCGGTGAACGTTACGGCTCACGCCTTCTCGTCCGCCGCGAAGGAGAAGATCGCCGCCGCCGGTGGTTCCGTTACCGAGCTGTAGTAACGCTATGACGAGGCGTGGGGGCTTTGACAATGGGCCCCCACGCCCGTAGTGCGTTAGAGTTCGCGAGACGGCAGGCTTCTGTCCGGCTCGTTTGACAATGAGACTTCAGATGGCAGATCCCCGCACCATCGCTAACTCACACCGCCGTAAAGGCGCGCAGGAGGGACCGTGCTGACCGCGTTTACCCGGGCGTTCCGGACACCGGACCTGCGCAAGAAGTTGCTCTTCACCCTGGGCATCATCGCGCTTTTCCGTCTGGGTTCGGTTCTTCCGACCCCGGGAGTCCACGTCCAGAACCTCGCCGCCTGTTTCGACCAGGCGCGTAGTGGCGACACCGGCAACATCTACGGGATGGTCCAGCTCTTCAGCGGCGGTGCGTTGCTGAAACTTTCGGTGTTCGCGCTGGGCATCATGCCGTACATCACCGCGAGCATCATCCTTCAGCTGCTCGTCGTGGTCATTCCGCGACTCGAAGCGCTGAAGAAGGAAGGCCAGTCCGGCCAGACGAAGATCACGCAGTATACGCGTTATCTGACGATCGGCCTCGCGATCCTGCAGTCCACCGCCTTCATCGCTCTGGCCCGCACCGGCCAGCTCTTCCCGAACTGCCAGCAGGAAGTGCTGCTCGACCCCGACAACATCTTCATGATCGTGACGATGGTGATCATCATGACCGCCGGCACGTCGGTGATCATGTGGCTCGGCGAGCTCATCACCGACCGGGGCGTCGGCAACGGCATGTCCATCCTGATCTTCACCCAGGTCGTCGCGGTCTTCCCCTCCGAGCTGGCCAACATCTTCTCGGCCAACAAGTTCACCTTCGCGGTCGTCATGGTGGTCGGCGTGTTCATGATCGCCGCGGTGGTCTTCGTCGAGCAGGCGCAGCGGCGCATCCCGGTGCAGTACGCCAAGCGGATGGTCGGCCGCAGGATGTACGGCGGCACTTCCACCTACATCCCGCTGAAGGTCAACCAGGCCGGCATCATCCCGGTGATCTTCGCGTCGTCCCTGCTCTACCTGCCGCAGCTCATCACCTCGCTCTTCCAGACGAGCGACAACGCGGTGATCACCTGGATCTCGCAGAACCTGGCCACCGGCGACACGCCCATCTACATGGCCACGTTCTTCCTGCTGATCATCTTCTTCACGTACTTCTACGTGTCGATTACCTTCAACCCCACTGAAGTCGCCGACAACATGAAGAAGTACGGTGGTTTCATTCCGGGCATCCGCCCCGGCCGGCCGACGGCTGAATACCTGAACTTCGTGCTCACTCGTCTGACCGCGCCTGGCTCGCTCTATCTGGGCCTGATCTCCATGGTCCCGATCGTCGCGCTGGCGGTGTCCGGTGCGAGCCAGAACTTCCCGTTCGGAGGGACGAGTATTCTGATCATGGTAGGCGTCGGCCTGGACACGGTTAAGCAGATCGAGAGCCAGCTTCAGCAGCGTAACTACGAAGGTTTCCTGCGGTAGTGCGTCTCGTTCTGGTCGGGCCCCCCGGAGCGGGTAAGGGGACACAGGCCCAGTACATCGCATCGAACCTGTCCATCCCGAAAATATCGACAGGGGACATCTTCCGTGCCAACGTCTCGGGCGGCACGGACCTTGGCAAGCTGGCCAAGACGTACATGGACCGTGGCGACCTGGTGCCCGACGAGGTCACCATCGCCATGGTCCGCGACCGTCTGTCCGAGGACGACGCGCAGGACGGGTTCCTGCTCGACGGCTTCCCGAGGAACGTCGCACAGGCGGAGATCCTGCGCGACATGCTCAAGGACTGGGGCCAGGCGCTCGATCTCGTACTCGAGCTTGTCGTGGACGACGACGAGGTGGTCAGGCGGCTCGCCGGCCGGCGCACCTGCAGCCAGTGCGGCCGCATCTGGCACGTCGAGTTCGACGACAAGAAGGATGACAAGTGCGACGCGTGCGGGGGCGCGCTGTTCCAGCGGGACGACGACAAGGAGGAGACCGTCAGGCACCGCCTGGAGGTCTACCAGGTGCAGACGTCGCCGCTGGTGTCCTACTACGCCGACGAGGGCATCCTCGTGGGCGTTGACGCGACAGGGCCGGTCGAGGAGGTCACTCAGCGGGCCATGGACGCGATCCGGCCGTTCCTGGGTTAGCCCATACGACCGATTTGCGGAGGTGGCACGGGTTTCCGTGCCACCTCGCGGCTATTGTGGGGGGAATGGGGCCCCCGCTGCGGCCCGTTGAGACCCAGGGGGGCGGAAGATGTTCAGACGTAACAGACACGGCATCCAGATCAAGTCGCCGGAGCAGCTCGAGAAGATGCGCGGGGCGGGCCTGGTGGTCGGGCGCACGCTCGACCTGCTGAAGCGGTCGGTGGAGCCCGGCATGACGCCGCTCGACCTCGACGTCATCGCCGAGAAGGCGATCAGGGGCGAGGGCGCGATCCCGTCGTTCAAGGGCTACCAGGGCTTTCCCGCCACGATCTGCGCGTCGGTCAACGACGAGGTGGTGCACGGCATCCCCACCGACGCCCGCAAGCTGCGCGAGGGCGACGTCATCTCGATCGACTGCGGCGCGATCCTGGAGGGCTGGCACGGCGACTCCGCCGTCACCGTCCCGGTGGGCGAGGTGGACCCGAAGCTGGCCGAGCTGATGCGGGTCACCGAGGAGGCCATGTGGCGCGGCATCGCCGCGCTGAAGCCCGGACGGCACCTGTCCGACATCGGCCACGAGATCGAGCGGTACGTGAAGTCTCAGGGCCGCTACGGCATTCCTCCGGAGTACGGCGGCCACGGCATCGGCACCGAGATGCACATGGACCCCTGGATCGCCAACCACGGCAAGCCCGGCCGGGGCCCGACGCTCGAAGAGGGCATGTGCCTGGCCATCGAGCCCATGGTGAACCTGGGCACCGAGCGCACCCGCGTGCTGGCCGACGACTGGACCGTGGTGACGATCGACGGCAAGCACTCCGCACACTTCGAACACAGCGTCGCGGTGACACATAATGGTCCTTGGGTGCTTACCGCCCTAGATGGGGGCGAATCGCGCCTGGCGCAATCGCACAACTAGCCGGGAGTGGGTGGGATGGCCAACAGCCCCGAGATGCGTGCCTCCGACGCCGACCGTGACCGGGTCGCCGCCATCCTCCGCGAACACACCGCGCAGGGTCGCATCACGATGGACGAGTTCAACGAGCGGCTCGAGAGCCTCTACAAGTGCAAGACCTACGCTGAGCTGGCCAGGCTCACGGTCGACCTGCCCGACGTCGACCTGCGGAACCTGCCGGTCAAGGCTGCCGAGACGCCGGTGCCGGATCGGAAGGGCATGCACTCCGGCATGGTGGCGGCCTGGAGCGCCTGGGCGGCGGCCAGCGGCATCAACTGGGTGATCTGGCTGATCGTGACCATCACGTCGGGTCATGCGATCTACCCGTGGCCGCTGTGGGTGATGGGCCCGTGGGGCGTGATCCTGCTGGTGAGCACCGTCTTCGGGAACAATCAGCCGAAGCGCACCTAGGGCCGGGACACGGCCGGCCCGCCGTGGGGTCTCCGGCGGGCGCCGCGCCGCACGTGGGGCGGTCGGGTTGGGGTGTGGGGTACACTCAATCGTGGTTGTGTCAGGACACCTGGCACGCGTTTCGCGTTTTGGGCTCAGGTGTCGTACACTCCTTAGTCGGCTCACTATGACTTATCACGCGTCGACGGTTCTTTGTCGGCCGTCGCTCTCTTCGAAGCGTGAAGGTCGCGGCTGCGTAGTGAACCGGAGCCTCAGACGACCGATCAGTGAAACGCGAGGAATTTTGGCCAAGAAAGACGGCGCCATCGAGATCGAGGGCACTGTGGTCGAATCGCTCCCGAACGCCATGTTCCGGGTGCAGCTCGACAACGGCCACAAAGTCCTGGCCCACATCAGCGGACGGATGCGGATGCACTACATCCGAATTCTGCCGGACGACAGGGTTGTCGTTGAACTGAGCCCCTACGACCTGAGTCGCGGGCGGATCGTCTACCGATACAAGTAAAGACGTCTGAGGACACGAAGGACAATGAAGGTAAAGCCGAGCGTCAAGAAGATCTGCGACAAGTGCAAGGTGATTCGCCGGCACGGTCGCGTCATGGTGATCTGCGACAACCTGCGCCACAAGCAGCGTCAGGGTTAGTCGCCGCAAGGCTTCTCCGAGTCCGCCCCGGAAGGGTGCGGGCTCGACGTATGAGGAGCCTGCATCAGTAGTCGCGTCTCACACCTGGACAGGCGGGCCCGCACGTCGGGTTCGAACCGTTCTGGAGACCCCCGGTCGGAGGCCGGGGCCCTCACCCCGGGCATTGGGGAGGGGTAGTGCGGCGTAAGACCTCCGCCAAAAAGAAGGAGAATGCCCGACCATGGCTCGCCTGGTTGGCGTCGACCTCCCCCGCGAGAAGCGGCTGGAGATCGCTCTCACCTACATCTACGGAATCGGCCGCACCCGCGCCCACGAGATCCTCGAGGCGACCGGTGTGAGCGGCGACATGCGTGTGCACCAGCTCACCGACACTGAGCTCGTCCCGATGCGTGACTACATCGAGGCGAACTACAAGATCGAGGGTGACCTGCGCCGCGAGGTCCAGGCCGACATCCGTCGCAAGATCGAAATCGGTTGCTACCAGGGCATCCGGCACCGCAAGGGCCTGCCCGTGCACGGTCAGCGCACGCAGACCAACGCGCGCACCCGCAAGGGCAAGAAGAAGACCGTCGCCGGCAAGAAGAAGCCCGGTAAGAAGTAGTCCACGCAGCCGCGGGACCGAAGACCTCAGGAGTGAAGGCAAAGTATGCCTCCTAAGAGCCGCCAGGGCGCGCCGAAGAAGGTGCGCCGCAAGGAGAAGAAGAACGTCGCTCACGGGCACGCCCACATCAAGAGCACGTTCAACAACACGATCGTCTCGATCACCGACCCGAACGGGAACGTGATCTCCTGGGCCAGCGCCGGCCACGTGGGTTTCAAGGGCTCCCGTAAGTCCACCCCGTTCGCCGCCCAGATGGCCGCCGAGAACGCCGCTCGCCGCGCCATGGAGCACGGCATGCGCAAGGTCGACGTCTTCGTCAAGGGTCCGGGCTCCGGCCGTGAGACCGCGATCCGCTCGCTGCAGGCCACCGGCCTCGAAGTGGGCTCGATCCAGGACGTCACCCCGGTTCCGCACAACGGTTGCCGGCCGCCGAAGCGCCGCCGCGTCTGAATTAGCCCAGGAGATAGTGAGAAATGGCTCGTTACACGGGCGCGGACTGCAAGCTGTGCCGCCGGGAGAAGACCAAGCTCTTCCTCAAGGGCAGCAAGTGCGAGTCCGCCAAGTGCCCCATTGAGATCCGTCCTTACCCGCCGGGTGAGCACGGTCGCGGACGTCCCAAGGAGTCCGAGTACCAGCTTCAGCTTCGCGAGAAGCAGAAGACCCGCCGCATCTACGGCGTCCTCGAGAAGCAGTTCCACAACTACTACGAGGAGGCCGCGGGCCGGACGGGCAAGTCGGGCGAGGTGCTGCTCCAGATCCTGGAGAGCCGTCTCGACAACGTCGTCTACCGCGCCGGTTTCGCGCAGTCGCGTGACGCCGCCCGCCAGCAGGTCCGTCACGGGCACTTCCTCGTGAACGGCAAGAAGGTGGACATCCCGTCGTACCGCGTTCGCGAGCACGACATCATCGAGGTCCGCGAGACCAAGCGCAGCCTGCTGCCGTACGAGGTGGCCCGCGCCACCGCCGGCGAGCGCACGGTTCCCGCGTGGCTCGGCGTCGTGCCGGACAAGCTCCGCGTCCTGGTTCACCAACTGCCGGTTCGCCAGCAGATCGACACCCAGGTCCAGGAGCAGCTCATCGTCGAGTACTACTCGAAGTAAGTAGTCACTCGTCCGGTCGGGGTACGGCATGCCGTACCCCGACTAGGCTGTTTATCGGAGTGGCGTCATATAGCGGGCGCCACACGAAAAAGGGGAGATCCCAACATGCTGATCGCTCAGCGCCCGACTCTTCTCGAAGAGTCGATCGAGGAGACCCGGTCCCGGTTCGTCATCGAGCCGCTGGAGCCGGGTTTCGGCTACACCATCGGCAACTCGCTGCGCCGCACGCTGCTGTCGTCCATTCCGGGCGCGGCCGTGACGAGCATTCGCATCGAGGGCGTGCTGCACGAGTTCTCGACCGTCCCCGGGGTCAAGGAAGACGTCACCGACATCATCCTCAACCTCAAGGAACTGGTCGTCTCCTCCGAGCACGACGAGCCGGTCGTGATGTACCTGCGCAAGCAGGGCCCGGGTGAGGTCACCGCCGCCGACATCGCGCCGCCGGCCGGTGTCGAGGTGCACAACCCCGAGCTGCGCATCGCCACGCTCAACGGCAAGGCGAAGCTGGAGATGGAGCTGACCGTCGAGCGCGGTCGCGGCTACGTCTCCGCCGCCCAGAACAAGCAGCCGGGCCAGGAGATCGGCCGGATTCCGATCGACTCGATCTACTCCCCGGTGCTCAAGGTCACCTACAAGGTCGAGGCGACCCGAGTCGAGCAGCGCACCGACTTCGACCGTCTCATCCTCGACGTCGAGACCAAGCCCGCGATGAAGCCCCGCGACGCGGTGGCCTCCGCCGGCAAGACCCTCGTCGAGCTCTTCGGCCTGGCCCGTGAGCTCAACGTCGAGGCCGAGGGCATCGACATCGGCCCGTCGCCGACCGACGCGGCCCTGGCCGCCGATCTGGCGCTGCCGATCGAGGAGCTGAACCTCACCGTCCGCTCCTACAACTGCCTCAAGCGCGAGGGCATCCACACCGTGGGTGAGCTCGTCGCCCGCAGCGAGCAGGACCTGCTCGACATCCGCAACTTCGGCGCCAAGTCGATCGAAGAGGTCAAGCAGAAGCTGCACGAGATGTCGCTGGCGCTGAAGGACTCCCCGCCCGGGTTCGACCCGAGCGCGGTGGCCGGTGGCGGCTACGACGACGACGACAGCGCGTACGTCGAGACCGAGCAGTACTGACACCCAGTTAGCGCGGGCCCCCGAAGCGGGGGCCTGGCGGCCCGATCCCGGTACCTGGCACGGCCGGGGCGGGTGAACCCCAAGGAGAGATGACATGCCCAAGCCCACCAAGGGTGCACGTCTTGGCGGCAGCCCGGCGCACGAGCGGCTGATCCTGGCCAACCTGGCCACCGATCTGTTCCGCCACGGCAAGATCCGTACCACGGTCACGAAGGCCAAGCGCCTGCGTCCGCTGGCCGAGCGCCTGATCACCAAGGCGAAGAAGGGCGACATCCACAACCGGCGTCAGGTGCTGACCGTCGTCCGGGACAAGGGCGTCGTGCACCACCTGTTCACCGAGCTCGCGGTGACCTTCGCCGAGCGGCCCGGCGGCTACACCCGGATCACCAAGATCGGCGCGCGTAAGGGCGACAACGCCCCGATGGCGGTCATCGAGCTGGTGACCGAGCCGCTGAACGGCGTCACCACCCGCCGCGCCGAGGCCCCGGCCGACGCCCCCGCCGCTCCGGCGGAGGAGGAGACCAAGGCAGAGGCCCCCGAGGCCGTCGCCGAGGAGGCCGCCGAGGCCAAGGCCGAGGAGAGCAAGACCGAGGGCGCAGAGGCTCCGGCCGAGGCTCCCGAGGCGAAGAAGGACGAGGCCTGACCTTTCAGGCACAGGCTGGTTGAAGACGGGTCCGCATCCCCTCACGGGGGTCCGGGCCCGTTTTCCGTTTCAGGGAGGATCATCGTGGTACGGCTCCGCCTCGACCTGGCGTACGACGGGACCGGCTTCTCGGGGTGGGCCAGGCAGCCGGGGCTGCGTACGGTCCAGGGGGAGATCGAGCAGGCGCTCGGCCGGATCCTGCGCCTCGACGACCCGGCCGCGCTGACCGTGGCCGGGCGCACCGACGCGGGCGTGCACGCGCGGGGGCAGGTGGCCCACGTGGACGTGCCCGAGGCGTCTCTGGGCGAGCTCGACGGCAACCGGGGGCCCTTGAGCGTCGATGAGCGGCTCGCTGCGCTCGTCCGACGGCTCGGTGGGGTCCTGGAGTCGGATGTGCGGGTTCAGCGGGTCTCCGTGGCCCCTGAGGGCTTCGACGCCCGCTTCTCGGCGATGTTCCGGCGCTACGCCTACCGGGTGAGCGACGCTCCCGGCGGCGCCGATCCGCTGCTGCGGCACGAGGTGGTCTGGCACAACCGTCCGCTGGACCTCGGCCTGATGAACGCGGCCGCCGCCCGGCTGGTCGGCGAGCACGACTTCGCGGCGTTCTGCAAGAGGCGCGAAGGGGCCACGACGATCAGGGAGCTGCAGCGGCTGGCGTGGGTCAGGCGGCCCGACGGGGTGCTGGAGGCGACGGTCGTGGCCGACGCGTTCTGCCACTCGATGGTGCGGGCGCTGGTCGGGTCGCTGCTCGCGGCCGGTGACGGGCGGCGGCCCGCCGAGTGGCCCGGCCAGGTGCTGGTGCGGGCCGTACGCGACTCGGGGGTGCACGTCGCGCCCGCGCACGGGTTGTGCCTGGAGGAGGTCGGCTACCCGCCGGACGCGGAACTCGCCGCGCGGGCCCTGGCCACGCGGCGAGTGCGGACGGCCTCAGCCCTTGGTGACCCGGCGTTCGAGCACGAGTGAGGTCTCGTCCCGGAACGCGCCGCTGACCTTGGGCAACGTCTTGTCGTCGGCCGCCGGGGTGTGGCCGTCGGCGTGGGTGGCGTAGCTGAAGACGATGTAGCGGCCCCACACCAGGCCCGCCGCGTAGCCGCCCGCGATGTGCACCCGGTCGCCGCCCGATCCCGCGGGGCCGGGCAGGGGGCGGAACCAGACGTTGTGCGACAGGCTCTTCGCCTGGTCCGCGGCGGTGGCGGCGTCGTTGTCCGGCAGCACGGCGATGCCCGTGGTGACGGCGTAGCGGCGCTTGCCGTCGACGTACGTGGCCCGGAGCACGCGGGTGCACTTCCGGCCCTTGAGCGCGTCGGCGAACGCGCCCGTGGCCGCCTTGTCGCAGGTCGTCTCCATGTCGGCCTTGACCCTGGTGAACGTGGCCCCGGCCGCCGTCACCTTCCGCTTCGGGAACGCCTCCGACAGCGACAGCTTCTGCGGGTCGCTCTGCTCGGAGTCGAGCACGGACGCC